>JBGQAM010000061.1:0-10093 GCA_041494275.1 Thermoplasmata archaeon | reverse complement strand
CAGACGTCTGGAAACTCAGTGACGTCGAGATGAATCCACGAATAGGGGATGAGACGATCAGCGCCACAAATCCCACCGCACTGGGAAAACGAGGCGTCGAAATCGCATTCAGCGGCCTGCCATCGGATGTTGCGGGCCCGGTCGAAGATGAGTGCGCCGAGCACGGCATGGCCGTCTTCTCTAACGCTGCGTCTCACAGGATGGAACACGACACACCAATTCTGATACCAGAGATAAACCCGGACCATCTCGCCTCCGTCGAGGCCCAGAAGAAGAGGAGGAAGAACGGGGGCTTCATCGTCACGAACGCAAACTGCTCGGTGACGGGGTTGGCATTGGGCCTGAAGCCATTGGTGGATGAGTTCGGGTTCAGAGAAGTCGATGTCGCCACCTACCAGGCGCTTTCGGGAGCAGGCTACCCAGGAGTCTCCTCGCTTGACATCCACGGCAACGTCCTCCCATGGATTAAGAACGAGGAGGAGAAGATGACGGCCGAGGGTAGAAAGATACTGGGGAACTACAAGAATGGGAGATTCATCGACTCGCCAGTCAACATCCAGGCGTGTTGTGCGCGGGTAAACGTGAGAGACGGCCATCTGGAAGCGGTGTTCATACGGGACAAGAACATGCCCGACGCAAAGTCGATTGCACGCACTCTGGCGGATTTCAGGGCGAAGCCGCAGAAGCTCAAGCTGCCGAGCGCACCCGACCGACCAATCATTGTCAGGAAGGAGCAGGACAGACCGCAGCCCTTGCTGGACGCAAATGCAGGAACACCGGACAGAGCTAAGGGGATGGCATTGACGGTCGGCAGGATAAGGGTGGATAAGGACTGTCTCAGATTCTACCTTCTCTCTCACAATACGATCAGGGGAGGCGCGGGAGGATCCGTGCTCAACGCTGAGCTGGCATACAAGGAGGGGATGATCTGAGCGCAGAGAAGAAAGGACCCAAGCAGAAGACGGTGTCTAAGAGCTACGACGAGATCCGAAAGAAGACCATGAACGGGGACGTCGTCGTGATGACAGCGCAGGAATTCAAGGAATACTTCAAATCGAACGGCGTCAAGAAGGCTGCGAAGGACGTCGATATTGTCACCACAGGCACTTTCGGAGCGATGTGCTCGTCGGGCGCTTACTTCAACTTCGGCCACTCAGACCCTCCGATCAAGATGCAGAAGGTCTGGATGGACGGGATCCCTGCGTATGCTGGCCTCGCAGCAGTGGATGCGTACCTGGGCGCGACGGAGCTGGACGACACGAACAACATGATGCACGGAGGAGCGCACGTGATCGAGGACCTCGTCAGAGGGAAAGCTGTCAGACTGAAGGCAACGGCATACGGCACTGACTGCTACCCGAAAAAGGAAATCGACACCTATGTGAGCCTCAAGACGGTCAACCAAGCTGTTCTGTTCAACGTCAGGAACTGCTATCAGAACTACGCAGTCGCGACCAACTCCGGATCGAGAACTCTGTATACATACATGGGCAAGTTGCTGCCTGAGTACGGCAATGCCACCTACAGTTCCGCGGGGGAGCTATCGCCGCTGATCAACGATCCGTACTACAGGAGCATCGGGATCGGTACGAGGATATTCCTTGGCGGAGCACAGGGGTTCGTGATATGGGAGGGCACACAGTTCAATCCGGGGGTGCCTAGAACGCCAGCGGGCGTACCCAAGAGGGCAGCTGGGTCGATAGCTGTCATCGGGGACCTCAAACAGATGTCCTCTGAGTTTCTGCGTGGCCTCACATTCACGAGATACGGCACTTCCCTTGGCCTGGGGATCGGAATCCCAATACCGATCCTGGACGAAGAGATGGCCAGAGCGTGCGCAATCACGGACGACCAGATTGTGACGGCGATGTTCGACTACAGCCAACCAGCACGGTCCAGAACGGTGCTGGAGGAGATCACTTACGCCGAGCTGAGGTCAGGTGAGATCGAGCTGAAGGGAAAGCGCATACCCACATCATCCCTGTCGAGTCTGTACAAGGCGCGACAGATCTCCCAGATACTCAAGAGCCAGATCCAGAAAGGCGCGTTCATGATAGAAAAGCCGGTCCAGAACTTTCCGATGGACAGGGTATTCAAGGCACTGGACGTCCGAACCGAAAAGGAGGCGATGTAATTGAAGACCAAAGTCGTGCTCAACTTCAGCCCAGAGGCCGCGAACACACCAATCACACACAACCTCATCGCAAAGCACCATCTGCTAGTGAACATACTCCGCGCTGAGATCGACGAGATCGGTGGGAAGATGGTCCTCGAACTCTCCGGGAAGGCCGATGACATTCGAAAAGGGATAGACTACCTGAAATCGAACGGAGTCGGGGTGAGGCCGATAAAGGAAGGCGTGAGAAGGGACGACGACGTGTGTACGCACTGCGGCATGTGCGTGTCCATATGCCCCACGAAAGCGCTCGCGTTCGATTTCAAGACTGGCAAGATCACATTCACAGAGGAGAAGTGCGTGGCATGCGGAGTATGCATCGACGCATGCCCCCCACGAGCGATGGAGATCCTGATATGAGTGAGTTCGTTCTCGCAAAGGTGGAAATCGAAGAGACTGCTGCAACGATAGCCGCGGCCAGAGACTACATTGAACCCGCTGTCGTCGCCATCAAGGCTGCACGTGCCGAGATCGAGCGGAAGATCAGACGAGATGACTTCTTCCTGACGACGCTTGAGCCGTACAGCCCCACGGACGACGACGGGAGAGTGATCCGCAGGATGTGCGAAGCGTCCAGGACAGCCGGCGTCGGGCCGATGGCGACAGTCGCTGGTACGATTGCGCAAGAAGCGATGGAAGCCATGGCCTCCGAAGGCTGCACTCACGGCTGGGTGGACAACGGCGGAGATATCGCACTGTTGCTGGAATCGGCGGGCACGGTGGAGATATTCAGCGAGCCCGGCTCGGGTTCGGCCTGTGCGCTCGAGCTCGAACCGACCAACACCATCATCGGCATCTGCACGTCCAGCGGGAGACTAGGACACTCTATCAGCTTCGGCAACTCGGACGCCGCAGTGGCCATCGCGGAGAACGCCATCCTGGCGGACGCGCTGGCCACCGCAATCGGTAACCGCGTGACAAGTGCCGATTCGCTGAAGACTTGCTTCGACCCATTCAAGGAGATCGAGGGCTTCATTGCTGGCCTGGCGATGATGGACGGCTCGGTCTCGATTCACGGACGTCTTCCCAGAGTCATAGAGATAGACCACCGCCCAGAGCGGCTCACGACTCACAGCAAGATGTCGGCACCGAGATTCATTGGATCGCATGATAGCAGCCCTGAGGTGAGAACTTGAAGATAATGAAATTCGGTGGAACGTGCCTCGGATCGGAAGACGCCCTCCAGAGAGTAGCGAAGGTCGTCAAGGACGAGACGGAGCAGAAGATCGTAGTTGTTTCAGCCTCAGCCGGAGTCACCAACTCGGTCAGGGATTTCATATCAAAGCCGCGCCAGGAGAAAGAGATCGATGACTTCCTGCTCCAACTCAAGCTCAGACACGTCGAAATGCTGCCAAAGAAGGACGGCCAGAAGAGGAAGGAAACGCTGGAACTGATAGAAGCCAAGATAACGAAGCTCGATCGACTTCTCTACGGCATCACCTACACAGAGGAGTTGACGCCGAGAACGAACGACCTTATCCTCAGTTTCGGCGAGAGACTGTCAGCTGTCGTGGTTGCGTCGAGATTGAGCCACGAAGGGATGGACGCTATTGCGATGGAGACAGACGCGATCGGCATGATCACAAACGAACAGCACGGGAACGCCGTGGCGATCTTGGACAAGTGCGAGAAGAACATGGGACCGGTGCTGACAAGCGCAGTCAAGAAAGGGAATGTTCCCGTCGTGACCGGATTCTTCGGAGTGACTGAGACCGGACACGTTGCCACGGTCGGGAGGAGCGGCACGGACTACACCGCTGCTGTTGTCGCGTATTCCACGGACTCTAAGCCCGTAGAGATCTGGAAGGAGGTCGATGGCTTCATGAGCGCGGACCCCAAGCTCGTCAAGGACGCGTTCATACTGGAGAGGCTTTCCTACGAGGAAGCGGCGGAACTGGCATACTTCGGCGCCCAAGTGCTCCATCCACGAGCGGTCCAGCCTGCTCGATTGAAGGGTATCGAGATCGTGATAAAGAATCTCTACAAGCCCGAGGCCCCTGGTACGGTGATCGGCAAGAGCAAGCAACTGAGGAAGGACATCATCAAGAGCGTCTCGTACCTGCCTAACGTGGCCACCCTGAAGGTCTACGATGCAGGGGCTGGCTACAAGTCCGGCTTCCTTGCGGACATAACAGCTTGCCTTCACAAAGCCAACATAAACATCTTCTCGGCCACGACCTCGCAGACATGCGCAGCGGTTCTGATAGACGAGGCGGACATCCCCAACGCCAAGAAAGCGGTGAAAGCGATAATTGGCAGTGTGGGCGAGAACTTCGAAGTGAACCCAGGGGTCTCGCTCGTGTGCACCGTCGGAGAAGGGTTCGGGACGACGAAAGGCATCGCGGCGAGGGTGTTCAACGCGGTCGCGGCGAGGAACGTGAATGTGGACTTGATCTCTGCTGGAGCATCGATGGTCGCGTACCACTTCACCGTCGAAAGAAAGGACCTTAAGAACACCATTGTTGCCATCCACGACGAGTTCTGGGGCAAAACCACGAGAGAGAGCGTTTCAGACGGCCCTGTATCCTAGGCCAATCGCACGAATGTCGAGTTGAAGGCAGAATTGCCTCCGTACTTCTGGACAAAATCAGTCGTGAGGAAATTGGCGTTCTTGCCGCCTGAGAGTTTCGGCCACATGACGGAGTATGTGAGCATCACCCCGGGCGGGACTGCCTCGGATATCTCCGCCTTGACTGTCCAATCGCCGTACTCGTTTGCCAGCGTGACGGTTCCCCCATTCTCGATCCTTTCTTCGAGCGCGTCCTTCTTGTTCACGTAGACCACTGGGGTGACCTCAGGACGGAGAAGATGGTACTGTGACCTCACGAGCAGCTTGTGGACCGGTGTCAGCAATTGATACGGGTACTTCTTCTGAACCTCCACATAGGACGGCAGGCCTCCCAGGCCCTCGGCAGCAGCTGTTGCGGAATACAGCTCTATCTTACGGGTAGGGGTCGTGTAGATGTTCCTGTTCGGAACCCGCATCTTCACGAATCCCTTCTTCTTGAGGTCCTCGTAGGTTCCTTCGACCGCCTTGCTCCTCGACATCAGTGTCTTCGCGATCTTCTCGTCCTCTTCGAACAGCTCCTTCGACGTGAGTTTCATCGCGCTGGCAAGAGCTCTGAACAGCTCGCTGTTGCTCTTCGCCTCTCCCAGTGGCTCAATCGCTTTTTCGTTTGTCGAGACGTATTGATGGAAGTACGAGGTGTGGATATCATGGTGCTCGAAGAAGCTTGTGGCAGGAAGAACGATATCCGCATAATCCGCAGTGTCCGTCATGAACAGGTCGTGGACGACTGTGAACAAATCATCGCGCGCGAACCCTTTTCGAACAAGGGTTTGGTTCGGGAGAGTGGCGAGCGGATTCGAATCGTACACGAAGACCATCTTGATCTTTCCCGACTCGAGCGTCCGGCCAAGGTCAACCATGTTGTGGTACATCTTCTTCCGTGAGGTCAGTTCCCAGCCTTCGAGGTATTGCCTGTCGAAATCATCGAGATCAGTCGAATAAAAGAATCCCCTGTTCTCGCCTATGAGAGCGGGAAGGACGCTGATCGCTCGAATCATCTCACCGCCGTTCTTGTTCCTCTGCATCCCATAGCCCATCATTATGCAGTTTGGCCTCAGCGACACATAGTCTGCGATGAAGTCTTCCATGACTCTTGTGGTTAGACCCGTTATCTTGGCCATCGCATTGAGGTCGAACTTCTTCGATATCTCCGATAGCTTGTCGAAACCTGCTGTGTTGTTCTTCACAAACTCATCCGCACACAGTCTGTTCTCGATGATGTGGTTGATACAGCAAAGAGCCATCGCGGCATCGGTAGTTGGCTTGATCTGGAGATGGATTCCGATCTCAGCAGTTGCAGTCTTGATAGGGTCGATGACGTAGACCTTCGCCCCGCGCTTCTGAGCTCTCTTGATCAATTCGAACCCGTGGGGGGTGCTCCATGCGGGGTTCATTCCCCAGATGACAATCAATCTGCATTTCTCGATCTCCTCGGGTAGCATGCCCAAGCTGGATCCATAGACGATATCGAGAGCCTTGTCACCGGCTCGAGAACATATCGTATGAGTAATCCTCGAAGCGCCGATCGCGTTGAAGAATCTGCTTGGGAAGTATCGCTGGATATGTCCCATGTTGCCTGCATAGTCGTACTGAAGGACGGAGTCGGTTCCGTGCGCCGCTGACCGAGTCTTGATCTGCTCTGCGATCTCGCTCAGCGCCTGATCCCATGTGACTCTCTTGAACTTGCCCTCGCCCTTCTTCCCGTCTCGTTTCATCGGGTACAAGACCCTCTGTTTGGAGTAGACATACTGCATCAAGTTCTGGCCCTTGGGACACAGGAAACCTTGGGTGAATGGCTGCTTCTTGTTTGCCTCAAAGGAATGCAGTCTACCGTTCCGCACCTTGGTGACAATCGAGCAAGTGTCATAACAATCTCTGGGGCAGGTGTTGAACATGTACAAATCTGAAGCCTCCGAGGAAGGACTGCTCAACTGGGTCGCAGTGGAATGTGGAAGAGTCTACTGGGATTTATAAATTCCCAGGCCAGTATCTCGAAGCCTGGGCATTATCCCACAAATGTGATACTTGCCATCGAGGATCCCGTTGGCTCGTAGATTATCGTGACGTCATAGGTGGTGGCAGGTGTGAACGTCGACGAACCACTCGTCGTGAGGGTGAAGTAGTCACCGCCGTTCACCAAGCCGTTCCCCGCAATGTCATATACTACGCAGCTCACCAGCATTCCGTCCAGATACTCCGCGGTAAGCTGAGTCTCTGATGGGGAGCCAAAATCCATGTCGGAAGCTTGCGGAAACCACGTGATGTATTCTATCCCATCGGTCAAGGTTACACTCACATCATCCCAAGAAGTAGATGAGCTCACTGCGACAAACGTGAACTTCTCGCCATACGTGATAGTGTTTCGTGAGAGAACTGCCACGGGTGGATTGCTATCGGTACCTCCGAAACCCAGGACCATCACGTACAAGACAGCGGCGAGGCCGACTGACGCGAATAACCCAACGATGGCAAGGACAATGCATATCTTTCCGACATGCTTAGATTCTGGGTCCTGTTTGACATAGTAGATGATGCCGATTATGAATCCCGCAAGAGGGAATATCAGTGACAAGATGTAGAACAGTATCTTCATGCCGCTGCTGATCTGCTCAACCGTCTGAGGTCGCATCCACTGTGCCCTATAGTCGTGGCCACAGTAGGGGCAGACATTGGCATCCGACTGGATGCTCCGACCACACGAGACGCAATAGCGGGGGGGAGACGGCTGGGGGGCAGCTGTCGGAGAACCGATCTCCTTCCCGCACGAATTGCAGAAGCTCGTCCTGTCGGCATTCTCGAATCCGCAATATGGGCATCTCATGGCCATTCCCCGAGAATCGTAGGCGCACGTGTACGGATAAACCTTGTTCAGGTCATCCAGGGAAAGACTCTCTCAATCCAAACGATTCGCCCATCGGTCGCGGTGGAAGAGCTCTGTGGGCGCCTTTCGCTTGCGCGCTCTCGGGACAATGGCGGGATAACCAAGCGTCATGCATATCGGGACATCCCTATCCTTCGGAATTCCCAGGGTGTCCTTGACCTTGTCAGGTTCAAAATCGCCTATCCAGCACGTCCCAAGGCCAAGCTCGACCGCGCGTAGAGATAGATGGTCAAGCGCGATAGTCATGTCCACCGTTGAGTAGTGTGCCCCAGGCTCTGTCACGCCGACCAGATATGCCGAGCAGTCGCCGACGAATTTCTGGTTCCCGGAAACTGGGACTAGCTTCTTCCGAGTCTCCTCATCGGTAACGACGATGATGCTCCACCTCTGCCTGTTCATCGATGATGGTGACAGTCTCGCCGCATCAAGGAGTTCGTCGAGGACTTCCTTTGGAAGAGGCTTCGCTCTGTACTTCCTTATGCTCCTCCTCGAAAGTATGGCCGTCTTGACATCCATTGACCGCACCTACTTGACCAGTTCACCGATGACCCTGTACTCGCCCCAATACAGAAGCATGTCGGCGGTCCTGTAAGAGGCGTCCCGTCTCGCAGCGACGACTTCCCCGATGAACCATGTGTGGTCGCCCGTATCGATCTCCTTCACCTTGACGCATTCGACATTGACAGGGCATTCCGCGACAAGCGGCGACCCAATCTTATCAGCCTTCTCTCTGGTCAGGCCAGCCGCCTCGAACTTGTCAACCTTCCTACCGCTCTTCGAACCGCATATCTCGACGGCCCTGAGCATCTTCTTGTCTGGTATGTTGACTGCGAAATCCTTGCTCTCCTTGAACAATGGATGGCTGAATCGCTTCGGCGCAATACCCACGCCGACCAAAGCAGGTTTGAACGAGAACACATGGCACATCGCCAGCGTTATGACGTTGTCCTTAGATCCGCCCACGGACGCGAGCACAACTGGAAAACCAGAGAAACAATCCTGGGCCTCATCCGAAGATATCGTCTGCTTCATGGTGCTTCACCTAGGACAAAGGAATACTGAAGCCAACAATGGAGAGAGATCACTCGCCTAGCAGCTTCTTGTACTCGTCAGCGTTCATGAGAGTTGAGAGCTCAGACGGATCACTCATCTCAACAACTGCGACCCAACCCTGGCCATAAGGGTCCTTGTTAAGAAGCTCGGGAGAATCGACGAGCTTGCCGTTCGAGTCTTTCACAACCCCGGAGACTGGGGAAAATACCTCAGAGACCGTCTTGACAGATTCAACGTTCCCCAGGACCTCACCGGCCTTGACTTCCTTGCCCGAGGCAGGGAGTTCGACGAACACAATCTCGGTGAGCTCGGTTTGAGCGTGATCTGTGATGCCGATGCGCGCGAGATTCTTCTCAACCTTGACCCATTCATGGTCCTTGGTGTACTTGAGGTCTGGCAGAACGACTGACATATATCTGGCCCCCCACGTTGACGCGTGATGCCGTTGTTTGAATTTATAACTTCTGCCTTCGAATCAGAGGACCTGAAATCAATGGAAACAGCAATACAACGGTGATTTCCTTGCCGCAACCACTCCTCCCGCGATGACCTGCCCCCGGCTGGATTCGGCATAGTCACCGTTCGCGACAGCAAGGATTATCTACAGTCAACCTGATGCTCGCGAACAGGTGATTGTAGTGACAGACCAGCAATCGTTGAAATTCCTGGAAGAGCTGACCAACTGCTTCGGCCCATCAGGATTCGAGAGAGAGCCTGCGAGAATCGTAAAACGCTACGTTTCGGACTTCTCCGACAAGGTGTATTCCGACAAGCTCGGTTCACTGATGTTCGAGAAGAAGGGGACAGCTGACAATCCAGTCGTTTTGGTTCCTGGCCACATCGACGAGGTTGGATTCATCATCTCTTCGATAAATAAGCTGGGGTTTCTCACTTTCAATCCACTAGGCGGATGGTTCGACCAGGTTCTTCTTGGCCAGAGAGTGCTCGTGAAAACCGAGAAAGGCATAGTCCCAGGCGTGATTGCAGCCAAGCCCCCGCATCTTCTGCCAGCAGAGGAAAGGAGTAAAGTGGTCGTCAAGGAGAAGATGTTCGTTGACATAGGCGCTTCGAACGAGGAGGAAGCGAAGGCAATGGGCATCAGAATCGGCAACCCAGTGATTCCGGACTCCCATTTCTCTATGATGCAGAAGAAAGTGTTCAAGGACGGCAAGAAGCATGGCTCTGACACCATCGCTATTGGAAAGGCATTCGACGACAGGATAGGGACGTGGATTGCCGCGGAAGCCGTGAGAACGCTGGTGCAGAAGAAGATCAGTCATCCGAACACCGTGATCGGGGCGGCAACAACACAAGAGGAAGTGGGTTTGAGAGGGGCTCGAACCGCTGCCTACGTAACGAAGCCAGATGTTTGCCTGACGCTTGAAGTGGACATCGCCGGAGATGTCCCTGGAAT
>JBGQAM010000081.1:0-7449 GCA_041494275.1 Thermoplasmata archaeon | reverse complement strand
GTCTCGCTCAGCAGGTTTTCGAGGGCGGAGAGGATCTGGAGAAGCACGCCTAGTCAGTCTTTCTTATTCCTGATGGTCAGACGGACCGCGCGGAGCACTTCAAGCCCGGTCGGCGACAGAGACAGATGGACCTTGCTGTCGCGCACTTCTGATATGAGCATTCCCTGCTTCCTCAGTTCGCGGACTACTCTCTCCGCTGACTGTCTGCTTGATGGCAGCATGCCCGTGATGAGATCGCCCAATGCGGGGTCTTGATCACCGATCAACTCGATCAACTTGACCTGAGAAGGGGTGAACCTGTCCCTTGCGGTGGCCCCTCGTAGTACCGGCAGCTTGGTAACCCGATCGTCGATGTGGAAAGTCTCCACGCCAACGCGGAATGCCGCGAGCAGGGCCGCATCCCCAAGCAGCTTCGATCCCCCGCTGATGTTCAGCACGACTTGGTTCTTCCCACTGTCTCCGTGTCTGGAAAGGGTTTCAGATACTCCGTCTACAAGCGCCATGAAATCGTCATGATCTACTGTCTCGAAGTCGATGGTGTGTCCCGCCATCTCCTCGAGATTGTTGAGCCTCGCAAAAGCATCAGATTCCTGGACTCTATCATCCCCGACGAGCACCAATTTGTCATATGGGAGTTGTCTCATAGCTTGGAGGACCCTGTCGGCATCCTCCGATCCGAAAGTGGATATGAGGACTCTCACTCGTCATCACCAAGGAGAAGCTCCGTTGACTCCTCTACGACAACGACTTTCTTCCTCAAGTCGCTTGGATGTCTCTCCAGCCTGACCGCGCCCTTGGCGACGAGGTTGCGGAGATGGTGGTTGACCGTGGCCTTGTGTTTCCCTATCAGCGATGCCAACTCCACCTCTGTGAGCTTCTTTGACCTGTTCTTGGATAGGGTCCTGAGGATCTCTCTCTCCTCTCCTGACAGCACTTGGCTATATTCCATCTTCAGAAGGGGGAGCGGAATCTCCTCGTAGGTCAGGTCGTGCACGTACACTGTCGGAATGCCTTCCAGTATGCAGACCAATAGGGCGGCTGCAGATGTGGGGCGCGTGCCGCCGGCTATGTTGAAGATGGCGATTTCCTTTCCTGCGCGCTTGTGCTTCCGAATGTCGCTCCTGATTCTCATCGCGATGCTCTTGAAGTCGAACGGATCATCTAGATCGACGGCCTCGACGCTGAGTTTCATGGCACCGCAGTAGCTCAGCACTTCCTTCTTTGCATCCGAGACTTTCTTGACCGCGTTCGCCTCGGACTTGTCAGCGCCGCAGTAGAACACAACCTTGTCCACATTTGGAGTAGATCTAATCGTGGGGATCAGTGACTTGGGCCTGAAGCCGAGGGTTCCAAAGACAACAACCATTCCTATCGCCGAGATACTGTAGGTCTCAGGTTGCTTTTACTTCTTGTGATACCGTAATTATAATTATCATACTAATATTAAATGTGGCTCCCGGTCGACCGTCTGAGGGCAATCCCATCGTATGACTCGGTATGATATGATATCTGATTTCCATCAATACCTGGATCGCGACTCCCATGAACCATGAGTCAACAGGATGCACAGAAGGTCCGGAAGTTCAAGCACGTCTTCCTCGACGCTGAGGGGACGCTCTATGTCCCGAGGAACGGCAAGTCTCGGTGGGAGTTCTGGGCGGATCCATCCCCAGAAGCTGCGGTCGAGTTTTTCGAGCTCGACCGAGGGGTGAAGGAATCGCTTGAACGGCTCAGGTCTCAAGTCGATACGCTCTGTCTTGTCTCAAAGAACCCTGAGGACATCCTTGGGGCGTTGCTCGACAAGTTCGGAATACGCCACTTGTTCGATGATATCATGCTGAATGGAGACAAGGGAAAGCAGATCGCGCAATATCTCTCGAAGCGAGGTCTCCGGAGAGACGAATCAGTTATGGTAGGTGACATGCCGGTGCTGGATCTCTACCCAGTCAGGAGGCGGGGCATAGAGGCCATCCTCGTGGACCGGATATACAACTCGTGGGCGAAAGCAACGAGGATAAAGGGAGTCTCAGACCTCCCTTCATGGCTCAAGATCGCGGACTTGGCGGAGGAGATGGGTCACAGCAGAGCCTACACAGCTTCGTTGGATGATTTCGATCCAGCCTCTGGAGGAGTGCTCAGAACGCAAGATCGCTCTCGAGTCCCCACCAAAAGGTTGATTGCCATTCCAGGTGCATGAGGTAGGCCATCGGACACGAGAGCAGAGTATGAACAGATGACGAACATCACAGTGTACGGAGGGGCAGACCACATAGGTGGGAACAAGATCCTGGTCGAGGATAGGGACACGAGGATATTCCTCGATTTCGGTGAGCAGTTCAATTTCAAGGACGACTTCTTCGCGGACTGGCTGAAGCCTCGCGAGTCTAGGACAGGGCTGAAAGACTACTTCCATTTCGACTTGATGCCGAAGATCCGGGGCCTATATGGCAAGAGATGGCTAGTGCACACGGATCTCAAATATGAGAAGCCTGCATTCGACGCGATGTTCATCTCGCATATGCACTTCGACCATGCGATGCATCTCAAGTTCGTGGATGACGACGTACCAGTATACCTGGGCGCGGCTGCAGACGCCATCCGGAAATCCTGGGAGACGACTGGCGGCACGGGTATCTCATTTGGAGAGCACGAATTCAAGACGTTCAGGACGGGGTCGAAGGTGAAGATAGGCTCGATCGAGGTCGAGCCGATACACGTGGATCATTCCGTGCCTGGAGCCTACGGCTTCCTCGTCCACACATCCGCCGGATGTGTGGTCTACACGGGTGACCTCAGGGCTCACGGGCCAAGGAGTGACATGACCAAGGAGTTCGTGAGGCGAGCGGCAGCGGAGAACCCGATCGCCCTGATATGTGAAGGTACGCGGGTCTCGTCCAGCGACCCAAGAGAAGACCTCTCAGAGATGGAGGTCGGAGTGAGAGCCAGGGAGCTCGTGGCGAGCCACAAGAACAAGCTCGCCATCGTTTCGTTCTATCCGAAGGACGTCGACCGCATGCGCACCTTCCGGGATGTGGCAAAGGCGACCGGCAGGAAGTTCGTGGTATCGGCCAAGATTGCCCATCTGCTCGAGTCTCTGAAGGGCGACAACCGGATATCCGTTCCAGATCCGATGACCGACCCCAACATGTTGGTCTATGTCCGCCAGGGCATGTCCAAACCATTCCCCCACGAGAAGCGCTACATAGAAATGCATGGATCTAATGACCATGTGGTCAACTCAGAGGATGTGGCCAAGCGCCAGAACCAGCTGATCTTCCACAATGACTTCATGCAGCTGGCCGAGCTCATAGATATCCTGCCAAGTCCAGGGAGCCTCTTCATCAGGTCAAAGAGCGAGCCGTTCGAGGAGGACGACGTGCAGGATGAGGTTCTCAAGAATTGGATTTCTTCGTTCAAGCTGGACTTTCACCAGGCGCATGCGTCCGGGCACGCGAACATGGAAGAGATATTCCACATGATCCGAGACATCAAGCCAAAGGTCGTCATTCCGGTCCACACAGAACACGCGGACCTCTTCGGGAAGTGCGGGAGGGCCGTCGAGTGTCCAGTTGCTCGGAAGACCATGTCGTTGTAGCGACGAAGGAGCTCAACTGTCGAACTTCATTGTATCCCCAAATCGCTTAAGAACCCTAACAAATGTCCACTCTTAGACAATAGGAGCTGTGACCGTACGATGCACGCGGTTGTCAAAAGGAACAGGGAGCCCGGAGCGGAGATAGAGGAAGTAGCCAAGCCCGTTGCTGGCAAGGGCGAAGTGCTCGTACAGACGAAGATGACCTCAGTCTGCGGTACCGATGTCCACATCTGGGACTGGAACCACTGGGCACAGAAGCGGGTCAAAACGCTCCCCATTGTGTTCGGCCACGAGTTCTGCGGCGAAGTCGTCGAGGTTGGTAAGGGCGTCAAGAAGATCGCGGTCGGCGACATAGTGTCTGCCGAGACACACATCGTCGACGGCACATGCTATCAGTGCAGGACAGGCCGGATGCACATCTGCAGGAGCATGAAGATCCTGGGAGTTGACACCGATGGCGTGTTCGCAGAGTACGTGAAGCTTCCAGAGAGAAATGCGATCAAGCTCCCAAGAGGAATGGAACCGAGCCTCGGATCTCTGCTGGAACCTTTGGGAAATGCCACTTTCACGGTCTTCCCTAACGACTGCTTCCATGACATCAAGGGGAAGAACGTCGTCGTTGCCGGTTGCGGGCCGATCGGACTCATGGCCATCGCACTTCTGAAGACCGTCGGCGCAAGGCAAATCATCGCGACAGAGCTGGCGAGCGAGAAGGTCAGGTCAGCGCTTGCGAAGAGGATGGGCGCGGACGTTGTGCTGGATGCCGCCATGGGGAACGGCGCACTAGTCAAGGAGGTCAAGGAGCTGACGAACGACGACGGTGCGGATGTATGCCTCGAGATGTCCGGTGCCGCTCCCGCTCTGAGACAGGTGTTCGAGATGCTCACTCCTGGTGGGAGGGTGTCTATCCTGGGACTATACAGCGATCCTGTGACTCTGGACATCAACAATGCGATCACTTTCAAATCTGCAACCGTGTTCGGCATAACTGGCAGGAAGATGTTCCAGACATGGGATACGATGTTCAAAGTGCTCAAGAACCCCGCCTTCAGGGCCAAACTTTCATCCGTAATCACCCATACCCTACCCATAAGGGACATCGAGAAAGGCATGGAACTCATTCGCACGAAGCAGGCTGCGAAGGTTTCGCTCAAGCCCGAGTGGTGAGGAGATGGTCCGGAGAGACCCTGTCGGATTTCTAAGAGAAGAGTACGAGCAGTTGGTAGATAGGGAGCTCGACTGGAAGCTCCGCGTCCTCGAGGGCCCCAGCACTCCGCGCTGTGTAGTGGACGGCAAGAAGGTGCTGATGCTCTGTTCGAACAACTATCTAAGCCTCAGCAATCACCCAAAGCTGAAGAAAGCCGCCATCGACGCGGTTAGGACTCATGGTGCCGGGTCCGGGTCGGTGCGGCCGATAGCCGGGAACATGGACCTTCACATGGAACTTGAGCGTCGTCTTGCGAAGTTCAAAGACGCTGAGGCGTCGCTGGTGTACCAGACGGGATTCGCCGCGAATGCTGGTCTGATCCCGCAGCTAGCAGACGCCGGAGACATCATTGTCAGTGATGAGCTGAACCACGGGAGCATAATCGACGGTGTAAGATTGTCGAAGGCGGACCGCGCGGTATACAGGCATTGTGATGTCGAAGACCTGGGAGTCGTCCTGAAGAAAGCCGAGGAGCACGTCCCCGCCTACAGAAGGATACTGATAATCACGGACGGCGTGTTCAGCATGGACGGAGATATCGCGCCCGTTGACAAGATAGCGCCAGTTGCGCACGATCATGGTGCGATGGTCTACGTGGACGACGCGCACGGAGAGGGTGTACTTGGCGATGGTGGCAGGGGCATCGTATCGCACTTTGGACTCAAGAGGGACGATGTCCATGTCGAGATGGGAACATTCTCGAAGGCGTTCGGCGTGGTCGGAGGCCATGTCTCGGGCACGCGAGACCTTGTCAACTTCGCATTCAATAAATCAAGAACATGGCTCCTCAGCGGTTCACATCCGCCAGCGGTTGTCGCCGCGTGCATCGCAGCAATAGACGTCCTTGAGACCGAGCCAAAGCATGTACGGAATCTCTGGACGAACACCGACTACTTCAGGAAGGGGATTCGTGATCTCGGATTCGATACCGGGAAGAGCCAGACACCAATCATCCCCGTCATGGTAGGAGAGAGTGGGACTGCGAAGATGTTCAGCTCGAGGTTGTTCGACCTCGGCGTGTTCGCCTTGCCGATAGTGTTTCCGATGGTCTCGAAAGACAAGGCAAGGATAAGGACAATCATGAACGCGGCGCTGACGAAGAAGGACCTCGACGAGGCTCTGGGCGCTTTTGAGAAGGTCGGAAAGGAACTGAAGCTGATCTAGTCCCGGTCGCCCTTGCCTTCTTCCTCTTGCTTTTCCGTCACCCCGATTTTGAACTCCTCCGTCGGAGTGATGACTTCGAAGACGATGGTGTCGACTATCCCTTTCTCCTTGATTGATTGCTGGGGGGGCAGGAGATGATGTTTTTCGAAAAACTTGACTAACTGGTCCCTTCCAGAATCATCCAGGGATTTCTTGATGACAGCCGGCTTCTTCCAGAACTGCGGTCCCAGAGGGGCAACGCTCCTCTTGCCTTCGATGTGGAGCACAACCATGTCGTGCCTTTTCGAGAAGAACTTCTCCCTCTCGCTAGGTGGAACCTCTATCCCCCTGGACCGATTTGGGCCCTGCCAGACCGTGCAATCGAAAGTGTCTCCAGCGGCTGATGTGGGGGTCGTGCCAGCCGCCCTTGGGGGATAAGTCAAAACGTGACAAGCGGGACAGAACATGTCCTCCGTCTCTTTTCTGCACCTGTGACAAACACGCAGGCCAAGCCCTCCCCTTTCGATGCTGTAAATCCAGTATCCTTACATCAAAGTTCGTATTGGCAGGGAGAGCACTGCGACATCAACTCGAACGATATCGGGCCATTGTTTAAGGCATATGCATGCGATTCCATGCCAATCGGAGGGAACAATCGTGGCGAAGATACTCATATGCTACTACTCTCGCTCAGGGAACACGAAGAAGATGGCCTACCTGATCCAGAAGGGGGTCATGGATGAAGGTGTCGATGTCGACACGAAGAACGTCAAGGAAGTCAAGGTGGACGACCTCAGGGAGTACGATGGGATAATCATCGGTTCGCCCACTTACTATGGGGGGCCAGCAGCGCCGATAAAGGACCTTTTGGACAAGAGTATCAAGCACCACGGGAAACTGCAGGACAAGGTCGGTGGAGCTTTCTCATCAAGCGCCAACGTCGGCGGCGGGAATGAGACGACTATCATAGCGATCCTGCAGAGCCTTCTGATCCACGGCATGATCGTCTGCGGCGATTCCTTGGGCGATCACTACGGACCCGTGGCGATAGAGAAGCCTGACAAGAGGGCGGAGGCGGTCTGCGTCAGGTACGGCAGGCGCGTTGCGAAGCTCACCAAGAAGCTTCACGGCTGATCTTCAGATCCGCTTGGGCACGGCCCAGGGGTTCTGGAACGAGAGCCCTTCGAACTCCTCGGATATCTTGCCAGTCGTGGCGTATCTGTAGAGCGCTGCGACCAATACTGATTGCGCTGCCGACGCGACAAGTCCCAGTACAATCCAGTAGACTATGGCGATGACTATGCCGATCACGATCGACCATACGGTCATTATCAAGAGTCCGATGATGATGGGTATGAGGCCCGCGAGGCCCAGAAGGAAGAAGATCGCTCCTAGTCCCAGATTGCCCACGAGCGCCTCTCCCCATGTGTTCTTCAGGATAGAGACGCTTCTCTTGAGCGAGGCCCATGGGCCTAGCTTCTCGTAGATGAAAACGGGGACGACG
>JBGQAM010000039.1:0-16153 GCA_041494275.1 Thermoplasmata archaeon | reverse complement strand
GGTGAACTCGAGCAGTTCCCCGCGCTTCTTGTGGGCCGCAGCGAGAGCCTTAAACATCTCCGCAGCAGGTGCCACGCGAGGTTCCCTGGCCAGCTCCTCGTACACTCCTGAAGCGCCCTTCTCCAGCTCCAGCGCGAACCTGATTACCGATCCGAACGTATTGCACTCAGGGAAATCGCACTCAACCATCAGAACCACCGAGTGATGACAACCTTCCTGTCCGTAAAGAACTTTACTGCGTCCTGACCCTGACCGTGGAGGTCCCCGAAGAACGAATCCTTGTACCCCGCGAACGGGAAGTATGCCATCGCCGCGACCAAGCCGACGTTGATCCCGACGTTCCCGACCTGACATCTGTATCGGAACTCGCGGGCCAGCTTGCCGCTCTGGGTGTATATCGATGCGGCGTTTCCGAACGGGCTCGAATGAATGAAGTCCAGAGCCTCATCGAGGCTATTCATCCTCATGTAGCCCACGACGGGTCCGAACACCTCTTCCTTGGCAATCTTCATGTCGGGCGTGACGCCGTCGATGACCGTCGGACCTACGAAGTGGCCCTTCTCGTAGCCTGGGACTTTGATCTTCCTGCCGTCGAGCAGGACCTTAGCACCTTCTTTCTCCGCGCCGTCGATGTATTCGATGACCTTCTTCTTGGCCTTGGCGGAAATGACCGGCCCCATGTTCACGCTCTCATCGAGGCCATAGCCCACCTTGATCTTCTTGGATCTCTCCACAAGACTCTTGAGGAGAGGCTCGGCCACGTCGCCTATTGCCACGAGATTCGAGCCTGCAAGGCATCTCTGGCCAGCGCATCCGTAGAAGGATGCTAGCATATTCGAAACGGTCCTGTCCAGGACCGCGTCCGGCATCACCACGAGGGAGTTCTTGGCACCGCCCTGAGCCTGGACTCTCTTGCCGTTCTCAGCCGACTTCTTGTAGATGTACTTCGCGATCGGCGTGGAGCCTACAAACGATATGCCCTTCACCTTCGGGTGCTCCATCAGAGTGTCAGACACTTCGTGACTGCCATTCACGATATTCAGGACTCCGGGTGGGAATCCAGCCTGATCGACCAGCTGGGTCAAGTAGTTCTGGGTCAAGGGCACTTGGCTCGAAGGCTTGATGATGTAGGTGTTGCCGGTGGCAACGGCGTATGGCCAGAACCAATAAGGGATCATCGCGGGGAAGTTGAACGGGCATACTGCTCCGAAAACGCCCAGAGGAGATATCACGGCCTCCTCGTCGATGCCCTCCGCTCCGCCATCCTCAAGACTGTATCCCATCATTAGCGATGGAATCCCAGCGGCAGTCTCGACGTTCTCAATCGTCCGCCTGGTCTCGCCTCGCGCCTCGTCAATTGTCTTACCCTGCTCCTGTACCATTATCCGCGCGATGTTCTCGAAATGCTGTTCCATAATTTCCTTGAGCTTGAAGAACACTCTGGCCCTCGTAATCGGAGGGGTCTCTCTCCACGCCCACCATGCCTCGTTAGCTGCCTCGATGGCGGCCTTGGTCTCGTCGACGCTGGACATAGGAACCTGTCCTATGGTTTCCCCCGTGGTCGGGTTCTCAATGTCAATGTATTTGCCAGAGGTAGAGTCTATCCATTCCCCGTTCACGTAGTTCTTCAGTTTTCCATAGTCTTTCTTCACTTCAGTCAAGAGTGCCATGCTATCTGTTCTCCCAAGCTAATCTGCGACTTCACTCGGCCAGAGGACCTGAAATCTGCTCGAAAAGGTCTGCACTTCGCCGATGCTGAACCCGGATGGCTAGCATACGCAGAGGCTGAGACGAGATCATAAAGAATCTCTCCACTGCCCCCCATTCCATTCTTCATTCTATCTTTCCATTCGGAAGACTTTCAGCTTTCGTGGCCTAAACCTGCAGATACATCAGTAAATCTTGGCCTTGTTCGCCCGAATGTGCTTCCTCGTAATATACGTTGTGGTGTGAAGGCATCGATGAGTCTCACGCAAGGGAGGCCTTATTCGAAGCACTGGCAATGACACATAAACGGAGGGAGAACTGGGGACAGAAATGCCCTCAGACGAATTGCTAATTCCAGGCCGAGAAATCGAAAAAGGGATTAAATCCTCGGTAGGCGACATTGCCATCAATCCTCCGATCTAGCTAGCCCCATCATGCGAAGATGACATCTGTTCTGCCTGGGCCGTCAGGTGAGCTCCTGAGACAGCGTCCACGTTTCTACATTCAGAAAATGCGAGATAAGGGGTTTGGACAGAAGAGACTGGCC
The DNA here is from genome assembly GCA_041494275.1 of Thermoplasmata archaeon. Classification (GTDB taxonomy): domain Archaea; phylum Thermoplasmatota; class Thermoplasmata; order UBA10834; family UBA10834; genus COMBO-56-21. Next base: position 13,899 of record JBGQAM010000039.1, on the reverse strand, counting down.
TACAACCCGGCCTTCTTAGTCTCTTCTTTCAGGGCCGACTCGAGGATGTCGAGACCCTTCTCCAGCAAATTCTGCCTGATTATGAGCGGCGGGTGCAGCCTTATCACGTTGCTGTATGTCCCTGCGGTCAGGATGTAGAGACCTTTCTTGAAGCAGTTCAGCTGGATGTTTCTGGTCAGTTCGGGCACGGGCTCCTTGCCCTTCCTTGTCTTGACGAGCTCCATGCCGAGCATCGCGCCAAGGCCACGAACGTCGCCCACGACCTCCACGTCCTCCTTCCACTCCTTCAGGCGCTTCAGCTCGACCTTGTTGATCATCTTCGTGTTGGGCAGAGCCTTCTTCGTCAGCTTGATCGATTCGAGAGCGCCTGCGCAGCACACGGGATTGCCGCCGAATGTGCCGCCAAGACTAGCAGGTCCGGGCGCGGACATGATCTCGTCCTTGCCTGTAACACCGCCCAGCGGCATTCCAAGCGAGAGACCCTTGCCAGAGACCAGCATGTCCGGATTGCACTTCCAGTGCTCTATGGCGAACATCTTGCCGGTCCTGCCAAACCCTGTCTGGACCTCGTCATCTATGAACACCACTCCGTTGTCGTCGCAGATCTTCCTGATCTTTTGCCAGTAACCTGGGGGCGGCGGGATGAATCCACCCTCGCCCTGAACCGGCTCGCCGACGAGTGTGCACACATCGCCCTGCAGCGGAGACGTCTCCATGATCGTTCTGATCGTATCAGCGCATGCCAAGTTGCACGAGGGGTACTCCAGACACAACGGGCACCTGTAGCAGTTTGCGTAGTCGAGGAGCTGTATGTACGGCACGAGCGGGCCGAAACCCTCTCTGTACGGCTTCTCTTTGCCGGTGAGAGATATGTCCAGGAAGGTCCTACCGTGGAACGCGGTCTTGTACGACAGTATCCACTTCTTCTTGGTGTACGCCCTGGCGATCTTGACGGCGTTCTCTATCGCCTCCGACCCGCTGTTTAGGAATATGCTCTTGGTCAGGTTGCCGGGGCATATCTTCGACATCTCCTCGGCGAGCCTCAGGTAGGATTCATACGGGGAGACCATGAAGCATATGTGTATGAACTTGTCCAGCTGATCCTGACATGCCTTGACCATAGCTGCTGGCCTGTGCCCGCAGTTATGGACACCGATGCCGGCCGTGAAGTCCAGGTATACGTTGCCGTCGACGTCCCTCATGAACGGTCCCTCGGCGACATCAAGTGCCGCGGGTAGACCTATCTTTATGCCGTTCGTGATGTACTTCTCCTTCCGAGCCAACGCATTTTTCGACTTGGGTCCTGGCGGCTCCACCACGATCTTGGGACCCTTCAGATTGTATGATTTCACCATGTTCTCTATCTCCACATATCCAGATGAATGAAACAGAAATGGGTTTTCCCCGACCGTCACTTCGGACGGCCGGTTCACTTCGCCTTCATTACCTCCTTGACCGACTCCTCGAGCTTGTCGAGCCCGAAGTCCAAGAGGTCCCTCGTGATTACAAGCGGAGGCGCGATTCTAAAGCAGTTCTCACCCGCGCCTATCGCGACCACACCCTTCTTCCATGCGTGGTGGATGATGTCGTGTGCAGCGTCACCATCCTTCTTCTTGGTCTTCTTGTCCGTTATGATCTCGACGCCTATCATGAGGCCTTTGCCCCTGACGTCGCCGACGATCTCATACCGGTCGACCCACTCCTTGAGCCTCTTGACCGCGTAGTCGCCCTGCTTCACAGCGTTCTCCCTCAGCTTCTCCTTCTCGATGACTCTCATCGTCGCAAGGGACGCCTCGCATGCGACCGGCGTTCCGCCCAAGGTCGTGCAGTGCGATCCTGGAGCCCAGTCGTAGATCTCCGCGCGACCTATGGTCGCGCCCAAGGATATACCTCCGCCGAGCGCCTTTGACATGCAGACTATGTCAGGGATAACCCCGAAGTTCTCGATTGCGCACCACTTTCCCGTCCTGCCCATGCCTGACTGGACCTCGTCTACGGCGTAAAGGATTCCGTACTTGTCCATCAGCTTCTTGAGGCGCCTATGATAGTCCTTCGGCGGGACGATATATCCGCCCTCGCCCTGGATAGGCTCGATCAATGAAGCCGCCACCTCTTCAGGAGGCAAGAACTTCTTCAAGACCCAGTCATCTATGAAATCAACACACCAGTAGTCGCATTCCGGGAAGTTCATCTTGTATGGGCACCTGTAGCAATACGCGTACGGCACATGCTCAACGCCGGGCATCGTCGGGAAGTACCTGGCCTTCTGGCCGATCGAGCTGGCAGTGAAGCTCAGAGCGCCCATCGACCTTCCGTGGAACGCGCCCGTGAACGCCAGGAACTGCGGCCGCTTGCTGTGCCATCTCGCGACCTTGGCGAACGCCTCGATGCTCTCCGCCCCGCTCCCGCTCAGGAAGACCTTCTTCTGGAAGCTGCCGGGCGTGATCTTCTGCAATTTCTCGCCCAGCTCCACTGCGTACCGGTAGTAGAAGTCCGTGTACGAGTAGTGCAGCAGTCGTTTCGACTGGTCGCTTATGGCCTTGACCACCTCCGGATGGCAGTGGCCGACATTCATCGCCCCGAGTCCGCTGTTGAAGTCGACATACTCGTTCCCGTCGACGTCCTCGACTATGCAGCCGTGGCCCTTCTCTACTACCATTGGGTAGTAGTATGGCCTGTTGTACGGCGACAGAACGGCGTTGTCTCGCTTCACCCACGCTTTGGCTTTCGGACCGGGGGGCTCACACACTTTTTTCAAAGAAATCGTTGTCTTTCGATTGGTGTTCAATATACCCCTCTTGGGCTCGCTGAAACACCCAATGCGGAACACCTAGTTTAGACTTTCTCTACGCCACATATTCCGTGTGAAAGGTTTATTGAAGAACACGGTCATGGGCGAGACGATGCCCACGCTCCTCGTGAGATATGGTGAGATAGGTCTGAAGAGCGCTTCGGTCCGAAGGAGGTTCGAGCAGCAGCTGGTTGCGGATATTCGGACCCGGCATGCGCTCGCGAAGACCCCTTGCGTGATCTCCCAGACAAGAGGACGGTTGTTCGTCGACTCGGACGACTGGAGGAAATCATGCGAGATACTCTCGAGGACCTTCGGCATTGTATCGTTCAGCCCCGTGACCAAGGTATCGAGCGAGCTTTCAGCTCTTACGAAGGATGTCCTTGGTTTCTCCGAACCCCTCCTGTTCAGCAATGCCTCGTTTGCGATTCGTTCCAGGAGGTCCGGGAATCACCCATATACGAGCCAGACGCTCGCAGAGCACCTCGGAAAGGCGATACTCGACAAGTTCAACGAGATAGGGATCAGGGTCGGGTTGGACAATCCTGATGTCGAGATCTTCGTGGAGGTGCGCGACAGAAACGCATACCTCTTCAGCTCTGCGCTGCCCGGACCCGGCGGGATGCCGCTTGGGACTCAGGGGCGGATGCTCTCCATGCTCGATTCTGAGAATGGGATCGCGTCGACTTGGCTCATGATGAAGCGCGGCTGCTCGGTCCTGGTCGTGACTGAGGACGAGTCATTGGTCGAGCCGCTTCGGAACTGGTATCCGAATCTCAAGACTGCAATACCGGAGAAAGACATGATGGCGCTGGCCAGCAAGAACGGCTGCATAGGCATCACTCTCTCGTGGGGGTTGGAGGAGATTGAAAAACGCGGAGCGATCAAAGGTGACCTTCCGGTATTCTATCCCTTGGTCGGAATGAACGAAGAAGAAACAAAGGGTTTGCTGGCAAGGATCCGCGGCTAAGTCCCTTGCCTGTTATGAGCTCTCAGGGAAGGCCGGTTCTTCTCGACGCCCATGCCCCTGGTTCTGACAAGACCTCTGCCCTTCTTCCCAGCGGGTGTGAGGCCTCTGTTGGCGCGGTCGGATTGCTTAGGGCTACATATCCAATTGATCTTGGGGTCGGCCTTGATGACCGGGTGGTTCGGGTCGACCATGATGACTTCGTAGAACTTGTGTCGGCCGTCCTCTCCGACCCAGTAGGACGCAAGGACCTCCAGGTTCGGATGATGCTTTCCAGTCCTCTCCTCCGCGATCCTCTGAATGCTCTTCCTCATGGTGATCTTCAGAATACCTTTCCTCTTGGGCTTGCGGCCTTTCTTGATCCTGTGCTTTCTCAGGCCACCCTTCCTGACCTTTGCCCTGACGACAACATAGCCCTGCTTGGCCTTGTATCCCAAAGCTCTGGCCCTGTCAAGCCTCAGAGGCTTGTCAACGCGGACGAATGTGCCTTCCTTTCTCCAATCAACGAGCCTCTGCCACATCAGGTCTCTCATCGCGTCGCTAGATTGGTCCTTCCAGGCCTCGCCCATGAAATGATACATGTTCCGGGTGCTGCCACCCTTCTTGGGCTCGCCAGCCTTTGCATCTGGCTGTGGTGCTACCGGTACCAGAACAGGCACCTCAACCGGTGCCTTCGCCTTTCGCTCCTTCTTTGCGGGAGCCTTCTTTGCCTCTTCTGCCATTAAGTCACATCCAGCTGTTCATGGGTTCACGCCTAAGCGCACATTCCCTTGCGAGACCAGGCGGATCTCGCCGCTGCGGGACACACCAAAAGAGTTGGCTTATATAAACCTGTTGTAGCCCTACATGAAGTTGTCCAGATTGAGCTTCTTGTCCGTTTTCCTTGGCTGGGCGGTGGCCCTCGCCTCACGCTTGGTCACGTAGTCGTTTTCCAGTAAAGATGACTGCTGGATGCCCGACAAGAGAGATTTCTCATCCCATCCGAACGAGTCGGTCACGCGCGCGATCGTGGCAGCTAGCCTCGTTGCGTAGTATTTGTAATCGGGTTTGCCGTTGAACGGCCTGCCCCCGACCCAGGGTTCGAACTGCTGAGGTGAGGCCCTACTGTCTGTAACGACCCAGGAGACCTTCATCCCGGGGACGACCTCGTACCCCAGCTCCTTCAGCTTCTTGAAGACACGCACATTGATCATGTTCTCGCTCGACTTATACTGGCTCGCCTCGCGGACCGAGCGGGATATGACCAGTCTGGAAGGATCGATCTTGCCACTCATGAGATCGTTGATGACATCGCGCGTGTAGGTCACAGCACCCTGGTTATCCCCGTCTAGGACCTTCTCGAAGACCTTGGACAGAGCTTCGCTCTGCAGGTCGAACGAATCGGTCCTGCGCATCTCGTAGCCTCTGACGATGAGCTCCTGCCTCGGCCAGACCATCCGGCCGACGTACCTCTTCTTCATGCCATGCGAGAAGAAGGGCTCCATGATCTTCTCGAATTCGAGAACGACACCGCCGGATGAGAACCTCTCCGCGATATCCTGGCCCAACTTGACGCTGTCATCCAGATTCGGAGTGGGCGAGAGGAAGAACACCGAGTCAGTGTCCGAGTAGATGACCTTCAAGTTCTCCGCTTCGAGCTTTCTGATGAGGTCCTTTGTTGCCTCCCGAGCGAACGCTGTGATGCTGGCGCCTATCTTGGGGTCGGTGAACCTGTAGAATGAGGACGCGAGCACACCGTAGAAGGAGTTCATGAGGATCTTGATCGCCTCCTGGAGACCGTTGAAGTAGTCCTTCTCGTCAGGCGTCTGGGCATCCTTCATTGCCTTCTTGGTCGTCGCACGCTCGTCCATGAGCCGCACTAGTATGCGCGGCAGCAGACCTTCTCTAACGCTCTTGTCGAGGAACTTGGCGCCAGTAGGCGAGACCACAGTCCCTTGGGGATGGAGAGTTGTGAAGCAGATGTTCTTGGAGATGATCATACTCGGGTACATGCTTCGGAAGTCAAGTGTCAGAACCCAGTGGAACAGTCCTGACTGCATCTCATGCACATAGCCGCCTTCGATGGTCTCGACGTCCTCGCCCGATCGCATCGTCATGGGCACAGCGACATGCTCTCTATCTGCATCTCTGATAAGTATCGAGTCCACGAGTTGTGATGTCGTGCCGCTCACGACGTCGTCCAGGGGCAGCATCGAAACGGTTGCGAGATCCATGCTCCTCTGTAGAATCGCCACCTTCTCGAGGACCTTCAAAGCGAGGAGAGAGTCGTTCTCGCAGTACTTCATGACCCTCTCCTTGTCGGATGCCCATTCCTCATCCATCTTCTTTGGGTCGACGTCGAGCTTCTCCTCTCCGAGGAGTATCTTGGAGACCGAGTTCAGGGTCTCCTGCTTGGGCTTGAGGATCTTCTTGACCGCCCACCACGCATCGATTATGATCCTTCCTTCGGTCCACCAGAACCGCTTGTTGTACTGTGAGAGCGACCCGGGATATCTCCCCCAATATGGCTCCGGCATCCTCAGTGCTTGCGCACGCTGAAGTATCTGCGGAATGTCGAACCCGTCGATGTTGTAGCCGGTAATCACATCGGGATCGACTTCCTCGATGAACCGAGTGAAGTCCTCGATCATCTTCTTCTCGCCGCCAGGTCCGTCTCCGGGGAAGTGCCTCCCCTCGACCTCATCCCCCTTCTTGACGACGCAGCAGATGCAGAAGATCCTGGACTCCTTCAGACTGGTCTCCACATCGAAGCTGAGAACCGTGAGCTTCGGTCTGAACGCCTTGATCGGTTCGAACCGTTCAGCCTTGGCGACGATGTCGGTGCGATACGTCTTGTCCTGGAGCTCTTCGCCGACGACTCTGACGCACGAACCGATGCCCATGTCATAGACGAACCTGAAATGGAACGGTATGTCGGCTGCGAGAACTACAGCTCGAGGCATGATCGTCTTTCGGATGTCTGGCACTAACCAAGGATAGGTGACGACGACCCTCTTGCACCTTTTCGTCTCGCCCTTGAAGAGGAGTTCGACATCCTCGAGCCGCTTCACCCGCTCATCGTTCTTGAGCATCTCGATGATCTCATTCAGGACTTCCTTGGAGTCGGGTTCGACGAAGAAGAAGTAAGGCTCGAACCCTATGTATTTGACGGCGATTGACCTCCCGTCTTGTGTCTTGCCGTAGAGATGGATTGCGAGGTCTCCTTCCATCTTCTTGTACGAGGCGCCGATCAGCCTGATATCCCACGAACCCATCGAAATCAAGCTCTTGCGACTATCTTGATCACATCGCCGTCCTTCAGGATGTGGTCATGACCTATCGTCATGTGGGTCTTTCCGTCAATCGCCCTAATAAAGTTATCACCCAGGTCCGAGTGGACCTTGAATGCGAGGTCCTTGGCATTAGTGCCTCTGCGCATCAGATAGGCATCCGGCAGGACCCGTTCTTGCTTGTCCATCCACTTGTGCTCGTCCTCGACCGGGTAGATGATCATCATGTCGAGCACCTTGAACACGACATCCTCCAGTACCTGCTGAACGCCAGTCGTTCCGTGTGTCTTGATCCACTCACCCATCTTGCTGCACGCCGAGGTCTGCTTCTCATTGAGTTTCGACTTGTCCTTGACATCGAAGTGGTCGCTTCCCGGGATGTACTCAATGAATCCCGCTTTTGATGCCCGCCTTAAAGCGAGTTCGAATTCCGCGCTCGTCGGCACAACAGGATACCCGGTGGCCCTCAGTTTCTCGATGTTCTCGGGAGGTGCGATGTCGGCCTTGTTTGCCGCTATGATCATGGGTTTGGCTATCTTCTGCAGCTCCTGACAGAATCGCAAGAGGTCTTGATCACTCCAGAGTGTCGCATCAGCCTCAGCAGGAGTGTGCCTGAGAGCTGCAAGTATCTGATTCTCCGTGATAGACAATCCAGTCAGTTTCTCATGAAGTGCCTTCTCGACCTTGGCGCCTGCAAGCTTCGACTGTTTCGCGATCTTCGCGAAGTTCTTCTCCAGGATCCCGTAGATCCAGTACGATATCTCCTTCTCGAGGAAATTCACGTCCAGTACAGGATCGTGATCCCCAATCCCCACCGGGTTCCCCTCGAAATCGGTCCCGCCGCTTGCATCGACGACATGGATAAACGCATCGGCTTGCCTCAGATCGTCCAGGAACTTGTTGCCGAGCCCTCGGCCTGCGTGGGCATCCGGCACGAGGCCCGCCACGTCGAGCACTTCGATCGGCACGAACCGAGTACCGTTGTCGCACGGTGAGTTGTTCGGATTGCAGGGCTTGCCAAAGGCGACATGTGGGCACACGCCTCGCACATAGCCGACACCCTTGTTCGCCTCGATGGTCGTGAACGGATACGCAGCAATCTGTGCCGTCGCCAGAGTCAGGGCTGAAAAGAAAGTCGATTTCCCTACGTTAGGTTTGCCTACGATACCGACCAGCACTCTACTCCCCCAAGGGCCCAATGAGGATATGAATAGAAAAAGGACTCGGTGTCTTAGCCAGCACATTCTCCACAATTCAGATAAGAAGTCAAGTGCTTTATACGGCGAAGGAATTGCCGCAAGTCATGGAAACCGCCTTGGTTCTCTGCGAAGGATCGTTCAACAGGACGGGAGGGAAGACTGCTGCCGGACTGGTCAGGCACTCTCTTAGGTTCAAGATACTCGGCATCTTGGACAGCACGATGGCGGGGAAGGATGCAGGCGAAATTCTGGACGGAAAGAAGGCTGGTATCCCCATCTACTCCTCGGTGAAGCAGGCGCTTTCGAAGCTTCCGAAGAAGCCCGACTACCTGATAGTGGGTGTCGCGACCGTCGGGGGAATGCTGCCGAAGGCTTTCAGGCCGGCACTTAGAGAGGCCATCAAGAACAATATCAACATCATCTCCGGGCTCCACCAGTGGTTGGCAATCGACCCAGAGTTCAGTGAGCTCGCGAAGAAATACAAGGTCCGAATCACCGACATCCGCAAGGAACCGCCGCTCGAGAAGATGCACTACTACAGGAATCTGGCATCGAAGATGGACGCAATCAGGATTCCTGTCCTAGGAACTGATGCGGCCAGCGGGAAGCGAACAACGGCGGTCATCCTGACGAAGGAGCTCAACAAGCGTGGCATCAAGACTAGCTTCGTGGCTACGGGTCAAACCGGACTGCTGCAGGGCTCCGAGTTCGGGATACCTTTGGATGCGATCAGGGGAGACTACGTCGTCGGCGAACTCGAGAACGCGATAGACATGGCCTACAGGTCCGAGCACCCCAAGGTCATCATCGTGGAGGGACAAGGCGCCCTCAGCCATCCAGCATATGTGACTGGCTCGAGAACAATAGTCACCGCCTCGGCTCCGCATACCGTCGTCCTCCAGCATTCCCCTGCGAGAAAGTGGAGGACGTATCATGAGACCGAACTTCACCTACCCAACGGTACAATCGACCGCGAGATGGAGCTGATCAAAGTCTTCGCGGGATGCGATGCGATAGGCATCACAATCAACCACACTGGCATGACTCGGCAAGAAGTTGTGAAGACGATTGCAGAGTACGAAGCCAAGTACGGAATCCCTGCCTGCGACCCACTTGTGGACGGTACCGGCAAAATCGCGGACGCCATCATCGAGCGGTTCTTCCCGAAGAAGCGGTGAGCTCGAGCAGCGCGTCTGCAAGCTCGCCTATCATCTCTGGCGATAGCTCCTCGGCTCTGCTCGAAGCGTAGGGAAGTTTCTCAAGAGAGTCTTTCCCAATGGACCCGATCATAGGAGCAACTGCGGGGTCTGACAGAAGCGAGTTCATGATCTTCTTCCTCCGATGGGAGAAGATCGCCTTCGTCACCCGGAAGAAAGCATCCTTGTCCTTGACCGCGAACGGAGGTGCTTTTGGGACCAACCTTACTACGCAGGAATCTACCTTGGGCTGCGGCCAGAAAGCGTGCGGATGCACGCTCATAAGGATCTCACACTCGGCTCGGTAGTACACGCCTACTGACAGCCGTCCGTAGTCCTCCGAGCGAGGCTTCGCGACCATCCTCTCCGCGAACTCGCGCTGAAGCATGAGGACGGCGACGTCGAAGCCGATATCAAGCAGCTTGAATGTGATAGGAGAGGAGATCTGGTAGGGCAGGTTCGAGACCACCTTGTTGAACTCCGGCAAGAAGGCCTTCACCGCATCCGCCTGGACTAGCTGGAGCCTGTCACCGAAACGTTTTGTGAGGAATCTGCAGAACTCCGCATCCTGCTCCACCGCCACCACCTTGGCGCCTGTCTTCAAGAGCGCCTCCGTCAGGTTCCCCAACCCGGGACCTATTTCGAGCACAGTGTCCTTGGGTGAAAGGTCGGCAAAACCTACTTGGCGCTTCACCACAGAATCGTCCAGCAGGAAGTTCTGGCCGAGCCGCTTATTCGCCCTCTTGCCAATTGACTCGAGGACGGCCCTGACCTCCTCAGCTCGCATGTCCGCTCATCTCGCCACGAACAGGCGGTACTTCTCGTCTGGGTTCTGGAGCTCAGCCTCGATACGCTGTGCCACATGCTTCTCTATCTGATGCGCCAGGGGCACGCGCTTCGAGATGTCGGCGAAGTCCTTGAATGGCCCCTTCTTCCGCTCCTCTATTATGCTCCACATAGTCTTCTTGCCCAGTCCGGGCAGAAGCTCCAGCATGTGGAATCTCGTGGTTATGGCCTGTGCCTCGTTGAAGAACTGAACGAATCGCGCCTCATGAGTCTTGATTATCTGCATGACGACGAATGGGAGCTCGCTTTGAGATGCATTCGTGAGCTCTTGGTAGCTTATCCGCTTCTTGACGTGGAGGATTTCCTGTCTCAGGTCAAGATCCTTGCCGATGTAGACCCGGTCGCCGGTGCTGATGGTCACGCCCTGCTTCGGCACCAGCTCGAATATCTTGAACTGATCCTCTCCCAGCGCAAAGGCGACTGGCTCCCGCTTGAACATCTTCTCGTCAGGAAGCCCTTGGGGCAGGTAGTCTAGTATTCGCGCGTAGTCCTCCACAACAATCCCCCCGGGCTCGCTAGAGATACTTCTGTACAACGCTAAGTATCTTTTCGATGTCCTTCTTCTCGACGCTAGCGCGCTCCTTCGAGAAGATCAGCCGGACATCGTCTGCGGTCGATGGCATGATGTCTGCGATCTTGACTGCGTTGATATCTGACACGAATCCGAGCTCGGCCAGCTCCTTCGTAAGCTTCTTGACCTTCTTGGAATCGATCCTGGAAAACTTCTGGGCGTGCTCGAGAGAGAGCTTCTGCTCAGCTGTGAGCTCGCCATCTCCCTGCCGCTCGGTGATTATGTCCTTGACCTCTGCCAGTGAGACTATCTTCTTGTCTTCCGTGAAAAACACCGCCAGCGATCACTTGGACTTTCTGAGGTGCTCCGGCCTCACGATGATCTGCTTCATCATGTCACCCATGCGGATGTCAAGCAGATAAGACCTTCCCTGCATCCTGACAACGGTGCCAGTCTTGCCGTGGAATCTAACATGAGGCTGGCCCTTGTGGATGCTCGGGTCGATGTTGACGTTCGCCTTCTCGCCGATCGCGAATGTCTGGAACTGTCTTGTGATGGGAGAGAGTCCTCTGTCTCTAGAGCGCTTCTGCATGACATATCTTGTCCTGCGCCTGTAACCTTTGGAGGCCTTTACCATGTCTCTACTCCCCTTTGTCGCCTATAGCTATGACATCCAGCTCGAGCACTTCGCAGGGGACCCCGACGATACCCGCGACATTGGGCTGGGTCCGTCCCTCGTCGCCGTGCATCAGTTCTTTGATGTACGTGCCGCTGTCGGCCTCAACGATGAACACAACCTCTCGCCCGTTGACCGATTCGACTTCCAGTCTTCTCACGGTCCTTATGCGTTCGAGGTCCGCCCGTCGATGAGCTACCCTGTTTGGCGTCTGCTGACTTATAGGCTTTCCGGCCAATGCTGTCACTACTTCATTAAGCTTTCCGTGGTCGAAATCGGTCTGAAATCGCACACTGACCCTATATGACTTGGAATGCGCGGACTCCTTGATCGCCCTCATCTCCGCCCTGGTGGACATCCGAAGGCCTTCCACCTCCACGATGCCTTTCGCGCCCTGGTTGATCTCCCGTTGAATCACCGCAAGGTCGATGGCACGCTTCCTGGGCTTCCGGACCTCCAAGACGAACGGCCTGCCATTGCCGAGCATGCGAGCGTCGATGTCCTCTCTTCCCATTCCGTGGAAGAAGTCCTCCGTTCCCTCGGCGTGTCTCATCGCAATCGGTCCCGTGTAGTCCTGGACGCTCATCTCGTACATCCTTCCCTTGCCCCCACAGCGAGGGCACCCCTTTCCCCTGCACTCGCGGCAGATCCAGCGTGTCTGAGGAAGTTCTCGGGAGAACTTCCTGTACCTGCCGTACACGAACAGAGGGGCCACGTCGAGGACGATCTGGTCGAACCGAGTATCTGTCAAGAACACCATTTCGGGGTTCGCGAAATCAACGATCTTGCCCAGCCTCTTCTCGAGGACCTTCCCTATCTCGCGGTTCATCTCAGACTTGATCGATTCGGTCTCCTTGGCACCCGTCTCGGTCCAGAAGGCCTCCTCGCGTTCTATCAACTCGGCATCGATCTTCGTGCCCACAAGAAAGGTGTTGAACTCGAATCCGGCGGACGCCTTGACCGCCAGGTCAGCGAACTTCTGCACTTCGTCGAATAGGCCCTTGCATATGTAGCAACCTGCTGCGCTGGCTTGGGACACAGGGGCGTCGGATATGGAGAACCGGACGATCGCTCCGCGCTGATCGTTCGAGAGCCCTCTGGACACGGATGCAAAAAGCCTTCCCAGGCAGTGGTTGCACAAGGGGCGCTGAAGCGCTCGCCCTGCGATCTCGAGCCTATCGGACATTGTTGGCAATGGGGACGCCACACGCGTATATATTGATTGCCCGGCCAATGCCGATTCCGGCAGTCTCAGATTATATCCCGACGCACTCCAGCTTCTCCTTGCAGGTGCTCCAAAGGGGCTTGTCGTCGGCCGTCATGATGGTCTCGATCCACTGTGGTATCACCTGCTTCAGGACTGAGAGTGCGCTGTTCAAATCGAAGTCCTTGAGGGACGAATCGTACACCAGGTAGTTCACGAAAACGGGCTTGTTCTTGACCTTCTCATCCTCGAGTGCGAAGAAGAGCCGGACCCTCTCCTCGCCCTTCTGCACGTATGTCTCGGCGATGAGAGAATGCCTCCTCTTGAATGTGCCACCAAGCCCGAACTGCGCTATGCCCTTGTAGTCTACCGTGTCATTCAGGATCCACTTCATCTGTCCTTCATACGTGCCAAGGACGAATTGGGAGGGTGAAAGGTTCAACCTCTGACCTGACTCAAGGGCCAACCTTGTCCAGAGTCTGAGGAATGCGTGAGCGAGGATCTTCATGGTCCTATTCCGATCCGTCTCCCCCTTCGACAGGACTGGAGGGATCTGGGCCATGTCCGCATCGAGCATCTTCATCAGGGCTTCAGCCATCAAACCGATGTATTGTCGACCGTGGTATTTCAATAGTGCTTACCGAGTGAGTGTTCAAAAACCCATGCCGTCGACTTTCACGCGAGCCCGCATCTTCTCCAGGAAGCCATAGACTGCCGCGTGCTCGCTGCCCGAGAGAAGCATGTCGAGAGCCTTGCGCGCAACGTCCATCTGCAAGCCGTCGCCGATGATCGCCACCGTGTTGCCGTAGACAGAAACATAGGCGCCCGTGAGCTCCTCGATTATCGCTCTGGCCTTGCCGCGCGTACCAATGACGCGTGCGCGCATGCGCATGACGTGTTCCTGCTTCTTTCCCACGTAGTCCCTGATGTCCAATATGTCGAAGAAGTAGTCTTCGCGCAGAAGCTTCATTGCCTTCCCGGGAGAGAAACCTCTCCCGATGGCGGTGACCACATTGGTCACAGAGAGGGCCATAGCCGGGTCTTTGGCATGCGTGTAGTCTATCTGGATGTCGCCCTCCTCCGAATCAACCGAAATCCTGACTCCAGTGAGCGTCTCGATTCTGCTCTTTATCTCGCCGTTCTTGCCGATTAGAACGCCCACTCTTTCGGTCGGTATCCTGACGGACTGCATCATGCTTTCCTGATCTCCTTGAGCTCCTTTGTGACATCTATGTCTATC
>JBGQAM010000051.1:0-12006 GCA_041494275.1 Thermoplasmata archaeon | reverse complement strand
TTGGGCACATTGGGAAATCGGCCATGCTGGTCCTGGCACGATCGAACGGGAGGTCCGCTATTACTGTGAACCTCGCTCCGCATTCCGTGCAGTTCGTGAACGGGAACAGATGCCTCCGGTCGGATAGGCGTCCGAAGTCGGCCACACAGTTGCCACATATGGCCGTGTCGGTCGGGATGAGCGAGACCCTTCTCCCATCGTGGCTCTGTGCGATGGAGAAATCGCCAAGATCCTCGTCGATGTCCTCGAACTCCGCCCTGTCGATCCTTGCGAGTGCGGGCAAGGCTCTCTTGAGCTCGGCTAGGAACTTCTCGCCGTCTCTATCTACGTGTATCTCCACGTTGGAGCCGTTGTTCAGGACAAACCCTTTCAGACCCATGGCTTTCGCGACCCTGTACACCGTGGGCCTGAACCCCACGCCTTGAACGATTCCGTAGACTGTGATTCTCATGTATCGGACCTCTAGAGCCCGAGTGCCTCGACAAGCTCATCCACGCCCTTCCCGTGACGGGCGTCCATCATGATGATCTTCGCGCCAGGGTTGGTCCTCCGGGCGTCTCGCTCCAATATCTTCGGATCCACCTCCATGGCCTGCGCGAGGTCGACCTTGTTGATGATTATGACATCCGAGAAGGCGAAGATAACAGGATGCTTTCGGACCATGTCGTCACCTTCGGTGACGCTTATCACGACAACCCTCTTGTGCGCGCCAAGGGGGAAGTCGACGGGGCAGACAAGGTTACCAACGTTCTCGATGAAGAGGTAGTCTACGTCGTTGAGCGGAAGATCCTCCAACGCATGGTCGACCAGGTGCGCGTCGAGGTGGCATTCCTTGCCGGTGTTGATGTTCGCCGCTGGGATTCCATGCGCGACGAACCTGTTGTAGTCGTCATCGCCGGAGACGTCTCCGGCGATCGCAGCGGCCCGCTTGCCTTTTGCCTTGAGAATGTCGACGAGTTTCTCGATTATCAGAGTCTTCCCGGAACCGATCGCGCCCAGGAAATCGAAAGCCGTGATTCCGTGATCTTCCAAGTGTTCCCTGTTCTCATCCGCGATCCTTCGGTTCTCGGAGAGCATATCCCTCTCCAAGTCCACCGTGACGACCTTGTGCATGCTTGCGGGAGACGACCCCAATGGGAATAACTTTTCGCTTCATGCAGGGTGTCCTATCCATGCAGGCCCATCTAATTTCATGAGCGGATGTGACTTCTTCAAGGAATGGCATGCGGATCCGCAAGTTATCGTCAAGGAAACAGGTAATATAGCTGCAGATTGCTTGAGGGGCATTCGGTTCGAGTCAGTATCGAATCGGAGAGCCGTTTTGGGCGGCTCATTGAGGGAGGAGAATGTATATCATGAGCGACACAACTAGTGAGCGGAATTGGCGGGGCCGGAGAGCCCTGCTTACTGTATTTGTCGTGGGCATAATGGTCGCGACGGCATTCGCGGTCACCGCCCAAGTCCTGCACCGGTCGAGGGCGGACATGCTGTCCGATGTGCCATTGCAGTGGCAGAAATATGTGAACGGAGCGATTCAGAATGGCGAGATCCCGAGAGACGCATCGTCAGCCCAGGTAAAGGACTGGCTCGTCAACAGCATGGGAAGCTTGAGCGAGAAGGTCAAGAGCAGCTATGTGAATCCCATCGGCGCAAAGAAGGTCGCTGAGAGGGAAGCCGCATCTGGCGCTCAGTCCGAACCTCCGGCGGTTGCAGGAACCGGCAAGATCCTCGTGATACTGCTTGAGTTCGCTGGATCGGACACCTACAAGGGAGTGACATACACCGGTCCGATGCACAACACCATCCCTCAGCCTTCACCGGACAACAATGTTGACTATTGGATGTCTGACTTTGCCCCGCAGCACTACAAGAATCTTCTCTTCGGCAAACAGCAAGGGTCTCTCGCCAACTACCTGAAGGAGCAGTCGGGAGGTCAATACACCGTTGACGGCTATGTTACCGACTGGGTCCAGATCAAGGACCACTCACAGTGGTACTATGGAGCGGACACCCGGACGGGCGGTGCAGGGTCGGACGATTTGAACGGACCGACATGGCGCATCGCTATCGATGCAGCGAAGGCTGCCTACGATCAGTACGGAATGTCCATACCGTGGGCCGACTTCGACGCGAACCATGATGGGTGGATTGACAGCTTGATGGTCATACGTGCCGGACAGGAACAGGAACCTGGCCCAGCATGGTACATCTGGGGCCACAGCTGGTTCGCCAACTGGCCTGCAGGGTACGAAATCATCCCTGGTCTCAAAGTAGGTTCGTACACTTGTGAGGCTGAAGACGGCACTCTCGGGCTTTTCGCTCACGAGTATGCACACCAGCTCGGTCTGCCGGACGAGTATGACACGACCTACATCGGGGAGAGCTCGACCGGATTCTGGACGCTGATGTCATCTGGAATGTGGAACCCAGGGCCGACTCCTGACGGGAGGATGGCACTCGGAGTTATTCCCGCGCACATGAACGTATGGAGCAAGTACGTGCTCGGCTGGGAGAACGGCGCAACCGTTTACTTGGACTACTCAAACATGACACCAGTCTCGCGCACAGTGAGCCTGTCTCAGGTAGAGGGCAAGATAGGGATCAGGGCGATCAAAGTTGAGCTGCCGAAGAAGTCGGTGACTCTGCCATTGCCCAGTCCGCACACAGGCGCATATCAGTGGTACTCTGGTTTCAAGCCTGACGTGACAGATGTCATGGGAGGGACTTGGTCGTCGTACATGATGACGACGACGATCACAACTGGACTGCCGGTGGGTGCCAAGCTTTCGTTCTACGAGTGGTGGGACCTGGAGCAGTACTACGACTGGGGCTGCGTTGAGGTGTCGACCGACAACGGGCTGACATGGACCACTTTGGCGGGTAGGTATACAACGACCGCAAACCCGATCGGTAGCAACCCAGGCAACGGAATCACGGGCACCGTGAAGAAAACAGTCTTCGAAGAGATGGACATGTCTGCCTACGCGGGCATGGCCAACGTGCAGCTCAGATTCCGCATGAGCCAGGACGGGGGCGTTTATGGACTCGGCTGGACCGTGGACGACATAACGGTTGCGGGCTCCGACGGAGCCATTGTCTTCCAAGACCTCGTGGATCCGAACTCTGCATCCAAGTGGACGGTCACTGCCACGGATGACATGGGCTCTGGCTGGAGCGTTGCGACAGTCGGCGCAGGCGGTGCCTTCCGACATTACTACATAATGGAGTGGCGGAACTTCGTCGGGTACGACTCAGCTCTCTACAACAGCTACCAGTACGTGGGACTATACGTGAAGTTCTGGTCGCACACGCCTGGATTGATGATCTGGTACCGTGACATGTCCATGGGAGACAACGATGTCGGGCTGCACCCTGGTCATGTAGCTATTGGAGCGGTCGACGCACACCCCCAGCCTCTATACATGGCCAACGGCCACTTCGTAAGGGAGCGCATACAGCTGATGGACGCCTCTTTCGGCCTAAGGCCAACGATTGCGAACACGATAATCCTGGTTGGCGTGCCTACATCGTTCCCGTCGCTGCCAGCTGCACCGACCTTCGACGACAAGAACGCCTTCTACTACTCGCAGTTCTACAAGGGAACGTTCGAGTTCATCGGCATGCAACTGCCGACGTACGGATTGAAGGCAACTGTCCTCAGCGAGAAGGCTGGACTTACCGGTGCGACGATCTTGATCAATACGGGCAGCTGAGGTTGATCGCGGATCTGATAAACCCTTTACCAATCCTCTTTTCTCTTCTGTCTTCTCGCCATTTCTTATCGTTCGCAGACAATTCATGCCGCTCCCGGAACGACATGCTCCTCGACTAGCCTTGCATGTCTAGTATGTAGAATAGGTCGTGCCCTCCGGGATCGTACATATCTCCCAGACTCGCCACGCTTCGAAACCCGACTTTCTCATAAAGCTTCCTCGCGCTGGCCCTTTCCACTTGGGTCGTGAGCACAACTTTTCTGAGTTTCTTGTTGTCTTTCTCGAAGAAGATCTTCATATCCCCTATTGATTTCTTGAGGAGTTTCTCTCCCAGGTTCATTCTCCTGTATTGCTCCTCTACCCACAGATTCTCGATCCAACCGAGGCCGCTGTATTTCTCGCCCTCGATCCGCCAGAAACAAGCCCCCTGTATTTCGCCTTTGACCCTGGCGACGTTGATGTGATGGTAGTCAAAGTAACAGTGGACGAACCATTCGGATTCATCGATGCTAGTTTTGAGATCCGGGCCTGAGAACATCCTCACGAGCCTGCTCAGGTCCTTCTTGGTGGCCTTTGATATCTCGACTGTCATTCGCGAGCATTCCCTCTTGTTACTGTTATTGGAAGTCGACATCGTCAATACCCTTATATCCATTCTCTTCGAGGGAAACGGATTTGTGGGGCCAGAAGTGGCGGGGCTTGCTCTCAGAACGCCCGTCCTCAACCCATGTAGAACTTGATGTTTCGTCTTGCCCTCCGCACGACCTCCTTAATCCTCTTCCTCCTCGTCTCCTCTCTTTTCGCAGCGGAAACCCAGTAGATGTAGGTCGTGCGGTACGATTTCGCGAACGCCTGGAAGTTCTTCCACGCAAGGCTGTCTTTCATCAAGGCATCCTTGAGGTCCACTGGCATCCTCGGTGGTTTGCTCGGAGCATACGCCTTATCCCACTCTCCGCTCCGCTTTGCATCTTCGACCTTTGCCATTCCAGGGTCGGCCATCCTTCCCTCCTTGATCAGCCTCTCTGTCCTCTTCCTGTTGCTCAAGGACCAGATGCTGTTGGATTTTCTCGGTGCGAACCTCCAAGTGTGTCGTTCATCATCTATTCGCCTCATCCTGCTGTCTATCCATCCGTAGCAGAGGGCCTCCTCGAGCGCGTCCTCATAGCTAACGCATTGTTTGCCCGTGTGTTTCTTGAACGTGAGGATCCAAATCTCCGATGACTTGTCGTGATTCTTCCGGAGCCATCTTCGCCACTCGGCCCTGTCGTTGAAGAATACGGGCTCCTGCGGCATACGAGTCCCGAAAGAGTCGGCCTTGGGAAAAATCTATCCTTGGCTGATTGAGAGCAGACACGCAGTGGAGTGTGCAACGTCTAGAGTGGGGGCAGAGGGATTTGAACCCCCATCAACGGGTTTCCTCCACGCGGAGAGCGACTCCGCGCGTTCTAGCGGACATGGGTCATCGCTCCAGTTAGTCATCACTGGTCAGCAAACCCAAAGGAAATCATTCCCATAACTGGAGCCCGTTAGGATACCAGGTTACCCCATACCCCCAAATGGATTTTGTTAGGGGAGCCTACTTCTTACGCATCTTCTGAGCTCTCTTCCGCCTTCTCATCTTTTTCTTGCGCCACTTCCAGCGCTGCTTTCCACGCTTCTTCCAGGCTCGTGAGCTCCGTTTCATGCGTTAGACTCCCTTGCGCCTTCTGCCGTACATCGTTCCTTTTTATATTCCTTTTGGCGGGGCTAGCGGGCCGGTCGGGAGTTTCGGACGCTTTCAGCGCCTTTCGAACCCGAGACCACTGGCTTTCTTCCGCTCTGTGCGAGCTTAGAAGGCCAGTGCTATATCCTGGCTAAGCCACCGGCCCATCTGGCCGCTGTCTAGATGAAGCACTCTTCTATTAAACCTTGGCTGGTGGCAAGATCGGCTGCACGTTCATAAAGTGGGCAACGGTCAAGTACTATATTCTACGTGTATCATCATGGTTATGAAATGGGAAATGTCGAGATATTCGAGCTCAAGAGGATGGATCTCAGGAACGCCGTCGTGATTGACGGCTTTCCAAGCGTCGGTCTCGTGAGCTCGATCGTTGCGAACTACCTGATAGCTCTTCTGAAGCTCGAGTACATAGCCGTCATGGACTCTGATTCTTTTCCCACGCTCTCGCTGATCAGGAATGGCGAGCCCTTGGGACCTGCAAGGCTCTACGCAAGGCCCACGCTGAAACCAGGCGAACCGCAGATAGTCGTGTTCTCCACCGAGCTGCAGCCCTCCGCCAACCTGCTGAGGGATATCGGTTCTGCCATCATGGACTACGCCCAGGCGCAGAAGTGCAGGCTCATAATATCTGCAGGCGGATTGGTCGTCGAACGGGAAGAGGGTGTTGAGGTCGATGACAAGGGCGAGATCGCCGTCTATGGCATAGGAAGCACTGAGGAGGCGCAGAAGATGCTCCTCGACGCGGACGCAGAACCGTTTGTCGAGGGCGTGATCTCCGGAACCGCGGGCGTCCTGCTGAACGAGGGAAAACGTCGCGGATTCAATGTCATCACACTTCTCGCCGAGGCTAAGCCAGATACAGCCGACGCCAGGGCGGCGGCCCTCATCCTTGCTACGATTGACCAGATGATCCTCCACATGAATCTGAACGTCGAACCCCTGTGCAAGGAGGCCGAGCGGTTGGAGGCGCAGCTCAAGGTGATTCATCGTGACGCTCAGAAGAAGAGCAGACCATCCGATGTGGAGATTCCTTACGGCTGAAGCAGGTCCTGGGCAAACCTCTCGCAAAACGCTATTATCGACTAGCCCTCATTCGGGTCCAAGGTGACATGCAATTGTCGAGGGATGCTTTCTACAAATACAATCTGCAGGGTGTTCTGAAAGTCACGAAAGCCTTCCCAGGCCCGAGATCCAAGGCCATGCTCGAGGAGCAGAGAAAGTACGATTCCAATGCCCTCGTGTACCCTGGGCAGGTCCCACTAGCCATATCCCGCGGGCTAGGCGCGACGGTCGAAGACCTCGACGGCAACATCTTCATCGATTTCAGCGGAGGCGTGGGCGCGCTCAATGTGGGCCATTCGAACCCGCAAGTGGTTGAAGCAGTCAAGAAGCAGGCCGAGAGGGTCACGCATGGACTGGATTTCCCATCCCAGCCCAGGGTCGCCTTATCAAAGAGGCTCGTCGAGTTGGCGCCTGGAGGGCTCAAGAACCACTCAAAGGTGCTCATGTGCGGGCCGACAGGGGCCGATGCAGTCGAGGCAGCAATCAAGCTGGCAAAGTTCAACACTAAGAAGCCTGGGGTTGTCTCGTTCGAGGGGGGTTGGCACGGCGTTTCGGGCATGTCTCTCTCGCTGACCGCGAAGAGATCAGCCAAGGCCAACTACCTGCCGGGAGTGCCAGAGGTCTACTTCGCGCCCTATCCGTACTGCTACAGGTGCCCATTTGGTCTGAAGCATCCCGATTGCAGCCTATCTTGTGCGCACTATCTCGAACATCTGATAAGGGATCCCGACACGGGCCTTGCGGCTCCCGGAGCGCTTCTCATCGAGCCGATCCAGGGCGAGGGAGGGATCGTTCCTCCGCCTCCGGGATACATGAAAGAGGTCAGGCGGATATGCGACAGCTACAGCCTGATCATGATTGCCGACGAGATCCAGACGGGATTTTGCAGAACGGGCAACATGTTCGCGATGGAGCATGAGAAGGTCACGCCCGACATCATGACGGTATCGAAGTCGATGGGCAGTGGGCTGCCGATCTCGGGCATCGTCTTCAAGAAGGAATTGGACACATGGGGTCCGGGCGCCCACGTCGGCACATTCAGGGGCAATGCGCTGTCGTGTGCCGCCGGTGTCGCGGGCATCGAGTTCATGGTGAAACACGACCTCGCAGAACGCTCCCATCGGCTCGGCCAGCGGACCATGAAACGCTGCCAGGAAATGGCTTCCAAATCGGATGTGATAGGGGACGTCCGGGGACGGGGGCTCTATGTCGGAATTGAGCTGGTCAAGCGTGGGGTGTCCAAAGCGCCCGACCCGGACCTGCTCACCAGGTTGCAGAAGGAGTGCTTTTCGAACGGCCTCATTGCCTGGAAAGGCGGTCGCTCGGGGAACGTTGCGCGAATAATGCCTGCCCTGGTGATCACAGACGAGCTTCTCGACACGGGGCTATCGATATTCGAAACCGGCCTCAAGAGCGTCGCGACGGGATAGACCAGGTCGCCTGGGATCCAGCCTATGTCGTTTCGAAAAGACTATCTATAGTTTCAACTATGCGCGAATGAAAGCGCACTTAGTTGCACGAACTTCGAGGTATTAACATGGCAGCGAAAAAGGCTTCAATAAAGACTGCCGAAGTTCCGGGACCGAAATCCGTGGAGCTCGGCAAGCTGAGAGACAAGTATCTGTCGAAGGCGATGGGCATCAGCGCGCCCGTCTATATCGAGAAGGCCGAGGGCTCCCTGCTCTGGGACGTCGATGGAAATACTTTCATCGACATCGGCAGCGGAATCGGTGTCACGAACGTGGGGCACAGGCCGAAAGAGGTTGTCGCAGCGGTTAAGAATCAAGCGGACAAGTTCCTCCACACATGCTTCCAGGTGACGCCCTATGAGGGTTATGTGAGATTGGCTGAGAAGTTGGCTACGATCGCACCGCACCCAGGGCTGGTGAAGTCGGTTCTGTACAACTCCGGCGCAGAGGCGGTTGAGAACTCGGTGAAGATATCCAGGCACTACACGAAGAAGCCAGCCGCGTTCTCGTTCGTTCACGCGTTCCACGGCAGGACGATGATGGCCATGGCTCTCACATCTAAGGAGATGCCCTACAAGGCAGGCTTCGGCCCCCTGCCTGAGACCTACAAGGTCGAATTCGCATACTGCTACAGGTGCCCGTTCAAGATGGATTATCCATCCTGTGGCGTGGCTTGCGCAGACAAGATCGACGAGACATGGTCGAGCCCCCAGTTCCAGGGCAAGGTGGCGTGCCTGATCGGTGAGCCAGTCGCTGGAGAGGGCGGGTTCATCGTACCTCCAAAGGAGTTCTACGCCAAGATCACGAAGATATGCAAGAAGCACGGCGCGGTATACGTCGACGACGAGATTCAGACCGGCGCTGGTAGGACTGGAAAGATGTGGGCGGTACAGCACTGGCAGGGCGTTGAGCCGGACATACTCGTTTCTGGCAAGGGTATCGGAGGCGGCTTCCCCGTGTCCGCGACCACTGGAAGGGTCGAGATAATGGACGCTCCACAAGTCGGAGGTTTGGGTGGCACCTTCGGAGGCAACCCCGTAGCATGCGCTGCCGCACTCGCCCAGTTCGGTGTGATCGAGAAGGGCATGAAGAACGTCCCCAGGATCAACGCCTACATCACGAAGCGCTTGAAGGAGATGCAGTCTCAGTTCCCGATTATCGGCGATGTCAGAGGGATGGGTGCGATGATGGCTATCGAGCTTGTCAGCGACCCGAAATCCAAGACCCCTGCCGCCAAGGAGACGAAGGCGGCGAAAGTAGCCGCGATGAAGAAGGGCCTGATCCTCCTGACCTGTGGCACCTATGACAACGTCATAAGGCTGCATCCGTCGATCATAATGCCCGACGACATTCTCGAGCAGGCGATGGACATCCTGGAAGCTAGTCTCGAGGAAGGGATCAAGTCAGCCTGATCCGAGCAGAAGGCTGCGCATTCGGTCAAACCCTTTCAGTTCCTTTTCATTTCTTCTATTCCATTGTGCCGGGCGGAGCATTATCCGCCATTCTTCATGCAAACAATCAAATACACTTTCAGTATTTCAAGTATGCTTTACAACACAAGCGTCGTCCCGCCGCGTCGCGCGCGCCTGTGGGCGGACGTAGAAGGAGTGAGCACAATGGCATCGAAGAGTGGAAGTGCATTCGATTGGAAGGTCTGGATGGTAATAGCTGTCGTGGCATCATCCGTGATAGGATTCTCCGCAGGCTACGTCCTCGGCGGAACCCAGAAGAAAGTCACCTTGAACATAGTTGACGATTATGGCAGGACCGTGGAGCTGCACGGGATTCCTCAGAGGATAATCTCCGTGGCTCCCTCGCCTACGGAGATACTGTTCGCAGTTGGTGCGGGCTCCCAGGTCGTCGGAGTAGACAACTACAGCGACTACCCCGCCCAGGCAAAGAACCTGCCGCAGATCGGCTCCTATACACTGAACATCGAGGTGATCATGAGCCTCAAGCCTGACCTCATCGTCAGCAGCGACCTTGTGCCGAGGGCACAGCTCGACCAATTGGAGGCGCAGGGAGTTCCATACTTCATCTTCGCCACTCGAACAATGGAAGATGTCATCAAGGATCTACGACTTGCTGGAAGCCTGACCGGACACTCGCTGGAGGCCGAGTCGCTTGTTGCCGGCCTACAGGCGAGGATCAACGCGGTGACGAACAAGACCCTCGCCTCAGGGGTTGAAAAGATCAGGACCTATATCGAGTACTATCCCCTCTGGACCTACGGACCTGGATCCTTCGGGAACGACATTATTCGGCTTGCTGGAGGCGCAAACATAGCGTCTAACGCGAGCAGCGAGTATCCTGAACTGACAACGGAGTACATCATCGCACAGGACCCCCAGGTGATAATCTACACAACGGGACCGATGACGACAACGATCGCATCGGACTTCGCGGCCCGGTCCGGTTGGAGCAACACGTACGCCGTCTCACACGACAAGATATACTCCATCGATGACAACCTCGTGAGCCGGTACGGACCTCGTGTCGTCGATGGACTGGAGCAGATGGCAGAGATCATCCATCCAGAACTGTTCACCTGAAGCATATCAAGAAAGGTGGTCGTGCTGATCGGTGCCGAGAAGCCCATTGAGGGAGGGCATAATCCCTCTCACTTGAGGAGCAAGCGCCTCCTCATCATATGCGCACTGGGAGCGCTGCTGGTCCTCACGGCATTCGTGGCAATACTAGTCGGCACGCTCGGCCCGATCGGCCCAGGCATCCCTGAGAAGATATCCTTCTCGGAAGCGGTCAAGGCGATATTCACCAATTCGGAATACCATTGGGTCTTCTGGAACGTGAGGATACCGCGGGTCTTGTTGGCGGGGCTTGTCGGCGCAGCACTCGCATGCTCGGGCACTGCTATGCAGGCGGTATTCAGGAACTCGATGGCCGATCCGTTCGTTATCGGGGTGTCATCTGGCGCTGCCGTAGGAGCCGCGATTGCGGGGCTGCTTGGTCTATCCGCCACAATCGGCGTGTTCGCTCCTCCTATGTTCGCTTTCGTGTCCGCAGTGATCGCCGCTTTCTCCGTGTACATGCTCGGCTCGGTGAGAGGGAAGGTCTACGTCGATTCGCTGCTCCTTTCGGGCGTTGCCGTGGCCGCCTTCCTGGGTGCGATGGTCTCGTTCTTGATATACTTCGCCAGGCAGCAGTATCACCAGCTGATCTTCTGGCTATTGGGGAGCCTGACGCTCGCAAGCTGGGAAGTGGTCCAGATCCTGGTATTTCCCATCGTCGCAGGAGCGGTCGTCGTCTTCCTCTATGGGAGGGATTTGGACGCCCTTCTGCTCGGCGAGGAGACAGCGCACAATCTGGGCGCCAATCCCGAGTTCCTGAAGAAACTGATGCTTTTCGTCTCAGCGCTCATGGCAGCCGCAGCCGTTGCATTCACTGGAGTCATCGGGTTTGTTGGTCTGATAATCCCTCACATATCGAGGCTAATTGTGGGGTCGAGCCACCGTACCCTCGTCCCCGCGGCCACGCTGTCCGGGGCGATCTTCCTGATCCTGGCCGACACGCTCGCCAGGACTGCTGTGGCACCGACAGAATTGCCCGTCGGGATCATCACAGCGTTGTGCGGCGGACCTTTCTTCCTATACCTACTGCGAAGGAACAGCACGGGGCGTGACAGGTGATGTCCCTCTCAGTCAATCGTTTGTCATTCTCTTTCGGTGACCTCCAAGTGCTGAAGGACATATCGTTCGAGGTCTCCCCAGGGGAGTTGATGGGCGTCATGGGTCCCAACGGATCTGGGAAGACCACCCTGCTGAGGTGCGTGACCAAATTCCTTCCTTCCGAGGACGGGATGGTTC
This sequence comes from Thermoplasmata archaeon, assembly GCA_041494275.1. Lineage (GTDB taxonomy): Archaea > Thermoplasmatota > Thermoplasmata > UBA10834 > UBA10834 > COMBO-56-21. The sequence goes on along the minus strand of JBGQAM010000051.1, from coordinate 218 downwards.
TTGTGGGATCGAAACCCCTCAACGGTCTCACGCCATCCGAGATGGCAAAGACCTTTGCTGTGGTGCCGCAGAGTTCGGCTACTGACTTCCCGTTCACCGTCCACGACATAGTCATGATGGGCAGGATACCGCACATCGGAAGCAGGCTGTCCGGAGAGTCGAAGATGGACATCGATGTCGTCCACCAGGCGATGGAAAGGACGAACACAGTTCAGTTC
>JBGQAM010000035.1:0-16976 GCA_041494275.1 Thermoplasmata archaeon | reverse complement strand
TCCTGCCGTTTCTTATGATGTACTGGTCGTTGTGCGCGCTGCCTCTCATCGACGCGCACTTGAAGCCCGAGCCGAACTCAATCCCTTTGACTCCTGGGACTGAGAACATCATCGCGGACAACAAGCTCTCGATTGAGCCGAAGAACGGTTCACCGACGCCTACTGGCAGACCGATGACTGAGCATTTGATGACCCCTCCCACGCTGTCTCGTTCCTCATGAGCCTTTACTATCTCCTCTTTCATCTGTTCAGCTGTGGATCTGTCCGCACACCCGACTGGACTTGCTCGGACAACCTTCTCCGCGATGCTGAATGGTACATCCTTCTTCAGGACTACCTTCCCGATCTGAACGGTCTGTGCAAGGAGCGAGACGCCTTTCCTCTCAAGGACTTGGCGCGCGATTGCCCCTCCAATGACCAGTCCCGCGGTCATCCTTCCGGAGAATTGCCCTCCGCCTCGGTGATCGTGATGTCCACCGTATTTCACGGTGGCGGGGTAATCCGCATGACCAGGTCTGGGGACTCTCAGGAACGCATCGTAGGCCGAGGAGTCCGTATCGAAGTTTTTCACAAGACCAACGATTGGGCCTCCTGTTGCTTTCCCCTTGCGCAGGCCAGAGATTATCTCGAGCTTGTCACGCTCCATGCGAGATGTTGAAATGGAGCCCTTCCCAGGCGACCTGCGGTCGAGTTCAGCCTGAATCAGGGCCTCAGAGATCTTGGAGCCCGCTGGACAGCCCTCTATCTTGGCACCGACACAGGGACCGTGGCTCGTGCCGAATATCCCAATTCTGTACCTGATGCCGAACTCGTTCACTTCCTCACCTCCATGCGGCAACCGAGCTGATGCATGTCCCTCAGGAATCCCGGGTACGAGACGTTGAACGAATCGTTGTCGTCTATCCTCGTCTCGGAGCTGGATACCAACCCCGCAATCGCTGCAGCCATAAGTATCCTGTGGTCTCCCTCTGTCTGGACGGTCGTCCCGTGCAACTTGTCGCCCCCGACGACTTCGCAGCCGTCGTCCCTCGGGACTATCCTCGCGCCCATGTCTCGCAGGAAGGTTGTCGTTGTCGCGATCCTATCGCTCTCCTTCGCCCTGAGGTTCTCTCCTCCTTTGAGAACAGTCCGTCCAGACGCCACGGACCCCAAGACCGCAAGTACTGGGAACAAATCCGGAGTGTGTCTCACGTCGATCTCGGTTCCCTTGAGCTCTCCTCCTGAGACCTTCGCGGAATCCTTTCCAAAGGCAACTCTGGCTCCGAATGAGCGGAGGTGTTGGAGGATGGCCCTGTCGCCTTGGGGCGAGTTCAAATCGAGGCCTCTAACAGTCACTTCTCCACCAGTGATTGCCGCGGCGACCAGTGGGAACGAAGCGGACGAATAATCCCCTGGAACAGTGTAGGTCTCACGCGTGAGTCTTTGGGTCCCCTTGACGAAGAAGAGCTGATCCTTCTCCTCCACATCGGCCCCGAACTCGCGAAGCATCTGTAGAGTGATGTCAACGTACGGTCTGGACCGCAACTGTCCTTTGAGTATGATATCGGTGTCTCCGCTCTTCTGAGAGCACGTAATCAAGAGAGAGGAGACGAACTGGGAACTGACATCACCTGGAATCTCAGCTCTGTTTCCGGTGACAGGTCCAGTGATCTTCAGCGGAGGTCTACCGGGGTTCCCGAGGTATTTGCACTTGGCGCCAAGCTGCGATAGCGCTTCCACGAGCGGGCCCATCGGCCTCCGAGCCAGGCTCTCATCACCTGTGAGCGTTGTCTCTTCTGGAATCAGCGATGCGATTCCCGCCATCAGCCTGATGGTCGTGCCGGAGTTCTTCGCATCTATGACTCCTGGTGCTCGCCTGAACTTGTCGCAGTGGATGAGGACCCCTTTGGAGTTGCTCCTGAACTCTGTGCCTAGAGCGTAGAGCGCATCGAGGGTTGCCCTGGTGTCCTCTGACATCAGCGGATTGATTAGAGAGAAGTTGGAGTGAGTGAGCGCTCCAAGGACCATCGCTCTATGCGTGTACGATTTCGACGGAGGAGCGGTGATCGACCCCTTCGCCACGGAAGATCGGACTACAATAGCCGCGGGACCACCTCCCTTGCTGGCGTATCGTTTATGTGCGCCCTGAGGAGGGAACCCTCTTCTTTCTGGAGAGCCTTGAGGATCTCTCCCACCTCCGCGCGATCACATATGATCGCAGTTGCGGGTCCGGTTCCAGAGATTCCAGCGGCCAGCGCTCCCTTCTTCCGGGCGATCTCAGCGATGTCCTCGGAGACATCGAGTACTTTCGCATAGGCTCTGGAGTTGACCTCGATTGCTTTTAGATACTCTCCGCTGAGCGCGAGTTTCAACGCCTTCTCGACATCCTTCACTATGGGACTGAAGTCGAGTCCTTTGACGCTCGTCTTCGATATTCTTCGGTCGGGGACGTGAAGGACGACCTCCAAGTCTGGATCCATGGTCCCCCTGTGCAGCACTGTGAAGCGTTTGTTGTCCGTGACCACGGCCCCTCCGAAGAAGCAGGCGGATGCGTCGTCGAAAGCTCCTGTTATTGTCACACCTGCTCTCATTGATTCTTCGATGCCAGTCAAGATCAGGTCCGCGTCGGCGATATTCGCGCCAAGCGCCCGCGCTGTTGCGAGCACAACCGCGGTCGACACCGCGCTGCTGCTCTTCAGACCTCTGGAGATCGGTATGTCAGATTGGATATGGACTTCGCCGGTCACTTCCGAGTTTCCCAAGGCCTTCGTTGCGACGGCGCGGGCACACCCCGAAATCAGGTCGTTCCCTTCGTCCGACCCTCTGAGGACGATGTCACCATTGCCGCGCTCCAGCTCGACGATCGCGTCGGCCTCGAGAGTGATCCCGAAGGCGGCACCCCTGCCAGTCGCAATGGCGTTGACAATCGTCGCGGCCCCTCTGCATGCTGCCTTGCCAATCATGTCAACGCCCTCCTTGCAGCCTCGCGCATCTTCTCCACTCTTGGTTCGAGGTCGGTCCAGATCCTCAACGATTCGGCACCTTGCTGGACCAGCATCTCCAGACCGCCCATGACTCTGGCTCCCTGTCGTTCCGCAGTCTTCATCGCTGCTGTGGCCGGTGGGTTGAATATGATGTCAACGAACACCGACCCAGGTTCGAACAGTGAGGCTGTGACAGGGTTGCCGGGGACGCCTTTCATGCCGACCGGGGTGCAGTTCACGACAAGGTTGAAAGTCCTGCCCGACTTCCAAAGCCTCTTCAGAGACTCCGATTTCGCTCCGTAAGTGCGGGCGAGTTCGTCTGCCCTCTTCTTCTCTATGTCAACAATGGTGATCTTTGCTTGTCGCTGCGAGAGCACATAGACGACCGCCCGGGCTGCTCCGCCCGCTCCTATCAGGAGCGCCTTTGTGTCTCTCGTCACGAATATTTTTCCATCAATGAGGCCTGAGAATCCTTTCACATCGGTGTTTTCTCCAACAAATGACTTGCCCATGAATCTGATCGTGTTGACTGCTCCCGTCGCCCTAGCGGGCTCCCCTTTCCTGTCGCATAGGTCAAATGCCTTTCCCTTGTAAGGAACGGTGACGTTGACTCCATCGAACCCCAAGTCTCTCAACAGCGAAAGGGTTGCTTTGGAGAATGTTCCCGGTTTGAAGTCCATCGGCAGATAGGACCCGACGAGCCCCAAGTCTTTCATCGCCGCCTCCTGCATGGGCTTGGATACCGAGTGTGAAACTGGGTGGCCTACCAAACCGAGGATGGTGCGCTCTCCGTTCAGGAGGCTGTGCTGGGTCGCAACATCCAGCTGTCCTGGCGCTGCTTCCTTGCCAGCCAGGCAGGCATACACCATGCACGAACCCATTCTGTCTGAGAAGACCCTGGTCAACTGGCCTTGGATCCCCATTCCTATCAGCGCGTATCTCAGCCTCTTCTTTGAGAGGCTAGTTCCCAGTCTTGTGAGCATGAGCGCGTCGTGGGCGTATTCGCAAGGCATCGCTACCTTCGCGATGTCGCCCATCCTCGACGCATCGTGAACGCGTCGCTCGATTGCTGCCCTTCCTGTCGGTCTGGCCAGATGGACAGAGGCGATGATCTCGGAGTCCCAATCGGATCGTGCTGCTTTCTTGAGGAACGCCCTATCATTCGCGAGCTCGAAATCGACATACTCGAAGTCCGCCTCAAGCGCAGCTTTGAGAATCACTTCTCTTCGCGCACCAGTCAGGGCGGATCTGCCGCCCTCCTCCCTTGATCTAAGAGTCGCGATTGCTGGCCCGTGCGCCGCTCTCCTAGCCTCGAATACGAGCTCTGGACTGAGTCCGATGAGGTGGTCTAACCTGCATTCGACAATGTCAGCGCCCTCTCTGAAGGCAATCTGTGACGAGTCCGTAACTCCAGCAATGCTTCCCTCAACGAGAGAAGCAACGATTTTGGTCATCTACTTCTCCCGTATGGTCTCCTTCACATACATACCGAAGTGTCTGCCACCTCTCTCCAGCTTCAGCAGTATTGAGTCTCCGAGCTTGAGCTTCGAGACTGAGACTATCTTGCCCTTGGAGTAGACCCTGATGGTCTCTGCGTTCTGAACTATCGTCGAGAACCGTTCGCCGTTGACATCCGCTTCTATCAAGAGCAGAGGCCTGCGTTCGACCTTCGTTCTACCAACGACGACCTTCCTAGTGTGACCGTCTGCGCCAACGACGAGCGCCTCGTCCCCTCCCATCAGCTCTGAGAGGTACCTCGTGCTCCCGTCCGGCATCAGCGCGTAGGCGTGTACCGGGCCAGCATTCACTCTGAACGGTCTCGATGCAGCGTATTCGGATTCGACGGTCTCCGAATGAATGAGGAACAGGCATGAGGACTGGTTCCCAATCAGCATTCCCTCGCCGACATTGAGCATTGAGCAGGTGTCTATGCAGACCCTGTCTCCGAGTCCGAGCTGTCTGAGGGAGGTGATCTTGCCTTCCCTGAGGTCTAGTCTTGGCGCTGAGTCTTCTAGCAGCTTCCTGAGCTTCGTCAGCTCATCGACCTTCTCGGGGACAAACAGGACGCCATCAGCTCCTCGTTCCATCGTCTCGAAGAAGAGCCTCGCCTCCTGGGCGGTCTTGGCCAGCATCAGCAACTTGGAGCCTGATCCCTGGAAATGGACAATCAAATTCTCGAGTGGGATTACCTTCCAGTTCTTGGCCGATATCACAACTGCCGTCGCCTTGTCCGCGAGCTTCTTCGCCTTCAGCTCGTCCTCCTTGGTCTTGAGCTCAATCAAGGTTCCGATCGGCTTTCCGTCTTCCAGGAATTCCTTTCCTTCCAGCGTGAGCGCTCTGAACCGACCAAGGCTGGTGAACTGAGTATCTCTTTTGTCCAAGACGACTGTGTCGAAGCCGTTCTCTAGTGCTGAGAGAACGATCTTCTTCCTGCTATCACTGCTGGGCTGGAAAAGGGCGCCAACCCAGATCTGGCGGTCAATGATTGAATCACCGCCTATAGTCATCCTGAGGCCGCATGCCCTCAAATACTATCCGTCCAAGCGCCTTTGTGATACCCGTCACGTCGTCGTGCTGGAAAACGTTCCGTCCTATGGACACGCCTTTGGCGCCAGCTTGCATCGCATCGTAGACCATACTGAGAAGTTCGGAATCGGATTTCATCTTGGGCCCGCCGGCTATGACCACAGGTATCGGCGTGCCGCGGACGACCTCCTTGAATGAGTCGATCGAGCCTGTGTAGTTGGTCTTGACGACATCGGCCCCGAGTTCAGCAGCTAGCCTCGCGCAGTGCTTCACCGCTTCCGGATCGAACTGGTTCTTGACATTCGGACCCCGAGGGTAGCACATTGCCAGCAAGGGCATGCCTGTCGCTCGGCACTCGTCCGCCACCATGCCGAAATCAGCGACCATCTCGTCCTCCTTCCCACCGCCGACATTGCAATGGATGGATATCGCATCGGCTCCCAGCGTGACAACGTCTGATACGCTCGCGACGAGCCTCTTGTAGTTCGGGTCGGCCGATATCGAGGTGCTCGCTGAGATGTGGACAATCAGCCCGAGCTTGCTGCCGACAGCAGGGCCAGCATATGGGACCAGGCCTTTGTGGATCACGATTGCGGATGCTCCACCTTGCGCAATCTTGTCGATTGTGCTCCTGATGTCAGCAATCCCCTTGACCGGACCCATCGAGATGCCGTGGTCCATGGGGACTATGACGGTCTTCTCGCTCTTCTGGTCGAAGATCCGTCTCAGCCTGATCGTCTTTCCAACCATTTGCTCACCAAAGACATGCCGTGCTAATTTTTGTCACTGTGTTCGCCATGCAGCTGGATATATATTTCCCTTGCTCCTGGATGGCGGTGCGAAGGCGTACAATGGACGCAATATTAATCTATTACTGTACACATCTAAGCATCGATTATCATGTGGGACAAGATTGCAAACTACTTCGAGAAGTACCCGTCCCAGGCGAAGGTGGCCAGATATCTCCTGAAATACGGATTGCGCATCGAGAAGGACCAGGTTCTGTGCGGGGACGTCCAGATTGCTGATTCTGCACTTGCCCGGGCTGCTGGTGTTGATAGGCGAGTCGTGAAATCGACCATCGAGACGGTAAAGGGAGATCCAACGCTTCTCAGGTTCTTCTCCCAGCTCCTTCCGACGAACCACCTGAAGAACGCCGCGTCCGCGATGGGCTGGAGCGCTATTGAGATTGTTCCTACGAACGCTCACGAGCCTGGGATAATCGCTGCGGTCGCGGACATACTCCAGAAGGGGAACATCAGCATTAGGCAGGCGATCGTGGACGATCCGATGACCTCTGAGGAACCGAAGCTTTTCATCGTGACGGAGAGCCAGGTTCCTTCAGAATTGATACCCGCCATCCGGCAAGCCAAGGGAGTCAAGGGAGTCACCATATACTGAGACGCTTCTGACTCCTTCGGGTTTCGCCTGATCTCATGAGCGCTCTCTCTCGGGAAAGCGAGGCTTCCAAGGCATACTTGGCCATCGGCACCGCGATGGCTTCAATCTCCTTCGCTTCCATATTCATCAAGTGGAGCGAGAGCACGCCATTCCTGATTGCAGCCTATAGACTTGCTTTCACCTGCGCCATGCTCTTTCCATTTCTGCTCTGGACCAACGGTTTCTCAGAGATCCGGAAGTTCAATCGGAGAGAGGCCCTGCTGGTGGTCCTGAGCGGTGTCGCGCTCACATTCCATTTCGGGCTGTGGATTGTCTCCCTGACACTCACACTGGTCTCTACGTCGGTCATTCTTGTGACTTCTCATCCCATTTTCGTCGCTGGAGTATCGCACTTTCTCCTCAAGGAGAAGGTGAGGAGAACCGCGGTCGTCGGGATTGTCATAGCGTTCTCAGGCGTGACTTTGATTTCCTTGAGTGACTACTCGCAAGGCGCTGATACGCTTCTGGGAGACCTCATGGCACTTCTCGGAGGCATATGCGCTGGCATCTACTTCCTGTCGGGTCGAGTGGCGAGGCAGTCCGTTGCAGTAGGTCCCTACGCATTCTCCGTCTATGGTCTGTCAGCTTTGCTTCTCTTTCTATCGGCAGCGATTGCCGGAGACAGGCTGTTGATCACAGATGGCAGAGAGATCACACTGTTCCTCCTGCTGGCATTGATTCCAACGATCTTCGGCCATACGATGTTCAACTACGCTCTGAAGAAGGTTCCGGCCCACATCATATCCACGAGCGTGCTGGGCGAACCAGTGGGCGCCTCGATACTGGCTTATCTCTTGCTCCCAGGCGAGGTTCCAGGACCATGGATAATCGTTGGTGGAGCGCTGGTCGTGGCGGGTCTGTACGTCGTGCTCTCGAAGGGCTATCGTACCAAAGATGACTTCGATGTCGTGGAGTAGGACCCGCTCATGTCCCTTATTCATCAGCCCAAATCAATAAGCAAGTCGTCTTCTTCCACTTTCACCGCGAATTGGTTTGTATCCTTCCCCTTCATCTTCAGGAAGCTAATCTTCGGGCCTCGAGTCGATTTCCCAGTCGTGAGGTCGAATCTCTGGCCGTGCTTTGGACAGGTCACTACGGTACCCTCGAGGGTGCCCTTCGAAAGGTCCCCGTTGTTGTGAGTGCACCTGTTGGGAATCGCATAGTGCTTGCCGTGGACGTTCACTACCAGGATTTCCCTCTCTGCAACCATTATCACCTTCATCGAACCTGCTGGTATCTCAGAAGCCCTCGCTACTTTTGTGTATACCAATTTGCCACCTGCTTCGAGTAGTTCTCATTTGTGGGATATAACTTGCTACTGAAATTTCAGCTACAAGAACGCCTACATGCGATTCAAGATTTGAGCGGAATCCTTGATTTGGTGCCCCAGGAAAAGACCATATGGATGGGAAGGCGATTGCCCGGAGGTCCGTGGTGCGCCAAGATGACCGAAGAAGACTTGGTTAGAGCAACGCAAGGGATGCCAGCGACTGTTCAATCCATTCGAGATGATCTTTCTGCTCTAGGAGTTGCCCCAGGGATGGTCCTTCTGGTTCATTCTTCGCTGAGTTCTCTTGGGTGGGTATGCGGCGGTCCCGTGGCTGTCGTTCTGGCTCTCGAGGCGGCTCTCGGACCTGAAGGAACATTGGTTATGCCGACTTATTCTGATGACCTGTCGGAGCCTTCGTACTGGAAGAATCCTCCTGTTCCCGAAACATGGTGGGCGACCATCCGTCAGACCATGCCTCCCTACGATGTCAGCATAACCCCGACGCGAGGAGTCGGCGTCATTCCGGAGTGTTTCAGGAACCAAACAGGGACACGCCGCAGTCTTCATCCCTCTGATTCATTTGCAGCACGGGGACAACATGCAGAGACGATTGTCAGCGAGCACACCCTCGATTTTCCGATGGGGGATGGTTCTCCGTTGGCCCGTATTTACGATCTGGACGGTCGGATCCTTCTATTGGGCGCTAACTTTCAATGCGCCTCTTCACTGCATCTGGCGGAGTATCGCGCGGAATATCCTAAGAAGAAACAGGTCAAGCGCGGAGCGCCTGCCCTTATCGAAGGAAAGCGAGTGTGGATGGAGTTCCAGGATTTCGATTGGGATGATTCAGATTTCAGTGCCATTGGCGCGAGCTTCGCTGAGAAGACTGGACTAGTTCGTTCCGGTCGTGTCGCCAACGGGATGGCACAACTGATACCTCAACGACCGTTCATCGATTATTCGGTCGGATGGATGGAGAAGAATCGTCGGTGAAATCATCTGGACTCGTACCGCGATCAGGGGTCCAAATCCCACTGGGTCCAGTTAAGCGTTCTCTGCGTTCGTCAGCAACCATCCGTGTGTCCGAAAGACCTTGGGCACGATAGCGTGATTGGGGTACGGAGAGATGGCGGTATGGTCTAAAGTCAGCAACCTCAAAGGAATTGCGTATCTTGCGGTCGGGCCATCGACTGGAATCGCTCAGAAAAGCCCTTAAGCAACAAGATACGATGACGGCTAGACTGGGAATGGCAAACTGTCCAAGTTGTGGGCGCTCGATGCCCTATGGAAGCATAGCGTGCGCGTATTGTGGAACTAGGCTGATCTATGGCACGCGGTCTTCATCTGGGACGCTGAGTTGCATTAAGTGCGGCAAGTTCATGCCGATTCATGGGTGGGTGGGGGGCGCGACAATGTGCTTTGAATGTGAACAGAAACACAAGCAGCACCTTGCGCAAGAACAATACCTTGAAGAGCGAAGAAGACAAGCTCACGTGAATGACATCATTGCCAGACACCCAGAAATGAAAGCCAAGGTCATGCATCGTGTTGGAATCGTGAGTTTAGATAGACCATTCATTGTCGAGGGTTGTGCCTATGAAGAGATCAGTTCATGGGACGGGAGGCTCACCCATGCGAAGAATCTAGAGCTTGCCAAGAGGTATGAAGATTCCGCGAAGGTCTATGAAGAACTCGGTCTTTGGAAAGAAGCTGGAATTGTCAGGGACAAGAAGACCGCGAGGACGGTCAAGCACGTCACGGTGAACGTCAACGATCTCATCGAGAAGGTAAGAGATGGGGGCCTCACGATTCCATACAAATGCCGTAGTTGCGGCGCTACGATTACGATTGACAGTAGCTCGAACCCTGATGGGCTGAAGTTTTGCTCCTATTGTGGCTCAGGCGTCGACCTCGATTCCATGCTCGATATCGTTAAGAACGCTCTGAAATAGCCAGGGTTTTGGCCCCATCCCGCCAAAGGGCATCTAGCTTGCCATCGACCCCGATTAGTTCCATTCGTTCGGAGAAGACGCGCGACATGGGCGTCTAATGCAGCAAAGACCATAGGGATGGGCTATCATTCATCATCTTCACAGACTGTCGGTGGTCCGATGAGCAAGCGATTGAAGAGTTACAGGAAAGAAGTCACACGCGAGGGGAGAGTCGGCATATCAGGGTCCGGGATTGGAGGAAAAGAAACCTTCACGGAATACGAGGTGAAGGACTATGAGAAAGCGATCCACAGTCTTAGGGAAGCGAAAGAAGCTATCCCTTCAATGAGCGTGGACGAGGACATTTTGAAGGCCGGGTCATACCTGTTTTCAGACCTGTCAGACCAAGCCAAGAAAGATTGGTCATTCCTCATGACCGGAAAGTCTGACCTGCCAATCAAGAAGTACACCGATGGAACGCAGGCCGTATGGATTGTCCCGTTCGTTGAGGAGTACTTGCGTGAGTACAGAAAGGCCATAGACAGCGCACAGGTGGAATGGAAGAACAACCTGCCCTTCGTCAAGGACCAACCGCTGGGAGTCGCCATCGTTCTATCCGTGTTCAAAGGTGTCATGCTTGAATTCAGGCGCAGGTCCGGCGGAATCCAATTCGGGACAATTGACTATCCCTTCGATAGGACACTGACTTTCGGAAATGACCCCAGGCGGTACAACCTTACAGAGGGTTCATCCTTCAGAAGCGTTTCCGATGACGATCCCCAAATTGCATGGCAAATCATCTTTGCGAGTGAAGAAGAACGATACTTCATGCTCGACAAGGCACGGGAACTTGCATCCGGTCACGCCTCTCATGACCTACAGCGTTACAGACCAGCCTCAGGCTGAGCATGACTGAAGCTCGCGAGGAAGTGTCCGAAAGACCTTAGTGAGCGAAGCGCGATGGGGACGCGGGGAAATGGAGAATGATACGTGACCAGACGGTCCTCAAGAAGAAGGGCGTAGTTGGTGGATGGATTCTGCTCATCCTTGGATTGATTGGCCTGATCCTAGCTTTGATAATCTATCCTACGTGGCAACACAACAGAGACCTTCTGGCAACCAGAGAGTACTTCGGTGTCGCCACAGACGATGACTATGCCGTCGTTGCGGAGCAAACGATTCTAGTGCTCGGTGGATTGCTTGTTGGAACGCCGATGCTTCTCGGCGGTGCATATCTAGTCGCTACAAGGTCGTCGTACAATAGGAAAATCGAAGGAGCATTGATTCAGAAGGCTATGCAACCGTCTCAGACGGACCAACCCGACCAAGGGAGCGCAAGTTACTGCGCGAAATGTGGATATCAGCTAGTCTCAGACACGGAGTTTTGCCCGAAGTGTGGCAAGAGTAGAATAAACTGAAAAAGGAAAGGGGTTTGTGCCGAACTGGCAATCCGTTTTGATTGAACGCTTTACATATTAGTCTGGCTTTAACACCCGTACCTTTCAAGTGAAAAGGATATCCCCCGCTTTCTCCTATCTTTCTTCTATGGGCCTGAACTTAGATGATGTCGACAGAAAGATACTGAGGGAACTTCAGAGCGATGGCCGGGCTTCCTTCAGGGACGTATCCGCCCGAATCAGCGTGAGCACACCCACCGTTAGCTCGAGAGTTCAAGCGATGGTCGACGTGGGGCTTATCAGGGGCTATTCTACGATGCTCGATGCAGAGATGCTTGGGCAAGTATCAGTCGTTCTCTTGCTTGAATCCAAACCGGCCGATCTGGACAAGGTTGTCGAGAAGATAAAGGATCAAGAGCTGGTGAGACAGATATACGTTCTCTCTGACTCCCGAGTCATGTGCATTCTGTCGTTCTACAACCAGATCAAGTATCAGCATTTCCTGGAATCCCTTGCCTCGGTGCCAGAGATAACCCGCATGGACAACTCAATGGTAATGAGGGTTCCAAAAGAGAGTCCGAGGGCCGCCTTGACAGATGAGGCAGGTCTCCTGATCAGATGCTACTACTGCGGTCACATGATGAAGGATGAGGGAGTCAAGATCAAGCTCGATGGCAAGTACCACTATCTCTGCTGCAGCGTGTGCGAGAGACTGTACAGAGAGAAATATGATAAGCTGAAAAAGTCCGCCGGGATCTCAAAACCGGTGGTCCAGGCTCATCCGCCACACGAACACTGAGCCTAGTGTGAGCACTCATGCGTACTTCTTCGGATCCTTATCGAATGCCTTCTTGCAGCCCGGTGCGCAGAAGAAGTACTCTTTCCCGTTGTATTCGGATTTCCACTTTGCCGTTTTTGGATCTACATCCATCTTGCATATCGGATCTACTGCCATATCATTCCCTTCTCCTTAGTTCTTGGTGGGAGCGGAGCCAGGTCTTCTCATTCGCGGGGCGTTGACAAGTATCCAGCTCCGCTCCGCGATGGGAACTACGTCGGATGGGCTGATATTCCTTTTGCCTTATGCTGTCGTGGGAGCCGGATTTGCCAACTCCGGTGTCAAATGGCAACCCTTATATTCGGGAAGCTGGTATGCGCAGTCCACAATCTGGTGAATGCAGATGCCGATATTCGAGAAATCGTCTGAAAGCTCCGTGACGAGAGCGATAATATCCCAGTTCGCGAAGGAAATGGATGGCTTCGCGGATACAGACGTGATAATCATTGGGGGCGGACCTAGCGGACTGATGGCTGCACGCGACCTCGCCTTGAAGAAAGTCAGAGTGCTCGTGGTCGAGAGGAACAACTACCTAGGCGGCGGCTTTTGGATTGGCGGATTCCTGATGAATACAATAACTGTCCGGGCACCTGCCCAGAAGGTGCTCGACGAGCTCGGTGTGAAATACAAGATGTACGAGAAGGGTCTCTACATGACGCCCGGGCCGCTTGCCTGCTCGAAGCTCATCTCCTCGGCGTGCGAGGCCGGCGTCAGCATATTGAACATGGTGTCCTTCGACGACGTTGTGCTTCGTGAGAAGAACAGAGTTGCGGGCGCTGTCGTGAACTGGACTCCGGTCGGCGCGCTTCCGAGGCAAATCACATGCGTAGACCCGGTCGCTCTCGAATCCAAGCTGGTCATAGACGCGACGGGCCATGATGCCATGGTTGTGAAGAAGCTCGAGGAGCGCGGTCTGATAAAGACGCCAGGGTTCGGAGCCATGTGGATCGAGAAGAGTGAGGATGCTGTTGTGGAGCACAGCGGATTCTGCCACCCAGGTCTCATTGTAACGGGTATGGCGGTGTCAACCACATTCGGCCTGCCTCGCATGGGACCGACCTTCGGCTCGATGCTGCTCTCAGGCAGAAAGGGGGCCAAGGTCGCATATGAGCACCTCAAAGGCCGCTGAGAAGAGACTCCGGAACGTGAACCTATACTCCTCTGAGAATCGCACTGCGAAGGAGTTCACAGAGGTCAAGTCCTATCTTCAGACGTTCTTTCCCAGTGTCAGGATCAGCGTCCGACCAACCGTCTTCGGGAGTGTTCCCAAGCGAGAAGTGGATGGTTTTGCGGAGACTCTGGCTTCTGCGAGGATGAAGGATCCATCATCTGCGCAGCAAACGTTCGAACCGATGTTCGGTGAAATCGACTATGAGCGGCGTGCGATTCTTGGCAAGTCCAAGGTAGGCGGCGTCGTGTATGATGGCAGGAGACTCCAAGAAGGATTCGTCAGATTGTTGGGAAGAAGAGCATCGCTTCTGACTGCTTCCATTGTGTTCACAGACAGATTGGCTTCGACCTACTCGAGGGACGATCTGCGCCATCACCTGAGGACGGTGATTTGTGGTTTTCCGAGCGTCGTATCCCTTCCAGGAGTCGTTGAGGCACCCGCAAAGCCTAGAGAGTACTACCTCATGAAGCAGAGAATGGAACTTGAGGGCGCAGGCGAGCTCCTGTTACAGCAGCTCAAGTCATCGTTCAGGGGGAGGTTTGTGGACTATGACGACCCTGAGTTGTTCGAAGTCCTGAAGGGACTCGCATTGCAGGCCGTTCTATATCATCTCACCATTGACCCGTTCTGTGAAAACCGCAGCTGCAGACTTTTCAACGCACATTGGCAGGAGGATCTCATGAAGTCTCAGGTCTTCGATGGGAAGCTCTGCAAGAAGCATACCAAGCAGCTAGCGTCTCTTGGCAGGAAGCCAATCATTTCTTGGTGATTTCTTGACACGGTCAACCATGACCGTGGAAGAACGCTAGATCATTCACAGTCATTTCCTCCTTGACCGCGTGCTCCATTGCCATGACGGCTGCCCGCGCCCCTTGGATCGTCGTGAAGATCGGGATCTCGAGTTCCACGGCCAACCTTCGCATCATATATCCATCTCTTCTCGCGCCCGATGCCTCGGTTGGCGTGTTTATGATTAGCTGGACATCTCCTTGCCTCATCAAAGAGAGCGCATCTGGCGATCCGTGCTCAGAGATACGGAACACCACCGTGGGTTCGATTCCGCTTGTTCTGAGGACATCTGCCGTTCCCCGCGTGGCGTAGATTCGGAATCCAAGTGAGGAGAGCCTCTTCGCGAGGTCGACTACAGACCGTTTGTCCTCATCAGCCACGCTGATGTAGACTTTACCAGTCCTCGGCAGTTTCTGCCCAGACGCGATCAAAGCCTTCCACACCGCGGCCGGGTACGTCAAGTCTATTCCCATCACTTCGCCGGTGGATTTCATCTCAGGTCCGAGAATGCTGTCCACCCCAGGCAGCTTCAGGAACGGAAAGACGGATGACTTCACCGCGACATGCTTGATCTTCGCCTCTCCGTGCAGACCGAGTTCTTTGAGTTTCTTCCCCAGCATTATCTTGGTTGCCACCTTCGCTAGGGGAACACCAGTGGCCTTGGAGATGATAGGGACGGTTCTGCTCGCTCTCGGGTTTGCCTCCAGCATGTACACCTCTCCATCCTTGTACGCGAGCTGGAGATTCATCAGGCCGATAGTCTTCAAGGCCATTGCCACATCTCTGGTTATTCTCCTTATCTCCTTGAGAACGTCCGGCCCGATGGTCTGAGGGGGCAGCACCATCGTAGCATCTCCCGAATGCACCCCTGCCTCCTCGATATGCTCCAGAATCCCTCCTATGTAGACGTCGCTCCCGTCACATACCGCGTCGACGTCGATCTCTATCGCATGTGTCAGGTATTTGTCCACAAGGATTGGATGTCTTTTCGAGACCTTGGCTGCGCTCTTCATGTAGGTCTCCAATTCGGATTCGTTGTAGACTATCTCCATCGCTCTTCCGCCAAGGACATAGCTAGGTCTTATGAGCACTGGGTACTGGATCTCCTGGGCGAGGTTCTTGACTTCCTCGAAGGAGAACCCGGTCCCTGATTTCGGCTGTCGGATGCCGAGCTCATCCATCAGCACGGAAAACTTCTTCCTGTCCTCTGCGAGATCGATCGAATCTGGGGAGGTGCCCAGGATCTTCGTCTTCCTTCCCTTGAGTTCCTTCTGCAATGGAAGCGCAAGGTTTATTGAAGTCTGCCCTCCGAATTGAAGTATGACTCCGTCTGCATCTTCTTTCTCTACTATGTTCAGCATGTCTTCGACGGTGATCGGTTCGAAGTAGAGTCTTGTGGATATGTCGAAGTCCGTGGACACCGTCTCTGGATTGTTGTTTACGATGATCGCATCGATGCCTTCTTCTTTGAGCGCGAGGGCGCCATGAACGCAGCAGTAATCGAACTCTATCCCTTGGCCTATCCGGATTGGCCCAGCTCCAACAACAATGACTTTCTTGTTTGTTGACGGCCTCGCCTCGCATTCTGATTCGTAAGTCGAGTAGAAGTAGGGTGTCGCAGCTTCGAATTCTGCTGCGCAGGTGTCCACCATTTTGAATACAGGTTTCAAGTTTTTCGCGATGCGCATGTTACGGATGCTTCGTTCGTCCTTGTCGGTCAGGAGCCCAATGTACTCATCACTGAATCCTAGCCTCTTGGCATGCTTCAGGGTATCGTCGTCTAGCTTCTTCTTGAGTCTATCTTCGGTCTCGACAATCTCCTGCACTTTCTTGACGAAGAAGGGATCCCAGTTAGTGAGTTCGCAGACCCGTCCGATGCTCATGCCACGTCTCAGAGCCTCGGCGATCATGTAGAGCCTTGCATCAGTGGCAGACGAGAGTTCTACCTCGATCTCCTCGTCAGTCCATTTCTCGGGCTCGAGCCCCAATCGGTCTATCTCCAGCGATCTCACTGCCTTCAGGAGCGCCTCCTGGATGTTCCTACCGATGGCCATTACTTCGCCCGTGCTCTTCATCTGAGTCCCGAGCCTTCTCTCGACAGTCCTGAACTTGTCGAAAGGCCATCTCGGGATCTTCATCACAGCGTAGTCGATTGACGGCTCGAATGCGGCGCAAGTCTTTCCTGTGATTGCATTCCGTATCTCGTCGAGAGTCCTTCCGACAGCTATTTTGGCAGCGACTCTTGCGATGGGGTATCCGGTCGCCTTGGATGCAAGCGCGCTGCTCCTGGAGACTCTGGGATTCACCTCGATGACTCTGTATTCTCCGGTTTTCGGATGCACCGCGAACTGGATGTTCGCTCCGCCCTCGATTCCCAGCGCTCTGATGATCTTGATGGTTGCCCTTCTGAGCATCTGATGGTCCTGGTCGCTCAGCGTCTGGGCGGGTGCCACAACAATGCTTTCGCCGGTGTGGATGCCCATGGCGTCCAGGTTCTCCATGTTACAGACGATGATGCAGTTGTCTTTGGAATCGCGCACCACTTCCATTTCATATTCTTTCCAACCCAGCACCGACTCTTCAATCAATAACTCGTTGGTTGGCGACAAATACAGGCCGCGCTCGCAGATTTCAACAAACTCTTCCTTGTT
>JBGQAM010000070.1:0-8100 GCA_041494275.1 Thermoplasmata archaeon | reverse complement strand
TCAATCGATATTCTCGATAGTGTGCGATCTCACCAACAAGGTTCTCTGGGTATGCTACGGGAACCCGTGCGTGGGAGAGTACAAGAAGTACGAAGTCTGAGCTTTCTTCCTACGGCCACTTGTGCCTCAGGACTTCTCCCGCGAGAGCCTTCGTCTGCTTGCTCTTGTCCACGGACACGGTCCCGTTCACAATCACGAAGGGTATACCTTCAGGGTATCTGTGCGGATAGTTCTTGAACGGATACTCGTGCGGCCACAGGTTCGTCGCGCGGTCCTTGATCTTGTCGAGGTCGATCATGGTGATGTCTGCCTTCATCCCAGGCCTGAGCAGTCCCCTGTCCAGGAGGCCGATCTTCTGCGCTGGGAAGCTGGTCATCTTCCTGATGGCCTCTTGCATGGTCAGCAGTTCTTCGTCTCGCACGTATCTCTCCAGTATCCCGGGGTACTCTCCGAAGGCGCAAGGTTCGTACGGTGGAGGGTTCGTGAGCGGCCCGTGGTCCGCCCAGGTTGCGCAGTCGGATGAGACCATCACCAGAGGATGCACCAGGACCTTCTTGATGTCGTCCTCGCTGATGTAGTCGAAGATCGCGATTATATCATCATTCTCCTCGACCATCAGGTCGAAGTATGTCCCGAATGCATCCTTCCCTCTCTCCTTTGCCACCTGCTCGATGGTCTTGCCTTCAAGCCTCTTCTGCTTGGGACAGTACATGATGAATATTCTGTTGAAAAGGCCGTGCTTCAGGAGTCCCGAAGGGCCGAACGCGGGGAGCTTGTCCTCGACGATCTCCTTCTTGATCCTCTCTCTGTTGGCTTTCGATTTGATGTGCTCCAGCATGTCCTTCTTCTTGAGCTCGGCAAGATACTGAGGGAGTGCCCCGCTGAGGGCAGGTGCTAGGTCAGTGTGAACGTCATTGTCGACTGTGACGTCGAGTCCGCGCTTTCTGGCCTTCTCGACTAGGCCGAGGGTCTCCTTGGTCCTCCCCCATGCGCCTATCTTCGGACAGTTGTGTGATATCTGGACGCGCACCCCGCTCCGCTCGCCAATCGCGATCGCCTCCTTGATCGCATCGGCGATAGTCTCCCTTTCGCCCCGGATGTGAGACGTGTACATACCTCCATATTTCGCCACCACTCTGCACAGTTCGACTATCTCATCGGTCTTGGCGAAACTGCCCGGAGGATAGACGAGACCGGTCGACAGCCCAAATGCTCCAGAACGCATTGCCTCGTCGACAAGGCTCTTCATGAGCTTCAGCTCCTTCGGGCTCGGAGCCCGCCTTTCGGCTCCGAGGACGGCTGTCCTGACTGCCCCATGGCCCACGAGGGCCGCGATGTTGTGCCCAACTCCATTCCTCTCGAGGACTTTCAGATACTGGGCGAAGGTCCTCCATTCATCCTTCTCGAAAGTTCCGGCCCATTCTCCCCAATATGTCTTCCAGAGGTCGACGTATGGTTCTTTCATAGGCGCGGCGGATGAGCCGCAGTTGCCAATTAGGTGCGTGGTGACGCCTTGCCTCAATGTGCTGTCGCAACCGGGGTAGACCAAGGCTGTGATGTCTGAGTGCGTGTGGATGTCGATGAACCCTGGACACACGTACAGTCCGTGGGCGTCGATGGTGCGCCTGCACTCGCTCTTGTCTATCTTCCCCATCTTCGCGATCTTCTTGCCCGCAACCCCGATGTCGCCGATGTACCAAGGATTGCCAGCACCATCAACGATTCGTCCGCCTAGTATTCCAATATCGAACGCCAAAGGAGACACCACGCGGCGTATCCTCATACCGCTATTTACTGCTTCATAGTCTTCGCGTTGACGAGTCGGAACAGGTACAGGACGGCGCCCGACCAGATCTTCGGGAAGAAATATGTTGACTTGTGCGGCATGAGCTGGCCCGTCTCTGCGATCGCCATGACCTGCTGGACTGTCGGAGGTTTCACGAAGAAGCACGCTTGATACTCGCCGGTCACCATGGCGTCCTTCGTAGGACCGGTGCCTTTCACGTACTCGATGTTCACCTTCGTGTCAAGCATTTCCGGTGTATATTCCAAGAGTCTCTTCAATACCCTTTCCTGGACTATGTAGACTGGGAGGTCATCCATCGGATTTCTGGATGCTTGCTTTGCTCTGGGCGTCGCGAACAGGAAGTGCTTCGATGATGGTATCCAGACGCCAAATGCTTTCACCTGCGATTTCTCGACCGCGGCCGCAAGTTCGTCGGGGCCAGGCATCTCTTTCAGTTCGAATTCCTCTTCGAGCGCCGTCGGGAGTTGCGAGATCAGCTTCTCATCGACCCTCTGGATCAGCCTGTGTGTCGGGTATATCACCAGCCCCGGGTTGCGGAAGCTGACAAGCGTCGCCAGGATGAAGTCGTATGGCATCGTGCCCTCCCTGGAGCCGTCCTTCATGCGCATCTTGTTCCTGAAATCGAGGCCCGTTTCGTACCGGTGATGCCCATCCGCGATCAGCAGCTTCGCGGGTTCCAGCAGCCTGACAATCCTGTCAATCAGATCCGGTTCCGAGATCCTTATCATTCTGTGATGGACACCCTCCGGATCGATGAATCTCATGACCTCATCACGCTTTCGCGTTTCGAGCAGGATCCATTCGATCTCCTCCGTCGGGTCATCATAGAGAAGGAATACCTGTTCTGGATTCCCATTCACGGCGCACATCAGATTCATCCTGTCGGCCCTGTGCTTGGGAATGGTCTTCTCGTGTGGCAGGACCACGCCTTTCGAGAAATCCTCTAGCTTTGTGAGGGCAACTATCCCGGATCTGATCCTAGGCGAACCGTCTGGGCTGCTGAACGTCTGCTCATAGACGTACAGACAATTCTTGGAATCGACGACGAGAACCTCATCGTTGACCCACCTTTGAAGCCGTCTGCTTGCAATTTCATAGGCGTCTGCTTCATCGCCCAGCGTCACATGCGTTATGTTGAGTCTGTCATCTTTGAGCCTCTTCTCCATGACCCTGTCGATTACATCGTACGGCGGCGCCACGAACCGGGAAACATCCTTTCCGAATCTAGCGCTATTGTAGAACAAAGCATTGAAAGGGACTACCGTCGCCAACTGACCCTACTCCCCAGAACGGGTTGATGCGACGGCCATCTAAAATAGGTTGGCATAGCACTTCTGACGGTGACGCGGTCCCGCGTTCAATCTAGGAAAGGCACGTAGCCGTACCAGGAACCGTCGTCTTCCAGATACTTCAGGTTCTCTTCGAGCATCTCCTTGTGCCCGCGCTCCATCTTCTCGAGCTTGTTGAAAATCCTCTTGAGTCTCTCATCTGCCTTGGTCGCGTTCTTCGAGTAGAAGTCGATGGATCTCTGTTCGGTCCTTATCCCAAGTTTGAGAGCCGATATGGCGTCCTTCGCCTCGATCGAGTTCTTCCTGACCTTCTCTGGGAAGATCTCAGCGAGCCCCTTGTTCAGCATTTCCTTCGATGGAGCTTTGACCGAGCCACCAAGGGCCTTCAACTCGGCAGTGAGGATCCGCGCGTGCTCCTTCTCGTCCTCTGAGAGTCCCTTCATGAGCGGTTTCGCCTTCTCATCGCCGACGAGTTCCCTGAACCTGGCGTAGTACTCAACACCGAAGCGTTCGAATTCGATCGCGGTCGCCAGTATCTCCTTGATGTTCGTGGTTTCATTCCCCCGGTCTATCTTTGCTGAACAAACGTGCCCATCGATAATAAGGATTGCGCATTAGCATAACGAATCGTTGAACCTGGCGAGAATCATCTAGATGGCGTGATCTAGTTATCTGCAGTTGAATGTCATTCCCGCCTGCAAGGGATTATGATACTTGCCTGTCTGCTATTATATAGATGCCAAGTCAATCATTGGCTATCAGGTCTGGCCAGCACTTGGAGGTGTTGGGTTTGGGCGAGATGTCTGCTGAGAACTACATCATCATCCCCGGGAAACCGTGGAAGGCAAGTGTCCGCCCGGCGAGCAGCGACGACAAGAGGGTGAGAAACGCCCTCGGCGAGATTAGTGCCATGATTGTAGGAGGCAGATCGCTTCCCGACGTCATCGACCGTGCGCTGACGGCGATCTCCGAATTGTTTGGCATCGAAGCGATGTTTTTCGAGATTGCCAGGGGTGAGGCCTGTCCTTCATTGCGTTGGGTCACGTACGGCTTTCCGAAGGATAGCGCAGAGAAGATAGTTGCGAACATGGGCGCAGACTACTATCCGAAGGACCTGCTGGGCAGAACCATGGCGGACAAGTTCAGGTTCACAAAGAATTCTTTCTACGTACCTGCAGAAGACTGGATCAAGATAGTCGAAGGCGACCCGTTCGCCGACCATCCATCCTACTACAGGCATCCTGAGAATGTTCGTCTTCCGAGAAAGACCCCTGATGAATGGCACGAGGCCGATCACTACCGGCTCGCTATGCGAGGCATAGGAGGAGAATTGCTCGCGACACTCGAACTCGACTACTCGTGCGACGGCAAGTTGCTCTCAAGGGAGACCGTCGAATTGGTGGAGCTCTTCACGGAGCTCATGTCATTTGCCCTCATGAGAGAAATGCGCGACACTCCTGGCTCCTTCACTCCCTCCGCTGCAGCCGCTCACCGAACTGACCTCCTCGAGGACATACTCAGCATAGCGTCATCCATCGTATCCGAGAGAGATCTTCGGAAGCTATCTGATATGATTCTGACTTCCGTCTCATCTCTGTTCGGCTTTGGCAAGGTCAGCCTTGTCGTCTACGATGAGCTGGAGGCACTCTTCAAGTGGATAGCCGTGTTCGGATACGGCGAAGACGTTGCGAAGGAGGTCAAGCTGCGAACAATCCCGACTGATGTGATACTCGAAGATCTGAGGGAGGAGAAGAGGGTAGGCAAGTCTGCTTACATGACGCCCATTGAGGCTGTAAGTCCGCGTGCCAAGAGCTATTTCATTGCCCCTAAGGTTGCGGAGCCCGCCGGGAAGATAGGTCCGCGCAAGAAGGACGAATTCCGGGAGGGTGACTACCTCGCCTTTGCACTGCACGATTCCGCTGGCAGGATCGTCGGAGTCCTCTATCCTACGGACCCGAAGGACGGCAGGGCCCCCTCCAGAGAGACAATCGAGACCATCGAGATATTCACCTCGCTTGCGGAGGTTGCGATTGAGAATGCAAGGCTGTCTCATGAGAGGGAGATGGCGCTCAGAGTCACCAGCCAAAGGACTGAGCAGCTCTCGCGAATCCTCGACTTGGTGTCGGGAATAATGTATGTCAGGGACCTCGACCAGATGCTGGACAACCTTTTGAAGACTCTGGCAAGACTAGTAGGCACGAAGCGGATGGTGCTCGCAGTAAAGCACCGCGAGCTCGATGTCTACAAGGTCGAGGCCTTGTACGGCTACTCTCAGAAGGCAGTCGAACAAATCAAGCGACACGCTTACCCTGTGGAATTCGTCGACACGCTAGCAGGCTCCGGAGCTCCAACCTCCGGCGGACCGTATTCAAGATGGTGGACGAAGATGGGCCGCATGAGTTACTACTCGCCGGCGGAGAGTCTCCAGACGCTCTCGACTGACGAGCTCGCCTACTACCCGGATCCAGAGCTTATCAGAATCCCGCGCGCTGGAAAGGGGCGCTGGCATGAGTTGGACTACATCGACACGCTGATATTCGACAAAGAAGGAGTGCCCTTGGCATATCTGGAGACCCTGAAGCCAAGGGACGATCGAATTCCAGACCAAGACACCATAGAGGTCATCGAGATATTCGCGAGCCTGGCAGGTATTGCGATCGAGAACGCGAAGATGTTCGAAGAGCACATAGAGAGCAGGAAGAACTCGGAGCTCTATACCGATGTCCTGTCGCATGACATCAAGAACTTCAATCAGGCGATCCTAGGCTACCTTGATCTTCTCAGGATGAAGACCAGCCAGCCAGACCATCTTGCCCTCTTGGACAAGGTCGGCGAGCAGGTGATGAACACGAGTTGGCTCGCGGGCAATGTTAGGACGATGTCGAGGATGACTTTCGGTGATGTTGAACTCATGAAGATCGACGTCGGTGCCGTCCTGCTCGAGTGTCAAAAGAGCGTATCGCAGTACTACCCCGGCCGAAAGGTGGTCTGCAAATCGAATGCTGACAAAGGACTCTATTTCGTGGAAGCCGATGAGCTTGTCCGCGAGGTATTCATCAACATCCTGACGAACGCCGTCAAGTACGACTCCCATGAACCTGTCGAGATAGTCATCAACATTGAGCGGGCGTCCGTCGATGAGAAGAGGGTATTGACGATATCGATTGCAGATCACGGGTGCGGCGTATCCGATGAAGCGAAGCCGATTATCTTCGACAGGTTCTCCAAAGCGCCGAAGAAGGGTTCCGGCATGGGACTCCACATCGTGATGACCCTCTCGAAGAGGTATCGTGGGAGAGTCTGGGTGGAAGACAGGGTAAAGGGAGACCACACTCAGGGAGCGGTTTTCAAGATACAGCTTCAGAGCCTGGAACCGCCGCTGTCCTAGAGGTAGGCAGTGCCATCCATCATGTGGACTACTGATCCGCCCACTCTCACAGACTCGATCCCTCCGTCATTGGCTGTTCGAACCTCGATCGCGATCTTGCTGGGTCGGCCGATCTCGTAGCCCTGCTCGTTCGTTATCTTGGTGACCCTGCTGACTGGGATTAGTCTCTTCCCGACAAGGAATGCTCCTAGACATCCGCTTGCGCTTCCAGTCGCAGGGTCTTCGACTACGTTTCTAGATACCAGGGAGAGTCCCCTAGAGTGGGTAGTTGACTTCGGGTCGACGGGATCGAGACAGGTCACGTAGAGATCGGCGATGTTGTTCGGAAGCTTCTTTCTCAGGTCAGCGAACACTGCTGCGTTTCCCGACGCTTTCTCGACCGCTTTTCGAGTCTTCACAGGCACGATTATCCAAGGCAGCCCAGTTGATACATACTGCGGAGGTGCTTCATCGAGTCGGAGGTCTGACTTAGAGAGCGACAATGCATCAGCTATCAAGCCAGTATCATCGATGACTGGGCCAAATTCCGGCTTGTTCTGCACGGTGACTATCCTGCTGACGACGCCTTTTGAAGAGTAGATCTCAACAGGCATGACGCCCGCCTTTACTTCCATCTTCACCGTGGTCATTGGACTCTTCAGCTTGATCCTGCCCTCCTTCGCGAGAACATAGAATGTGCCGATTGTCGGGTGGCCAGCGTAGGGTATTTCCATGTCTGGCACGAATATCCGCACTCTGAAGTCCTCCCCGGAGCCCGGAGTCGGGGGAACGACAAAGGTCGTCTCTGAGAGGTTCATCTCCATGGCCAGAAGCTGCATTTCTCCAGGCGTCAGTCTTTTCGCGTCGGGGAACACCGCAAGAGGGTTCCCCCCGAACGGCTTGTTCGCAAAGACATCGACTCGAACGAATCTTGCCTTTTTCATGCGATCGAGACCGAAAGTCACTTTTTGCACTTAACTATGTTGCAGAGATGTTCGTACGCTGCAGCCTTTCCGAGGTCGAAGGCCTTCAGGTTCACGTCGACGGCCTTCTTGGGCACGTTGTCCGAGATCGACTTCTTCAGCGACTCCTCAGGCACCAGAAACGCTTCCAGGGTGCTGAGCGCCCCCAGCATGACCATGTTCTCCGTCAGCGGGTTCCCGGCCTTCTTCGCGATGCCGAGAGCGTCGATGACTGCAATCTTGTCGGTGACCTGCGATAGTCTGGTCTTGACATCCTCGACCGACAGGTACTTCACAGCCTTGTCCTTCATGTGCGCTCGCGTCTCGATTATCGGATGTTGCACCCTCGAGTTCGTCAGTACGACTCCGCCAGGTCTCAGATACTCAACATACCTGAGCGCCTCCAACGCGTCCAGCGTGAGGATCGCGTCGGCGCTCCCGATGGGGATCAAGGGCGACCGGATGTCCTCTCCTATCCTCATATGTACGTTTATAGACCCGCTCCTCTGGGACAGGCCGTGCTGCTCGCCCGTCAGAGCGCGTATCCCTGCGAGAGCACACGCAGAGCCGATCACGTTCGAAAGGAGGACCAAGCCCTGGCCTCCCACACCCGCCATGTAGACGCTGAATTCCTTGCCAGCCATCTCACTCGCCCTCCCTCAGCTTGATCGATCC
>JBGQAM010000093.1:0-4841 GCA_041494275.1 Thermoplasmata archaeon | reverse complement strand
GCAATCGATCTGCAAGTCCTGGCTCCTGGCGACGACGACCTTCGCACCGTTCTCGTCAGACCCGAGCACGACCATCGTCTTGGGATGGCCGATCAGTTCCTTGGCCAGGTTGACCAGATGCTTCATGTCCTCCGATTCGACAAATCTCACGATCTTGACGCCCTTCACCTGGAGCGCCTTCTGAACGAGGTCGTCCACGGTCTCTCCGACTCTTCCCTTCTTCATCTCTTCGATCTCTCTAGCCAACTCCTTCTTGTCGGCCATGAGCCTGTTGACGGCCTCGTCAATTCTCTCTGGGGTCGTGTTCAGCTTGGCACTGGCGTCGACGACAGCGTTCCAGACTCCCATCATTTGTTCCACGGCAGGCATCCCGGAAACGAATTCCAGCCTCACTACGCCGTCCTGGATCCGTTTGGTCCTGAGTATCTTTATCGCACCGACCTCGAGAGAATTCTTGCAGTGGATGCCTCCGCATGCTTCGACGTCGAAGTCTCCAATGCGGATCACCCTGATGTCCTTCCCAGGAACGGCCCCTCCCTGGTACAGCCTGAACCCATACCGTTTCTCAGCTACGTTCCGCTCCATGAACGAGCTGGTGACCTTCGTCGCAGACAGGACCGTTTCGTTGGCCAGCAGTTCGATCTTCTCAAGTTCCTCCGGCGTGAGGTCCGCGTAGTGGGTGATATCCAGTCTCGCTAGGTCAACGCCTTTGTGTGCGCCTGTCTGCCAGATGTGGTTGCCCAGGGTCTTCCTGGCGGCTCCATTGACGATGTGGGTCGCTGTATGATGCCTCTGGAGCCTCTTCCTGCGCGTCTCGTCCACACAAGAGGTTATCAGCTTCCCGACAACCGCCTGCATCTCCCCTTCAATCTTGTGAACGACAACGCTGCCGACCTTGTCAACATGGACGACCTTCATGTCCTTCATCGTTCCGTGATCGCTTTCCTGGCCGCCACTTTCTGCGTAAAAATAGGTCTTGTCCAGCACGACGAAGTCTCCCATCACGGCCAGGACCTTCGCCCTGAACTTGTACTTGGATGGGTCCTTGTAGAACAGCAGCTTGGTGGGTGGCAATCCTTCAGGCAACTGTATCTCTGGGGCGACATCTTCCTTCTCAACCTTGGAGTGCCTGGCCGCGACTCTCTTGTAGAAATCATCTGGTATCTTCACTGGGCTGGAGGCGAATTCTGCGACGACCTCAGGGTTCAAACCGTGTGAGTCATAGAGCTCGACCAGGTCCTCGTCGCTGATGAGTTGCTTCTCGTTCTTCTCCGCAGCCTCGAGCCTCTGGACGATGCCTCTTCCCTTTACGAGCGTCTCCCTGTATTTCTCATGTTCCACATCGACCAGTTTTATGATTTCGTCCTTGTTCTCCTTGAGGTCAGGGAAATCATGGGAGAAGTAATCCACTTGGCGGGCGACGATCTCTGAGAGCTTGGTCTCAATGCTGAGCTGGGACATCTCTCTCAATGCCCTTCGCACGAGCAGCCTTGCGAAGTATCCTTGTCGCACGTTCGACGGCACGACACCATCACTGAGCATGAACATCAGCGCTCTCGTGTGGTCGCAAACGACATACATGCTCTCGTAAGGCTTGATCTGTCTGACGAAGTCCTCGGCCTTCATGCCGAGCCGGGCGGCAGCGTCGGCTTTCAGAGCGCGAACATCCGCCGCGGTCTCGATCTTCATAGATCCAGCAGCTTTCGAGTATTCTGCTAGGATTGCGCCATCGACCTTGGTCCCAGAGAGCCGCTTCAGCTCCTCCAAGACGTCTCCGAAGACCGCTTCGTATGCGGACGGTGTACCCTGAGATATCCAAGTCAGCCGCTCGAGCCCGTACCCCGTGTCAACGACCTGGATATCCATCGGTCTCTGGACGCCGTTCTCCAGAGCGTAGCTCATGAACACGAGCGTAGCGATCTCGACCCCGCCGAGCAATACCTCCAGACAGGGGCCGGCGTTCCCTCCTCCCTCCCACCACGCCTCGGAGTAGTTGACTATCTTCGGATCCAATCCGTGCACCTTGGTGAGGAATTCATGACATAGCTCTGTCGTCCGATCCTTCCAGTAGATCTCCTTGCCCTTCTTGTTGAAAACGTGATGGGCCATCATCTCGAACATCGTGAAATGCGAGCCTGTCTTTCCGACATTGTCGATGTCGTTGAACCTGACACAGGTCTGCGAAATGCCCAGCGGGTTCGCGGGCGGCTCCACGACACCTTGGATGACCCAGGGTTGGAACCCATAGATGCTGGCCTGGGTGAAGAAGACATCGTCCCTCCACCTAGCGGTGATCGGGTATCTCGAGATCCTAGTGTGGCCGTTCTTCTCAAGGAATGAGAGGAAGCTCTCCCTCATCTCGTGGACAGTCTGCTTCTCCTTCAGCAGCGGTTTCCCGATGAAAGTGTATTCGACGCAGGGCGCTTCGCCGCAAGTGCTCGATTCGCCTAGAGTCCAGAAGAACTTGCCACAGCTTTTGCACTGCTTCCGCTGGAATCCATTATTCCTGAAGAACTCAAGCTCGTAATCCTTTGGCTCCATCGTTCCTCTCTCCGCCAGATGGGTCTTCGGAATATAACCGTTTTCGTGGACTTGGCAACTACCCGTTCAGGAGAAGGCGAATGCAGGGTCGGAAAGCCTCGACTTGATGTTGTCCACCGGCGTTCCGTCTTTGATGAACTTGGTGACTTTGAGCGCCTCTTTCCTTGTGCCGAGGAGGATGGCTCCGATCATCTTGCCATCCTTGATGACGAATTTCTTGTAGACGCTCTTGTCAGGAAGGACGCTTCTTATCTCTTCGAAGCCAGGATCTGGAGGCTCGTGGGCGCTTCTAACCGTCCCTATCGAAGTGAGGTCGAATCCCGACACCTTGAGCGTGTTTGACGGCACAGTCCCTTTGTATTCAGGACCTGGCTGACCAAGGATCTTCTTCGCTGCAACCCTTGCTTCGTCGAGCGCGGGAGGGATCATTGCCCATACCTGTCCTCCGAACTCGCAGACATCTCCCAGTGCGAATATGTCCGGGTCCGAGGTGCGCAGGGAGGAATCAACGACGATTCCCTTGTTCGCCTTGAGCCCGGCGTCCTTTGCCAGGCCGATGTTCGACCGAGTGCCAGCGGAGACAATGACGAGATCTCCTTCGATCACTCGGCCATCCTTGAGCCGGACTCCTTCCACAACCGAGCTGCCCAGGATCTCTTCAGTCTCGGCCTTTACCTCGATTCTAGCTCCAGTTCTCTCTATCCACCCTCGCAGGATCTCCGCCCCTTCGTGATCAAGTTGACGCATGAGCAGGTGTTCGGCATACTCCAGGATCGTGACTGTCAATTCCGGGAAGGCGGTGCAGACGCCTCTTGCTGATTCCAATCCAAGCAGTCCTCCGCCTATGACGATGACATGCTTTGCCTTGGAAGCTGCTTCACGGATACTCCTTGCATCTTCGATCGTACGAAGCGTGAACACATTCCGCTTCGGAAGTCCTTTGAACGGCGGAATGTACCCGCTTGAGCCCGTGGCCAGCGCGAGCTTGTCGTACGAATGCCACGTCCCTCCAATCCGAATCCTCTTCGCCTCAGGGTCTATCTTCTCTGCAACGGAATTCAGGTGGAGTGAGAGCTTGTTCGTGGCATACCAGTCCGCCGGATAGAATGGCATTTCCTTCTCTTGCACCGTTCCCATCAGGTAGTCTATTAGCCTAGGCCTTGGATAGTATGGCATGGCCTCCTCAGTGAAGATGTCAATCTCAGAATTCGCGTCGGCGTCCCGAATGGCCTTCGCCAGGGTCGTTCCCGCCACGTTGTTGCCGATGATCACAACCTTCATCCGTTCACCTGATCCACCAAACTCGTTCCCAATCGGCTGATGAAGTGCAGCATCATTAAATTTGCGCGCGACTGTGCTGGATGGAAACCATTATGCACGGCGATTTTGTTGGAGGCAATGCCACCTCTATGAGCAGTTCCTCCAATGCGCGTGATCTCAACCAGGGCGTTCCATCCTCCCAAAGCTGCGGTGAGCCTCGGCAATCCCCCGAGCCCGAACCTATTAGCTCTCGACAGGACAACTACATGCTCCTGGGAGGGGCCATGACGCTCCTCTCCGGAATCCTGGCCATCATCAACGGTCTCACAGGGCTCTTCACGGACAGACTTTTGGCACTGGGACCCGATTCTAGCTTCACTGGAGACACGTACTGCGGAATCCTCGTGCTGGTTCTCGGCATGATTGCGGTGGCAGGAGGCATCTCTGGAATCAAGAGGAAGAGTCTCGCACTTGCGCTTGTAGGTGCAGTCATGGGGATGTTGGGGGGCGGGGTCTACGGGTTCTATCTCGGCCTTGGAGCGCTGATCATCTTCGGGCTCTCCAACCAGGATCTGACGAGCTAAAGCTGGTCCATTTGTGAATGAAAAGAATAAGGAAGGACGCAGCAGGCTTCATGTGCGATACGTGTAACGGCTGAGCCGGTACTGCCAAATCAGCATGTTGGTTAGCGACTACAGCTCTTAGTGGCCGCGGACTGAATGTCTCGGCGGACCTTGACACTTACATCCCGGCTCTATCAACGCCATCATGTAATGGCGGCTGTAAGATGCCTCGTTTTCGGGGTAGCTTCAAGCTTAGATGCTTTCAGCTTTTATCCACTATCGCGTGGCTGCTCAGCATTGCCTTGCCAGACAACTGATAGACTAGAGGCGACGAATCCTCGTTCCTCTCGTACTAAAGGATCCTTCCCGTCAGGCATCAAAACACTTCCAGCAAAAAGCAACAAACCTGTCTCACGACGGTCTGAACCCAGTTCACGATCCCTTTTAATGGGCGAACAACCCCACCCTTGGCAGCTG
>JBGQAM010000056.1:0-10993 GCA_041494275.1 Thermoplasmata archaeon | reverse complement strand
GACGATCCAGAAATCGCCTTGGCTGGTCGTCTCATCGGATATCGTCACATCCACGCGGATGCGCTTCGATACGTCGAATTTGACCGCGTTGGAAATTATGTTCAGGAAGAGGTCGTCGATGAACTGATTTGCCGTCGTGTAGTGAGTGTTCGGCGCGAGCGCGGAAACGATGCTCACCTTGCGATCCGTGGCGGCCTTGGTCACGGTATCGATGGCTTCTGCAACAGCCTTCTGGACGTCCATCGGCACAAAGTCGGAGTCGGACATCATCCGAATCTTGGCCAGCTTTCGTATGTTGTCAATCAGCCGAGCATTGTTGCGGACCTGCAATAGGGCCCTTTCCGCATACTTCCTCTGGTTGTCATCGAGATGCTTGTCCTGCAGAAGCAGCTCGATGTAGCCCATGATGCCTTGATTGAAATTGTTGATGTCGTGGGTCATCAAATCGTTCAATAGAGCAATCTCGTTTGCCGCGCCGACCTGCCTTTCGTACACCCTAGCATTGTCCAAGGCGATCGATGCTATTCCGCCCAGGATCTCCAGCATCTCGAGTTGCTCCCGAGAAGGTATTTTGAGGTCGTTTGGCTCGTCCACGAGCAAGTACCCAGAAAGCTGACCGCTTCTGTTCTTCAATGCGATCATGAGCAGGTCTCTCTCGTGCCAAGCGTCGGGACTCGCTCGCGGTTTGTTGGCCAATTCCGGATGGGCAAGGAACTGGAAAGCCTCTATCCCGTAGGGTTGTTTCTCGTAGGGAACGTAATATGTCGCGGGCGCCACCTTGTTCTCCTCGACCAGATCCTCGAGCTCTCCCGGTCCTGGCCTCTCTTCCCCGATCTTGACCCAGTTCGGGAACCCGCAGATGCCTCTGGTGACAAAGACGTCGCGGCTCACATCATAGGTCCTCAGAGATGCCCGTCTGAAACCGAATGACTGTACGACGGCGTCAGCGACCCGCTGCAGAAGCCGGCCAATATCATCCATATACATCACCGAGCTCGTGAGCTCGAGAACCTTGGCCATCTGCTCTACTTTCCTTCTGCTGTCCATCAGCAGCGTCTCTCTAGTTCTATAGAGTTCGGAATTCTCAATCGCGACAGATGCTTGGCTCGCGAATAGCTGTGCGACCTCGAACTCAGTGGAAGTGAATCCCTCGACACCGTCTCTGTACAAGGTCAAAACGCCAATGGTCCGATCCTTGCCAACAAGAGGAATCGCCATCATGGCCTCCTCCGTCATGGGGGTGCCAGCAACTTGAACGACCCTTGGATCCCTGATCGCATCATTTACTAGCTCAGCCTTTCCCGTTCTCGCAACACACCCAGTTATGCCCACGTCGACCGAGAACACCTCAGCCATTATCTCCTTCGCGTAGGGGCCCTTTGAAAGGGCGGCCTTAAGGGTCTTCTTCTCGCGATCTAGCAGGTAAAACGTAATGCCGTCGCACCATACCACTTCTCGAAGTTTGTCAGCGACTATGTCGTAAACACTGCTCGAGTCGAGCTGCCTCTGCATTGTGAGGGCTATGTCGAGTAGAGCGAGCTGGGAATGCACTCTCTGGTTGAGCGAGGAGAGTAGGCTTGAATTCTCCAATGCGATTGCAGCATGATCGGCGAGCGAGGACAGGAAGAGCATATCGCTCTTCGTGAAAGGCTTTCCATCCAGTTTGTTATAGACATTGATGACACCTCTGCCTCTGCCCTCCATCGTCAGTGGAGCGCTCACAATCGATTTGATACCGAACAACTCGGCATCCGCTTCGACAGAATCTGGGTCAGAGAGATAGTCGTTGACCATCTCGGCCTTGAGAGATTTCAGAGCCCTGCCCGTCACCCCAAGGGACGAGCTGAACGGTTTCGATTTGAGAACACCCTTCTCGAATCGATAGGAGGATACAAAGTTGATACTCTTGCCTGAGTCGTCGATGAGACCAACGGACGCCTTCTCAGCCTTCAGAAGGGCGGCCGCGTCGCGCACGACCTGGTCGAGGACGACCTCCGGCTCCAGCCTATATGATATCTGCTTGCTTATCCGATCCAGAACGGACAGAGCGACTTCGCGCTCTTTGGATTCAGTGTATATCCTCGCATTTGTGATGGATGTCGCCAGCATGTCTGCCAACATCTCCATGGTGCTCACATCATTACGGGTGAATGCGTCTTTGATGTCGCTTTGGATGTCCAAAACACCGAGGATTTCCCCCCTGAATGTAACTGGCACCGAGAGTTCTGATTTCGTTCCTATGAGATCCTTCCTCAGGTAGCGCGGATCCGTCTCGACATCACCGCTGACCAGCGTCTCGCCAAAATACGCAGCGTGACCGATGATCCCCTCTTTCAGCTTCATGCGCATATCCTTTGGAACCGAATCCATCTTCCAGCCGTAGCCGGCTTTGAAGTAGAGATCTCCTCGTTCCTTGTCCATCATCAACATCGACACGTGTCTGTATCCAAAGCCCTGCGCAATCGCCTTGACAAAGTCAACTATCAGCTCGTCCAGGTCAAGCAAGGAAGTGACAACGCGACTGATCTTGTTTATTGTCGTCAACTGGCTAACCCTCTTGGCCAGCTCGGCGGTTCTGGCCTCCATCTTCGATTCTAGTTCCGAGGTGTATTTCTCAATCTCGACCTTCTCGGTCTTCTGGCGCGTCACGTCTCGGAGGATCCCGACAACGCCGATTATTTCGCCAGCATCGGTTGTGATGGGTTTCGCATCAACGTGAGTGTAGTACCTAGTCCCATCTTTCCTCAGCCCGGTCATCTCGCCGATCCAGCCCTTGGTCGCAGCCGCCTTCATGATCGTCTGCATGGTCCCCGCGGACGCACCTGGCGTCGATGTATCTGTGATGCTGAGGCCAGCGACACTCTTCTCGTCGTAGCCAGTGAGCGCCACGTACGCCTTGTTGACATACATCATGGCCCCCTCCGCATCGGAGACGCAGACCGGTTCTGCCATCTGATCTATGGATTCAGCGAGGACTGCGAGTCTACTCTCAGTCTTCACGCTCTTTGTGATGTCCCGCGCAACCGAAATCCAGTACGCCTCGCCAGTGGAAGCATCGACGGTCTTCGAAATCGTGACCTCGAGGACGGTACCATCCTCGTCGACAACGCGCTCCGAGTAAGGTGACTTCCCGAAATCCCAATCCGACTTGATCGGACACTGAAGGCATATCTCATCCGACCCAAGAGGTGTCTCGAAGCATTTCCTGCCAGTCAGGTCACCGTAGCGGGCTTTCAACACTTCGTTCAGGTAGACAACGATGAATCTACTATCCACGATTGAGATACCATCTGAGAGCGCCTCGAAAGCGGAGAATTTCCCCGAGATCGACTCAGATTCGCCGGCCTTCTTGTCCTTATCTGGGGCGGCCTTCGGTTTCGTGGGATGTGACATGCCAACGACGCCTTATCAGCGTGTGATTGCCGTGACTCATTCATAAACCTGTCGAGAAGGCTTCGAAATGAGATTGCGTGACGCAACGCGATGCAGCTAGGAAGAGGACATGCCAGACGCAACTGCAATAGATTTAACTAGACCATTTACCATGGAACTGCAATGGCTCCTCCGGAAACCTTCGACTACGAGTTGCTCCTCGAACGGGCAAAGAAGAAACTGCCCCACACCCTCGAATCACACGACCGGTTCCAGGTCCCGGAACCCGATGTGATGATCGAAGGCAAGACCACCGTCATCAGGAACTTTGGCGACATTGCGGACGCTCTAAGAAGAGAGCCCGACCACTTGCTCGGCTACCTCCTGCGAGAACTTGGCACGGCGGGATCGATGGAGGGAAGACGCGTCGTGTTCAAGGGCAAGGTTGCGGCCGCACAGGTCGCAGACAGAATCAAGAACTATGTCGACGAGTACGTTTTATGCTCCGAATGCAGCAGGCCTGATACCAAGATTGTGAAGGATGGACGCATCCTGATTCTGGTATGCGAAACATGTGGTGCGCACAGACCTGTGCATGTGAAGAAGCAGGTCAAGGCAAAAGAGGCAAAGGAGATAGAAGCCGGACAAACCTACGACATGATGATAGAAGACGTGGGCAAGAAGGGAGATGGCATTGCCCGCAAGGGCAACTTCATTGTCTACGTTCCCGGTACTGCAAAGGGATCTCAGGTCAAGGTCAAGATCGAGAAGGTCTCCGGGACGGTCGCGTTTGGCGTGCGTGTCAGCTGATTCCTCTCAAGGAACAAGAAGTCTGGCTCTGAATGAGACCCGAGCAGAACCGCCTACCTCGACCTTCCGAATCGAATCGCGATGTTTCTCCACTCTCACGTGGATTCTCGAAGGTCTGCCGATCCAGTGACCCTGTTCCACCACGATCTCCCCGAACTTGTCTCTCGGGATGAACTCGTTCTCTACAAGGTAGGCACCCAAGGCACCAGCTGCCAGGCCCGAGGCAGGATCTTCCATGGGACCCTGAGAGGGAAGGTAACTCCTTGCATGGACCGTAGAGCCCTTGTCCAGGACGCCCCAAGAGTAGACCTCGATGCAGGCGACATCAAGTTCCTTTGACAAAGACAGTATCTCCTCTCTCCTTGGCTCCAGTCTCTTTATGATATCGAGCGATCTCACAGGGACAAGCAGACAAGGTAGACCTGTCGACGTTCTGCTCAGAGGAAACTCATCATGGAACAGGGACTCGACGCCGATTCCTAAGGCGCTTGCGACCTCTTTCACGTCGCCCTCTCGCGCGAACATTGGCCTCTTCTGAGTCATCCACACCAGCTTGAGCCCTTCGGCATCTCCCTCCAGAGAGAATGGGAGGACTCCGACTGGAGTCTCGACCCGGTGTCTTCCACCGGATATGCTGCCGAATGCTCTGTCCTCGGCTAGGCTCCACAACGCCCCTATCGTCGCGTGACCAGACAACGGATCTTCTCCGTACGGAGTGAAGAACCTCAGACGAACATCTGCCCGCTTGGACTTCAACACGAATGCAGTGGCCGAAGAGCCCGTCTCCAAGGCAATGCTCTGCATCTGAATCTCATCGAGCTCATCGGCATCCAGCACTATGCTGGCAGGATTGCCCATGAACAGCTCGTCGGTGAAAACATCAATCCTGAGCAGGTCCAGTTCTGCCACGCGTGAGACACATGTCTAGAGGTATAAGGAATTTATCCGCAGAAGACCTGCACAAAGTATTTCTAAAGCACTCCTGAATAGCCCAGGACAATGGATGCCTCAGTGAGGACAACGATATTCATGGGAATGGTCTTTGCCATTGCCCAGTTTGGCGCCCTGGCAATGGCTTGGGCGTTTCTCGGCAAGGACATGCAGGTCTTTGAGAATCCCAATGATCCGTTGATACCGATATACTACATAGTCGCGGTGCTTCTGTTCACGTTTGCCATACTATACATAATAAAGAAACACAAGGAGAACATCGTCCGGATCGTTTTCTTGGGAGCGGTAGCGTACACGATCTTCTTCGTGTTCCTCGTAATCCTTTCGAAGTTCGTGTGGGCCGAAGTATCACTAGCATTCTCTCTAGTGGCCACTGGCATCTTCACATACTACCTCATCAAGAAACCTGAATGGTATGTCATAGACGCTGCTGGCATCGTGATGGCCGTTGGCGTCATCGGAATCTTCGGAATATCGCTCGGCATACTGCCGACGATGGTTCTGCTAGTCGCACTCGCAATCTACGACGCGATATCGGTCTACGGTACGAAGCACATGGTCGCCCTCGCGGACGGAGTCACGAGGATGAGGCTGCCGATCTTGCTGGTCATACCAAAGAAGAGGGGTTACTCGTACATGGACCAGAAGCCTCTCATGGAGCAACTCGATGAAGGAGAGGAGAGGGACGCGATGTTCATGGGCTTGGGAGACGTGATCATCCCAGGTGTTCTGATCACATCTGCCTTCAACTTCCTTCCCGAGAAGATGATAGGGGATATATCGGGCGGCTTCCTGGTCGCAATGGGAGCTCTCCTGGGCTCGCTGATCGGGTTCGCTGTTCTCATGACCTTCGTTCTCAGGGGAAGGCCCCAAGCGGGCTTGCCACTCCTGAACGGTGGGGCAATCATCGGATACGGAATCGCCTACCTGCTGATATTCGGAAGCCTCACGTTTGGCATTTCGACACCATGGTGATGTCGTGAGGGAGTTGAACCTTCTGGTCTGCTCGGACCTGCACGGCTCCTCGGAAGCTGCAGGGATGATCGAGGCTGCGTCGCATGAGAGGTCCTATGACGCCATAGTCATCTGTGGCGATTTCACGACTTTCGGCTCCACGAGCTTCGTGAGCGACTTCCTCGCCAGGATCAAAACGCGCATATTGGCCGTTCCTGGCAACTGCGACCATCCTGACACGGTCGCCATACTCGAACAGGCGAACGCGAGCGTGCACAACATGAGGGTGAGCCTCCACGGATGGAACTTCTTTGGTTTCGGCGGTGGGCTCCCGTCGGACTCGGGAATGCCGTTCGAGATAGAGGAGGACATAGTCGAGAGATCATTGAGAGCCATAGCCATCCCCGAAGGCATCATGGTGACACACACACCGGCCTACGGCATGAACGACGTGGCGAGGGCGGGACAGAACTTGGGATCGGAGGGGATTCTCAGGGTCGCGAAGGAGTTCAAACCTGTTCTCGCACTCTCCGGTCACGTCCACGAGTCAAGAGGGAAGGTCCTCACCATGGACACTACCTTCGTGAACCCCGGCCCGGCGAAGAACGGATTCTACGCCAGCGTTTGTGTCGGTGAGGTCGTGGAAGTCCAGTTCCACGAGGCAAAACTGAAGAAGAACAAACCCACAATGTTTTAATACCCCTCCCACTTTCACATCTCCCGAGGTTATCGATGGCCATTTGGCAGGGCAGGCCCAAGAGGAAAGCGTCCGGCGGAAGACTGCGACTCGCCCGAAAGAAGCGGAGATTCGAGGTCGGAAGAGAGAAGCAGTTCACTCACGTCGGAGCAAGAAAGGTCAAGATGTATAGAGTCAAGGGCGCCAACACTAAGGCCCGCCTGCTTTTAGTCGACACTGCGAATGTCGTCGACCCGAAGACCAAGACCATAAAGAGAGCAACGATTCTTTCGGTCAAGTCGAACCCGTCCAACCCGAACTACGTCCAGAGGAACATAATTACCAAGGGTGCGACAGTCATGACCGATTTGGGAGAGGCCGTGATAACTTCCAGGTGCGGACAAGACGGCGTCGCCAACGCGATACTTTTGGAATCTGGGGCATCTCCGCCAGCTTGAAGTACCTCACTTTGGTGCTCATGACGATCTAGTTACATTGAGTCCTCTGAATCTAGCTGTAGGCAGCGTCGACGGCGGAGCAGCTTCATCCCACCAGAATATCTCTTCAGATGACTTCGATATGGCATCTGCGTTCTTCCAGAGGTTCATCATGTTGTCGCTCACTCTGATATTCTTGACAGCCCCGACTATCTCCCCGTTCTCGATGCGAAGGATCGCGTCGCGAGGAATCGTGGAGAATTCCCCCGTAGAATAGTTCTGATACCTCGTGTACCATGTGTTGTTCACGTACAGTCCGCGCTTCGTGTCAGCTATCATCTCGTCGACTTTCCAGTCGCCGGAGAGCACTACTGGGTGGAAGGGCAAAGGCTGCCCAGCCGTCGTGAACGCCGTTGGTATCAATGGTCCTGCGTTTGCGGTCGTCTTTGTCTTGAACCTCTTGGCGGTAGAGGTGTTGTGAAGATAGGTCTTCAGGATTCCGTCCTTGATCACGACATTGCGTCTGCACGGAGCTCCCTCGTGGTCGAACGCCCGCCTGGACGTGGAATCCGAAACGGGATCATCTACGAATGTAACCACGTCGGACGCAACCCGCTTGCCAATCTTCTTTGCATACATGGACACGCCGATTTCGACTTGGAAGGCGCTCATCATGTTGGATGTGGAATTGACCAGACCGCCAATGAACAGCGGCTCCAATATGAAATCCGATCTCCCCTGGTCCCCCTGCACGGGATTCTTCGCCATCGTGGCCAGGCGTCCAGCTTTCGCGCCCGTCTCCTTTGGCCGAAGCTTGGAGAGACGGGGCGAGCACGAAATAGCGTGGCCAGAAGCTTCTGGTTGAGAGAATGCCCTGACCGACAGGTCGACCGATGCGGATTCGTCAGTTGCCAGCGCGCCCGCAGATGACGCGATGCCAGACATCTGGTGGCGCACGAAGAGCGTGCCGCCAACGTTGTTTGCACCTTCCGTCTCGGCAGCAGTTACGGCCTCGTGTGCCAGCTTGGACGGATCTTTCAGGCCGACGATGGTTCTGTCGATTCTGGCCGGCTTGTACTTGAACTTGCCAGAGGCGATGCCTCCGTAGCCCTCATTCTCCGGCGCCTTCTTCGCTTGTGCCACGAGTCTCTTGGCCAGCTCGTCATAGTTGTCAGGAGACCTCAGGTCGGATGAGACGACATGCTTGCCGACTGCGACGAACAGTATGGCATGTCTCTCGCTCCATGCGTTCACCGCATCTATCTGGCTATTCGAGAATCGCACCTGCTGGGTATTTGCATAGACCGATTGTGCGACAACGTCTTTGGCGCCTTCCGATCTCGCAAGCTCCACCAGATGGACTGCGAGTTCCTTGAGCTCGCTCATTTCAAAGTCACACTCCTAAGCCTCAGCATTGGACCGCCCGTGCAGACTGCCATTCCCTGCATCGGATCACCCTTGCCGCATTCCGCAGCGTCGAACCCGACTTTCTTGGAGACTGCATCTATGGCTCCCCAGAATCCTGGCGTCGTTATCTCGAGAGTGCATTTCTTTGCGGGACCTGCAAGTTCGCCGTCCTTGATGAAATACGCTTCCCTTGAAACATACTTCTGGTTGTATCTCTTGTCGTCGATGTTCCACTCGGTAAATGAACGCATCAGAACGCCGTCTTTTACAGAACCTATGAGCTCATCGTCCTGGAAGTCTCCGGGAGTAACGTAAGTATTGGCCATCCGGGCAATTGGCTCTCTGAGATAGAACTCAGACCGGGAGGATCCGTTGCTCTTCAGATTCATGCGGGAGGCTGTCTCTCGGTTCTGAAGGAACTCGTTGATAAGCCCCTCCTTGTAGAGGTACCTAGGTCGCGCCTTGACACCTTCCTGGTCATACTGATAGAATCCGTACGAGCCTGGGACCGTCGGATCGTCAACAACAGTGGCGTACTTTGACCCGATCTTCTTGCCAACCATATCCTGAGATACGAAGGACCTGCCGGCCTGTGACATCTCTCTTCCCAGGATCCTGTCAGCCTCCATTGGATGGCCGCACGACTCGTGCGCCGCGATGCCAGCTACCTCGGACCCGCACACCAGGTCGTACATACCAGATTTGAGCACTTTGCCGTGATCGATCTGGTTCTTGAGCATCCGCACTTCAGCGGGCAAGACTCGCCCCAAATCCCATTCATCGACCTTCTCCCACCCGCCGCTAGCGCCCCACTCCCTGATGCTCTGGGCAACCTCACCTTTCGAAGACACGATGTTGGAGGCTTCGATGACGACTCTCGGGAGAAAGGACCGAATGCGTGAGCCCTCCGAGTTGGCGAAGAAACCTCCGATTTCGTAGTCTTTGAGCTCGTAGTATCGGCCTTGAACCTTGACGCCCGTCTTCACAACTAGCGAGTCCAATTCCCTCAGGAATGCGAGCTTGTCCTCAGTCGTGACATCGATGAGACTGCGCTTTTGAGAGACCGCCCAAGCTGTCCGAACAGGTTGTTCTGAGGACATCGTGACTGGGGATTTTCTCTTGCCACCCTTGGCCAGCTTGAAAGCTAGCTTGGCAAGTCTTGCGCCCTCTACTCTTGATACCCGATTGCTGCTGGCGAATCCGATCCCCGAGGGAAGGACGACGCGAACATTCATGCCAGAATCCTCTAGCGAATTGAGGCTGCTTACCTGGGAGGACTTGACGGCTAGACCTCTCATATTCCTCTCCTCTAACCTGACCTCTGCAAGCAGAACTGTCGCATTCGACCCGATCACTCTGAGCGTCGCCTCAGCAACATCCTCATCCAACATCGGTATGCCTTCTTCGCGACGCATGAACGAAGCACATATTAAAAGTAGACCCGACCGCGCAGGTATTCGCGACCGACAAGGTTAGATAGAGGCGCTTCGTTCGCAAAGGCGAGGCCGACAGATGGCTATGGACCCCGAGAAGGCTATCGTGCTCTATCCTGCCTATTTTGATATCCGTCTGAGCAGAGCCAAAGGACGGAGGGTCGCGAAGAAGGACGCGATCGAAGCTCCCAGCGCGCAGATGCTCTTTTCGGCAGTGAAATCTCTGAACCTCGATTGCATACTCGAGCTCGAGAAGAGTCATCCAAGGTTCTGGTATCGCTCGGGAGGCAGGGTGCTCGCGGAACCGAAACTGGACAAGCCGCAGCTCTTAGTCAAGGTTGCTCAGAAGCTTAAGACCACTCCGCGAGCCAAGGAATGAATCTATCTGTCTTGGGGGGTTTCGACCTCTTCGACGAGTTTCTTGCCCGCGGAGACGCTGTCGACGGAGTGTATCACACCGCCGCAATCGGATATGGTCTCCTCGACGCTCTCGAAATCTATCGATGTACCCTCTATTGTGATCTTGACGCTCTCGGTCTCCCTGTCGACTTCCTCGAGGGTGCAGTTGACACCGGAAACACCGTTCAGAACACCTATCCTTCGCGACATTTCAATGATGGTGGGGTGATGGGGCTTCAACACATCCAAAACAAGACGCTTTATCTCGCTCACTTACCCTATCCCTGCCGGTAGTTGGAGTTACGAGGTCTGCCTATATATTTCTTTTCAAGACAGTCGACCAGAATACCACATCTGGCACATCCAAAGACCGCCAAGCTCGCAGGGTTTAATAGAGGACGAATCAATCCGAAGTCGTGGTAAGGTCAGCGATTCCTGCGGAGGAAGTCAGGGTTCTGGACATCAACGCGTCCTATCTTGGGGTGAGAACAATCACCTTGATGGAGAACGCAGGGGCAGCAGTCGCGGAATACGTCCTGAGCATCTGCAAGCCG
>JBGQAM010000063.1:0-9892 GCA_041494275.1 Thermoplasmata archaeon | reverse complement strand
CTTGGCACGAAGGACCCAGACAAGATCATAGAGACGGTCAAGATACTCCAGCCATCATTGGGCGGCGTCAACCTTGAAGACATCTCGCAGCCGAAGTGTTTCTATGTGCTCGAGAGGCTGAGAGCCGAGTGCGACATACCCGTCTGGCACGACGACCAGCAGGGCACCGGGACCATCGTTGCGGCCGGTGCGATCAACGCTGCGAAGGTCGTGGGCAAGAAGCCTTCGGAGATGAAGGCTACTTTCATCGGCGCAGGCGCAGCGAACATCGCCATCTCAAGGATTATGCACCTCGCAGGCTTCAAGTGGGAGAACATGGTAATGTGCGACTCCAAGGGCACGCTCAACCTCAGCAGGTGCGACGAGGTCAGGGCGGAGTACAAGGAGAAGCTGTTCATGTGCGAGAACTCCAACAAGGAGCAAGTCATGGGCGGGCCCGCTGAGGCACTTAAGGGTGCGGACATCCTCGTTGCAGCATCCAAGCCCGGACCGGGCACCGTCAAGCCCGAGTGGATCAAGGGCATGGCGAGCGACTCTATCGTTTTCGCGACCGCCAACCCGATACCAGAGATATGGCCTTGGGAGGCACTGGACGCAGGCGCGAAGGTCGTAGCCACCGGTAGGTCAGATTTCCCGAACCAGGTCAACAACTCGCTCGGCTTCCCCGGGATATTCAGAGGGACACTTGACGCGAAGGCGAAGACCATCTCGGACACGATGTGCGTTGCCGCGGTCATGGAGATTGCCAAGACTGCCGAGGACAACGGCCTCAACCAGAACTACATCGTGCCGACCATGGATGAATGGGAAGTCTTCCCGAGGGAGGCCGCGGCTGTGGCGACTGCAGCTGTGAACGAGGGTCTTGCGCGCACGAAGCTCAGCTACAAGGAGTTCTACGAGAAGGCAGAAGTGATCATCGGACGCGCGCGTAAGCAGACTAAGATGCTCATGAAGACCGGGTTCATCAGGCCGCGACCGAAGGCGTAGATTTACTGCGAAACCCTCAAGAGAAACCCTTTCTTCATTCTTCTATTCCATTGCTCATGACAAAACGCCGACGAGGCTGAAGACTCTCTACACTCAGTCATGGAATCTCTGGCTCGATGACCTTCTTCCAAAACTGTGAGAAATCATCGTCAGAGTAGGCCCATCTCTACGATCTCGACGCTCTGAACCCCAGAGACACCAGAAATCGCAGCCTCTACCTGCTCCGCCCCGCCCTTCTTGTCGTCCATGACGATGAGGACATGGAGCGCCTTCAGACCGAAAGCCAAAGGCCTCTGCTCCGCAGCCCTGAGCTTCGTGCCCTCGGGCAAGGCTTTCTTGATGTCCTCTTCGAGCTTCTTGAGGTCAGTCTCGAGTCCCTCAGGTAGAACCCTGTACTGCAACCCGACTTCTCCCACGAAAAACACCTCAAGGTCCTACG
Source organism: Thermoplasmata archaeon (assembly GCA_041494275.1). Classification (GTDB taxonomy): domain Archaea; phylum Thermoplasmatota; class Thermoplasmata; order UBA10834; family UBA10834; genus COMBO-56-21. Next base: position 8,466 of record JBGQAM010000063.1, on the reverse strand, counting down.
AACCCGCAATCAGGGCACTTGTAGTGAACGCTCTGGTCCCTGCAATTCATGCATCTGCCTATCATGGCCTTTCCGCAGCTGGGACAGAGGAAAGTCGTTTCCGTCTTCCTGACCAAGCGGACGCCGCATGATGTGCAGATCTTTTCCTGGCCCATCAAGTCTCTTCGACCTCGGGGCTGAGGTAACGATTCCGTGTATATAATGATAATAGTATGACCGCGAGTGTCCATCCGAACTCACAAAGTTGATACTAACCGATGTCGATTCCTAAGGGTACTTCGGGGGAATGCAGTCTGAAAGGAATCGTTGCATACGACAGTTATTTTGGCAACACGAAGAAAGTGGCAGAGACTATAGTCGAACAGGTAAAGGCAGAGGGTCATGAAGCGGAGCTCCGAAGCATGAGGGAGGACTATCCATCACCTCCGCAAGGAGACTTCATTTTCGTCGGGTCTCCGAACAGATTCGGAGGAGTGACAGGAAGGACGAAGCGCTTCGTTAAGCACCTCGATCTTGCGACATGGAAGGACAAGCCGATGGCGGTGTTTGCAACCGTGGCCTCCCCTTCGAAAGATGAGGTTACCGAGAAGGAGAAGCAAAGCTATGAGAAATGGGCTCTCAGAGCAGCACCCAAGCTGAGGGATCTGGCAAAGGCTCGCGGACTCAACGCGGTCGACACGGTTCTGGTCGTTGGGGTCAAGGATCAAAGGGGGCCGTTGGTCGATGACGGCTTGGAGCAGACAAGACACTTCGCACATGATTTCCTCCAGGCTCTCAAGAAGTGAAGGCCAGTAGGCTTGGTCTTGCGGATTTCGGGCTGTGCGATCCTCTGCTATGACACGAACTCACAGTCGGAAGGTTCAAAGAACTTTCCCTAAAATCGAATTCTATCATCTCTAGTTTAATTAATAATGGATTATAAATATACGAAAAAGTACTGACACCAACAAGAAAGTTGAAATCCGAGAAATCATTATATAGGCGAAGTGTCTACACGGCCTGCTAACGCAGCCAAGGGTATCCACGCCGCCCAGGGCCCGTAGCTCAGCTAGGTAGGAATCTCATGCATTTCTTGTGTATTAGACTCCCTAGAAAGAGCATCTGCCTTTTAAGCAGGTGGCCCGGGGTTCGAATGACTATGCCTAACCGACTAGTCTCGGAAATCCCCGCGGGCCCGCCAGGCGTATTCCAGATAGACACTGGGAAGATGGTGCGGATGAAACGACTTTCGAGAGCCGACCCTGGGCTTGCGGGGTGAATCCAGATGGCCGAAGAATTTAACGTCCTGGAGCATGAGCTCGTTCCCGAGCATCATCTCCTGTCGGAGAAGGAGGCCGAGAAGATCCTGAAGGAGTTGAAGCTCACGAAGGATCAGCTTCCGAAGATGAGACTAGCGGACCCATGCATACGCGCGCTAGACGCTATATCGGGTCCAGTTGAAGAGGGAATGGTAGTAAAGATTGTCCGGCGCAGCGCGACCAGCGGTGTGTCCGTTGCGTATCGTTTGGTGATAAGGGGGTAGGCCCTTGAGAGAATTGGTTGAAACCTATTTCAGAGAAAGGAGCGTTGTGAACCATCACATTGCATCCTACAATGACTTCCTGCCGACCATAGACCACCCGAACAGCAGGATGCAGAAGATTGTCGACAATGTCCGCTCTTCGCCCGATGAGACCGACAGGGGCGTCATCAGGCTCGATCCAGACAGGACTGAGGGCAAGGTCATCGAGATCCACATAGGCCGCAAGAGGGACGAGAAAACAGGCCAGATCGACGGCAACGCCAGGCCAACGATCACCGTCGGCAGACCCGTGATCAAGGAGGCCAACGGCGCCACGCACGACCTCTATCCGATGGAAGCCCGATTGAGGAATCTGAACTACTCTGCTCCCATCTATCTCGAATTTACATTGTTCGAGGACGGCATCGAGAGAGAGCCCGAGAAGGTGCACATAGGCGACCTTCCAGTGATGATCAAGTCCAAGAAGTGCAACCTGCACAAGGACAACATCGAGATGGACCGCGAGCCGACCGAGGAAGAACTCACGAAGTTCCTCGTCGACCAGGGCGAGGACCTGTGCGACCCAGGCGGATACTTCATCATAGGAGGCACCGAGAGGGCGCTCATATCACTCGAGGACCTCGCGCCGAACAGGGTCATGGTCGAGCTGAACGAGCGGTATGGCACCAGTCTGCATGTCGCGAAGGTCTTCTCTCAGAGGGAAGGATACCGCGCGCTCACGCTTATGGAGAAGAAGAAGGATGGCATGCTTGTCGTTTCAGTGCCAGCAGCCTCCGGACAAATACCGCTTATCGTTCTCATGAAAGCGCTCGGGATGGAGAGCGATGAACAGATTTTCAAGGCCATCGTCTCTGACCCGCAGATGGCGAACATCGTCTACGCCAACATCGAGGAGTGCCAGAACAAGAAGCTGTACCCCCCGAACGGGATCTACACGACTGAAGACGCGATACTCTTCCTGGAGCGAAAGTTCGCTACTGGCCAGGCCAAGGAGTACAGGGCGAAGAAGGTCGAGAGTATCATCGACCGCTCGCTGCTGCCGCACCTGGGCGACATTTCCGATGTCAGGCTGAAGAAGGCCATATTCCTGGGCAGAGTCGCGAGGACTATCCTCGAGCTTGAGCTCGGGCACAGGAAGGAAGACGATAAGGACCACTACGCGAACAAGAGGCTGAAGCTCGCGGGCGACCTGATGGAGGACCTGTTCAGGGTCGCATTCACGAACCTAATCAAGGACCTGAAATACCAGCTGGAGAGGGGCTACACGCGCAAGAAAGGCCTCAAGATATCCTCAGCGATCAGGCCCGACCTGCTCACTCACAGGCTGCTGCACGCATTCGCGACGGGCAACTGGGTCGGAGGCAGGGCAGGTGTTTCGCAGCTGCTGGACAGGACCTCGAACATGAGCGCTCTGTCACACTTGAGACGCGTCACATCCCCGCTGACCAGAAGCCAGCCGCACTTCGAGGCAAGAGATCTGCACCCGACGCAATGGGGCAGGCTGTGCCCGAACGAGACCCCTGAAGGTCAGAACTGCGGTCTGGTCAAGAACTGCGCACTCATCATCGATGTATCCGAAGGGACTGACGAGAAGGAGGTCATCTGGCTGCTCAAGGACCTCGGAGTCAAGGAGGTCGGGGAGCAGCAGACGACGGAGACGAGGGTCTACGTGAACGGCGACCTCATCGGCCTTCACGAGAAGCCCAAGGAGCTCGTAGAGGAGATCCGCCAGAGGAGACGCTCCGGCCTGATGTCGCCAGAAGTGAACATCCGCTTCGACGACAACATGAACGAGATCATAATCAACTGCGACGAGGGCAGGCTGAGGAGGCCTCTGCTCGTCGTTCGCCACGGCAGGACACTGCTCACGCACAAGCATGTCGATGAAATGCGTGCAGCCAAGATCAGGTGGACCGACATCATCCACGAGGGTGTCGTCGAATGGATCGACGCTGAAGAGGAAGAGGACGCGTACATCGCTGTCTTCTCATTCAAAACACCTCAGAAGTGCGAGCACTGCGGGAAGTTCCTCTCCGAAATCGACGTCGAGTGGAAGAACCCGGGAGACGAGGGCAAGGTCACGCTCGAGTGCAAGGCTTGCGGAGGCGTGATGCATGTCGAGTCCCTGTTGAACGACCAGCACACGCACCTCGAGATTGACCCGATGGTCATCCTCGGCGTATGCTCGGGCCTAGTCCCGTATCCAGAGCACAACTCCAGCCCGAGGGTCACCATGGGTTCGGGCATGGCGAAGCAGTCGCTCGGATTGAGCTCATCCAACTACAGGGTCAGGCCCGACACGAGAAGCCACCTGTTGCACTATCCTGAGAAACCACTGGTCACGACCAAGGCCATGGACTTCGTCTACTTCAACCAGAGACCGGCAGGGCAGAACTTCGTCGTCGCGATCCTGTCCTACGGCGGGTACAACATGGAAGATGCTGTCATCATGAACAGGTCTTCCGTCGACCGGGGCCTTGGCAGGTCCACGTTCATGAGGACATACAGGGCAGAAGAGCGCAGGTATCCAGGAGGTCAGGAGGACCACTTTGAGATCCCGAGCCCTGATGTCCGAGGGGCTCGCGCTGATCTCTCGTACAGCAACCTGGGCGAGGATGGACTCATCAGCCCAGAGACTGGAGTCAACGGCGGGGATGTGCTCATCGGCAAGACTTCACCTCCGAGGTTCTTGGAGGAGGAGGCAGACTTCCTCACGCCTCAGAAGAGGAGAGAGACTTCTGTCACGGTCAGGTCCGGCGAGAGCGGCTGGGTCGACAACGTGATGCTCACGGAGTCGGAGAACGGCTCAAGGCTAGTGAAGGTCAAGGTCAGAGACGAGAGGATCCCTGAGCTCGGGGATAAGTTCGCATCCAGGCACGGCCAGAAGGGAGTCATCGGACTTTTGGTACCGCAGGAAGACATGCCGTTCACAGAGGACGGCTTGGTCCCTGATCTTCTGATCAACCCGCACGCGGTGCCGTCTCGGATGACCGTCGCACACGTTCTAGAGATGATCGGCGGCAAGGTCGGCTCCATGGAGGGCAGATACATCGACGGCACTCCGTTCAGCGGCGAGAGAGAAGAGGCCATCAGGGACTCGCTGGTCAAGAACGGCTTCAAGCACAATGGCAAGGAGGTCATGTACGACGGCACGACTGGCAGGAAAATCGAGGCCGAGATATTCATCGGCGTCATCTACTACCAGAAGCTGCACCACATGGTTTCCGGCAAGCTGCATGTGAGAAGCAGAGGCCCTGTGCAGATACTCACCAGACAGCCGACAGAAGGCAGGTCCAGACAGGGCGGCCTGAGGTTCGGAGAGATGGAGAGGGACTGTCTGATCGGCCACGGTGCTGCGATGGTAATCAAGGACAGGCTGCTGGACGAGTCTGACGGGACGCTCCAGTACGTCTGTGGCAACCCGAGCTGCGGCCATATCGCCATACTCGACAGGCGGGGGACGCTGAGGTGCCCGGTCTGCGGGAACAACTCGAAAATCTACCAGGTGCAGACATCCTATGCTTTCAAGCTCCTGCTCGACGAACTGCTCTCGCTTGGAGTCGCCATGCGCCTGCAACTGGAGGATTTGAAATGAACGTCACCGGCGTGACCAAGCGCATCTCGTCAATCAAGTTCGCGCACCTGTCGCCTGATGAGATCCGGAAGATGAGCGCGACGAAGATCATCACCGCCGACACGTATGACGATGACGGCTTCCCAATCGACATGGGCCTGATGGATCCGCACCTGGGAGTGATTGAGCCTGGACTCAGGTGCAAGACCTGCGGCAAGAAGGTAGACGAATGCCCGGGCCACTTCGGCCACATCGACCTCGCGATGCCTGTCATACACGTGGGCTACGTGAAGGAGATCAAGAAGCTGCTTCAGTCCACTTGCAGGTCCTGCGGCAGACTGTTGCTCACCCGCGAGCAGGCCGAGGAGTACAGGAAGCAGAGGGACCGCATGGAGGAGCTGGGCGCAGGCGAGCTCGACACCGGCGCGGTCTCAAAGGAGACGGCCAGGGACGCTGCTTCGAGGACGACTTGCCCGCACTGCGGCACTGTCCAGCTGAAGATCACGCTCGACAAGCCAACGACGTTCAGGGAGGAAGGGCACAAGCTCACTCCGAAGGAGGTCAGGGAGAGGCTCGAGAGGGTCCCGGACGAGGACCTCAGTTCTCTCGGCATAGACCCGACCGTATCGAGGCCGGAATGGATGGTGCTCACTGCGCTTCCAGTACCTCCGGTCACGGTGAGGCCTTCGATCACGCTTGATTCGGGTGACAGGTCCGAGGACGACGTCACGCACAAGCTCGTCGATGTCCTGAGGATCAACCAGAGGTTGCGAGAGAACAGGGACGCTGGAGCCCCGCAGCTTATCGTGGAGGACCTCTGGGAGCTGCTGCAGTACCACGTCACCACATACTTCGACAACCAGACGTCTGGCATTCCGCCTGCGAGGCACAGGTCTGGCAGGCCGCTCAAGACGCTGGTCCAAAGACTGAAGGGCAAGGAAGGTCGTTTCAGGTCAAACCTGTCCGGCAAGCGTGTGAATTTCTCCGCTAGGACGGTCATCTCTCCGGACCCGATGCTTTCCATCAACGAGGTCGGCGTGCCAGTCGAGGCCGCTCGGGAGCTCACAGTGCCCATCCACGTCACTGAGCGCAACCTCGAGAAGGCGAAGGAGATGTGTAAGAGGGGTCCGATCCCTGCCGGTCCGGACTACAAGCCTGGCGTGAACTACGTCATCCGCTCTGACGGCCGCAGGATCAAGGTCACCGACAAGAACGCCGAGACGGTCGCTGAGACCATCGAGGCAGGCTACGTCGTCGAGAGGCATCTGATGGACCACGACATAGTGCTGTTCAACAGGCAGCCTTCGCTGCACAGGATGTCCATCATGGCGCACGAGGTCAGGGTCATGCCATACAAGACCTTCAGGTTCAACCTGTGCGTCTGTCCACCGTACAACGCAGACTTCGACGGCGACGAGATGAACCTGCACGTCCTCCAGAGCGAGGAGGCCAGGGCAGAGGCGAAGGTTCTGATGAGGGTCCAGGAGCACATCCTGTCCCCGAGGATGGGAGCGCCAGTGATTGGCGGCATACACGACCACATCACGGGCTCGTTCCTTCTGACGCACATGGATTCCAGGTTCACGCGCGAGGAGACGCTCAAGATAATCGAGAAGGTCGGCGACATCAAGCTTCCCAAGCCGAAGACCCAGGGAGGCGTAGAATACTGGACTGGCAAGCAGCTGTTCAGTCTGATCCTCCCGCCCGACCTGCACATGACTTTCAAGTCTTCGATCTGCCAAAAGTGCACGAACTGCAAGAAGGACAAGTGCGAGCACGACGGGTTCGTCGTGATCAGGCATGGAAAGCTGTACATGGGCACGATCGACGAGAAAGCCATTGGAGCATTCAAGGGCAAGATACTCGACAAGCTCTCCAGGGACTACGGTCCCGACAAATCAAGGGAGTTCATCGACATGGCCACGAAGCTCGCGATCGGCGCTATCATGGTCCGGGGTTTCACGACCGGTATCGACGATGAGGACATACCAGACCAGGCGAAGCGCGAGATCGACGATGCGATGACGCAGGCGAAGATGAAGGTCGAGGAGCATGTCCAGGCGTACAGGCGGGGCGAGCTGGAGCAGATGCCCGGCCGCTCTCTTGAGGAGACTCTCGAAGTCGAGATCATGAAGGTCCTTGGCAAGGCGAGGGACACAGCGGGCCAGATTGCGGGCAGGCACCTGGGTCTCGAGAACTCTGCGGTCATAATGGCCAGGTCAGGCGCAAGAGGCTCGATGCTCAACTTATCTCAGATGGCAGGCGCCATAGGCCAACAGGCAGTCAGGGGGGAGCGTCTGTCCAGAGGTTACTGGAACCGCACGCTTCCGCACTTCCAGAAGGGCGACTTGGGTTCTGAGGCGAGAGGCTTCGTCAGGAACTGCTACAAGAGCGGCCTCACCCCGGCAGAGTACTTCTTCCACTCGATGGGTGGCAGAGAGGGGCTGGTCGATACCGCGGTCAGGACTTCCAGGTCGGGATACATGCAGAGGAGGCTCATCAACGCGCTCGAGGACCTCAAGGTCATGCAGGACGGCTCCGTGAGGAACACCGCGGGCACCATCATCCAGCTCAGCTACGGTGAGGACGGGATCGACCCCACTAGAAGCGTTGGCGGCGACGCGGTCGACATCGACGACGTCATACTGACGGTGCTAGGAGATCAAGGCGAGCTGATCGCCAAGGTCCGTGAGAAGGGCGCGCTCAGCTACGGTATCCAGGACAGGGACCTGCTCGAGACGCCATCCGAAGACGCAGAGGCGGAGACCGAGGAGCCCGAATTCGAGGGCGGCGGCTCCGAGGAGGGATGAGCGCCATGACAGCAAAGAACGCGATGGATGTCTTCATCCGCAAGGGCGTCGACGAGAAGACCGCCGAGAAGATCGTCGAGAAAGGATACACATTCACCAAGGTTGCGAGAGCATCTGACAAGGTCAAGAGGGACCTGGAGAAGCTGCTAGGAGAGAAGAAGCTGAAGCAGCTCCTCGTAGCGGTCAAGGCCAAAGACCGGATGCCGAGGAAGAAGAAGGAGAAGCCGCTCAAGAAGCCGGTGTTCTCCAAGAAGGAGCTGCCGAGCAAGGCTCCTCAGATTACTCCTCTTGAGAGCAAGATGATGAAGATGCTCGAGAAGAAGGACCGAAAGCTCCCGCGCTCGGTCCTTAGCGAGATATCCTCAAGGCTCGAGGGAGTCGAGATTCCGGACAAACTGATCGATAAGATGCTCGACCTCACGATCGAGAGGTTCCAGTCACATACGGTTGATCCGAACGAGTCCGTGGGCATACTTGCCGCTCAGAGCATAGGTGAGCCAGGCACACAGATGACCATGAGGACTTTCCACTACGCAGGGGTCGCGGAGATGAACGTCACG
>JBGQAM010000062.1:0-10070 GCA_041494275.1 Thermoplasmata archaeon | reverse complement strand
CGGTGGTGATTGCTCAGGTCGATATATGCTCTTTACTGCAGAAGCGTTTCTCCTCAGGGTCAGTCTGAGGAGAACCACTCCCCAGACCACGAGCGCCAGTTCGGTGAACGTCTCTGATGTTGCCCACATGACTGCTACTATCAATATGAGCCCGTAGGCCAAATTCCTCGATATTCTCGTGGAGGCCAGACCTCCTGAAGATCGCCTCGATATCGACAACCATTCCAAGAATCTACGCTCTAGAGGCGTTCGCACAGGTAAGGCAACACTGTTATTATCCCGGCGACTGTGCAATTTCTTAGCACGGTATACTTCCGTGTCGGAAGGTGTTCAGAACGGAGAGAAACTCGAGAAACCTCAGGATGAAAATCATCGCAGTGTGGGAGATCGCCGCCCTGGCGGTCGTGATTGGCGCCTCATTGATGTCACCGTTGTTTCCTGTTGCAAGAGCGGCCAACTTCGACGTGAACGTCTCCCATATCACAACTCCGTACTTCGACCCGCAGGATATCTATATTGGCGTCGGCGACACGGTGACATGGCATAACATTGACACCGTTCCACACACAGTAGCCAGCGATACAGGCGTATGGGCGACACCACTCAGCCTTCCAGTCGGCGGACAGGTGAGTTACACCTTCACAGCCGTGAACGACTACCCCTATCACTGCAGCATCCACCCATACATGACTGGAACGGTACACGTGACCGCAACTGGAGTTCCTGAGTTCCCCGGCATGGTCTTCGTTGTTATCGGTCTGCTGGCGATGTTCCTCGGTCTGGCGGTGGCTCACAGGCTGCGCTAGACCAACTCAAAACCCCTTTCCTTCTTGATCTTGCTTTTGGCATTGGCTATGTTAGGCGCATCATTTAGGTACATCTAGAAACTAGGTGGCGACCGTAGGCGAGGTCAATGATCGCAAGTTTCGTGATAGCCTTGAGAGAGGGCATTGAAGCCGCTCTCATTGTCGGCATCATATTGGGCTACCTGAAGAAGGTGGGAGCGAAGGCATTGATCAAGCCTGTCTACTTCGGTGTCGGCTTGGGCGTGTTGGCAAGCATAGGTGTTGCTGGCATCTTCTTGCTCTTGAGGGTCGAGTTCAAAGGCAGATTCGAGCAACTCTTCGAAGGGATCACAATGCTCGTGGCCGCAGCCATCCTCACCACCATGATTATCTGGATGAGGAACAACAGCAAAACATATTCCGATAACCTGAAGGAGAAAGTCGAGACAGCCCTGACAAAGAAGCAATCGTATGGTTTGGCTTCGCTCGCCTTCGTCAGCATATGGAGAGAAGGGATTGAGACCGTCCTCTTTCTTGGTTCTGCATCGTTCACATCTTCTGGAGTCCAGTTGTTGATCGGTGGGGGCGCCGGACTCGGTCTGGCAGTCCTGATTGGAGTTGCGATCATGAAGTACTCTGTTCGACTTGACCTTCGCACGTTCTTCAATGTCACCGGCATATTGCTGATCCTGTTCGCTGCTGGACTTGTAGGGAGGGGCATTCTCGAGTTTCAGGAGGCTGGGGTGATTGCTCCTGTCATCGAGCATGTCTACGACATCAATTGGCTCATCAACGGTCAGAGCAATGCCGGGAATCTTCTGACGGCTCTCATCGGATACGACGCCTCTCCGTCTCTAGCGGAGATCATTGGGTATGTCAGCTACTGGGTTCTGATTGCATTCTGGATGTACCGCGATGTCATCACGAGTCTGTTCGAGAGGATTACTGGGTCATTCCGGCCGGCATGACCGTGGTTCGTCTCTCCTCGACGATCACGAGCAGTAGAATCAGGGCGGTTATTGCCATGATGATCCCATAGGCAAAAGTCGCCCACGGCGCCACCCTATCCCACAATAAGCCAGCGATTATGCCGCCGGGGAGCATCACGGCCCCAACAGAGGTATGGAATGTCCCTAAAGCAGTCCCTCGAAGGTTCGGAGGCGCGAAATCGGTCACGAATGCCTTTAAGACGCCTTCGGAAGACCCCTTGTACACGCCGAAAAGGCCGAACCCAAGAGCAAGGATGACCCAGTCCCCTGCATTTGTCATGACCAGACAGGAGAGTGCGAATATGATGAATGAGAAAGCGATGACTGGCATCCTCCCGAGCCTGTCGGATAGGACTCCTGCAGGAATCGCCGTCAGGACGAAGACCGCGTTGAAGAAGATGTATAGAATCGTCACATCGACGATGTCGAACCCGTGCTTCGAACCTTGGAGTATGAAGAACGCGTAACTGATCTCGCCTATGTAGAACGTCATGACGACTATCAGCAGGAGATAGAACGGCCTTCCGAGCTGTCTCATCTCTTTGAAAAACTGTCCGACCCTCCCCGTAGATACCGCTTCCTTGTCCCGAACGAACAGAAGGATGACCAGGACCGCGAGAAGGGCTGGTATGGCTGAGAAGAGGAAGATGAGTCGATACGTCCCTACGGTCACCGTGCTAGCAGCGATAAGTACTGGCAGGATCAAGATGGGACCTATCACCGCGCCTGTGGAATCCATCGACTTGTGGAACCCGAACGCTCTTCCCCTGTACTGTGGTTCGGTCGAGTCAGCAATCAGGGCATCCCTGGGCGCGCTCCTCACACCCTTTCCAACGCGCTCAATGACTCGCAAACCCAGTACCTGCAATGGATGTGTCGCGAGGTAGAAGAGAGGTTTCACCAACGAGCTGGCTCCATATCCGCTCGTTATGAACGGCTTTCGCCTCCGGTACCTGTCTGAGTACCAGCCCGAGACGACCTTGACCAGAGATGCAGTGGTCTCAGAAGCCCCTTCAATCAATCCTATTACCAGGCCCGTCGCTCCAATGGCTGTCAGGAAGTAGGGCATGATCGGGTAGATCATCTCGCTGCTCGCGTCCGTGAGCAGGCTGACTATGCCCAGAACGAGGACATTGGAAGTAATGCCAGTTAGCAGTGCCCTCTTCCTGCGGGCCTTCTTGTCAATCTGATCGGACCCAGAGACCATTTCTCGAAACCTCTTCTTGGATTGATGTCGGAGTGATTGCACAGATATAATTCTTACAGGGCCCTGTGCCAACATTGATTAGGCACCAAATGTGATTCTCCGCGTGATGTCGACAATCGACCTTTTCGGAACGATCGTACCTTCTCAAGTCGGCATCGTGGTGATCGGGGAGATGATCATCGCCGGCCTCTTCGTGACGGCTATTCTGATGGCCGCATTGCGCAAAGGATGGTATCATCACTACCTCGTGCTCAGCGGATTCCTTCTAGATGAACTGCTGATGAAACCGCTGATGTACCAGAGACTATCGCTCGGAGTCTTCGGCTCGTTTCCCTACTCCGGGACCTCTGCGATCCCTCACCTGGCCCTTGCGGTGATTACGACCGTTCTCGGGGTCTTGGCAATCTACCTTGCTTTCAAGTATCGGAGCAAGAAGGATCACAAGATGTTCCTTCCTCCAAAAGGGAAGATACACAAGTACATGGGCGCTGCGTATCTGCTGGCTTGGCTCGCCACGCTCATCGTTGGCCTCAGGATATTCGCATCGTTCTATCTCTGAAAGGACGCCAGGTTAAACTACGCAGAGAGCCTTGCTCTCTCAAGGGAGACGAGACAATGAACAGGGGCCAGCAGGAACTTCGTGATCGGCTTTCCAGATCGTGCAAACGCAGAGGGGCGGCCGCGTTCGGGATTGCGTCAGCCGAGGAGGCGGATGCGATCGAGTCGATCAAGATCGGTTCGACCGTGAACCGCTGGTCAGAGAAGATCAGGGACACGATGCCGCAGGCGAAGAGAGTCATCGTCTTCGGCGTGAGATCTCAGGATGACGCGGACGAACTCGCCATCATGAGAGGAGGAAACAACTGGGTGTACCCCGGATACCATCCGCTGACGCACATGCGAAGGGACGCTCTCCAGATATTGCGGGAAGAGGGATACAAGGCCGCACCGATCCCGCCGCTCGCCTCGATGAAACGGATTGCCATCCTCGCAGGCATCGGCGCATATGGAAAGAACTCGATGATACTGTCCCCGAGGCACGGTTTGTGGCTGAGGCTGGAGGGAGTGGTCACCGATGCCGAGCTTCCTATGGATCGGCCATTCGCAAGGAATCTGTGCGGTTCGTGCAACAAGTGCGTGAAAGCGTGCCCGACGAAGGCTCTGAAACCATTCGTGCTGGACGCTGACAGGTGCCTTGTCGACGTGAGCCTCAGGAAGAATCCACCTAGGGATCTCGAGAAGATACGGCGTAGGGTGGAGCACCAGATTACTCCGCGGACACATGTGATGTGTACGGTTTGTCAGAGGGTGTGCCCCTACACCACTGCTGAGCGAAGGAAGAACCGGATCACTGCTCCCAGGGAAGCAGTCCGCGTCTGAGGACACTGATTCGGGCAGCGGCGGCGCCAGCATGTGGCTTTTTGCGTGAATAATCTTAACGCATGACGACAATGTTTAAATCAGACAATCGAATATGTGCGCTAATGGTCTCAAGGGACAGGATCAACCACATCATCGAAGGCTATGACAAAGACAACCTTGTCATCGCCACGGCCTGCTCACATACCTCCCTCCAGATATTCGACGGCGCGCGCAAAGAGGGCTTCAAGACTCTGGGCATCGCGGTGGGTCAGAAGACCAAGTTCTATGATGCGTTCCCTCGCGGCAAACCCGACGAGTTCTTCTATGTGGATTCTTACACCCAGCTGTTGGATCGCTCCGATGAGCTGGTCGCGAAGAACGCGATACTCATACCTCACGGTTCTTTCGTCGAGTACATGACCCCGAAGAACTTCGTGGAGTTGGAAGTCCCGACCTTCGGGAACAGGCACGTCCTCGACTGGGAGAGCGACAGAGTCAAGGAGAGGACGTGGCTTACCGCCGCGGGCCTCGAGATGCCCCACACTATCGATGACCCGAAGCTCATCGACAGGCCAGTGCTCGTGAAGTACGATGGCGCGAAGGGTGGCCGAGGATTCTTCATCGCGAAGGACTACCCGGACTTCAAGCTGGGAATCGACCACACGCAGAAGTTCTCCATCCAAGAGTACATCCTGGGAACCAGGTACTACATTCACTACTTCTACTCGCCAATTAAGAGCGAGGGATTCAAGCTGAGCAAGGGGACTCTCGAACTCCTTAGCATCGATCGCCGAGATGAGTCGAACATCGATGAGATATACAAGCTCGGTGCCACTGAGGAGCTCAAGAAGCTCGGCCACTACCCGACATTCGTGGTGACTGGGAATGTACCAGTCGTCGTCAGAGAGTCCCTGCTCCCGAAGCTGCTGGACATGGGCGAGAAGGCAGTTGAGAAGTCGCTGGAGCTGTTCGGCGGCATGATCGGTCCGTTCTGCCTTGAGTGCATAGTGACCGACAGTCTAAATGTCAAAGTCTTTGAGATCTCATCCAGAATAGTTGCGGGGACCAACCCGTTCATCTCCGGCTCGCCATATTCCGACCTCCTCGAGCCCGGCGTCTCCACCGGAAGGCGCATAGCCCAAGAGATCAGGATGGCCAAGGACCAGAACCGGTTGGGAGAGATCCTTTCTTGACGCAATACTTCTTCGTATTGGCCGATTCGGAGCTCGAGCTGGTGCCTCAGGAGATCGTCAACGAGAGATGCATACTCAACAACGCCCGCGCCCGAGGCAAGGCACCCGAGAAGATACTGCTCGACGCGTCTCACCACCATCCCGCATTTGGCAAGCTGCCCGATTCGGAGCGCAGGGGCAGACCGGACATAGTCCATTTCTTTCTCATGCTGTGCATCGATTCGGACCTCTCGGTCGAGGGGAAGCTGAGAGTGTTCGTGCACACTAGGAACAACGATGTCATCGCAGTCAATCCGCAGACGCGGTTGCCGCCGCACTATCCTCGTTTCGTCGGCCTGATAGAATCACTCTACGAGCAGCGTGTTGTGCCTTCAAGAGAGAACGCCTTGCTGGAGCTGAGGAACGGTGTGACCCTTGACGCCCTGGTCAGCGCTTTGAAGCCTGATGAGGTCTTCGTGATGGCACCGAGCGCGGAGGCGGTCCAACTGCCGGAGAAATTCGCCTCCACCAAGGCCGAGCGCGTGGTCGTCATCATCGGTGGGTTCTCCAAGGGCGATTTCAAATCAGATCTCAGCAAGATCAAGCACACCAAGATCTCGCTTGGGCCAAGGCTTCAGAAGGTCTGGACCGTGACTGCAAAGATCCTGTGCGGGATCAGTTACTCGTCCCGAGTCGGTGAAGTCAAGGAGACAAAACCTTCAAAACCTCGTCGCGCTCCGAAAAAGAAAGAGGAGTAATCCCTTCGCTGGAGATCATTCTCGATTTGCCAGGGCCAGCTATTACCTTCCCCACGACTGAGGCATCGATGCCCATCATGTGGACTTCTGCTACGAACTTGTCTGAGTCTGATGGTTTGAACGTGGCCAGCAGAGCCCCCGAGCCGAGCAGTCCGAGCGGATTGAGACGGTACTTTGCGCAGAGTCTGGCGGTCTCCTTCCTTACGATTATCTCGTCGGTCCATAGCTCCACCGACTTGCCCGAAGCCTCGGCCAGTTCCTGGACACCCATCGCTACCCCTCCCTCGGTGGGATCGTGCATCGCACTCACTCGGTATTTCAGCGCGACCTTCGCCTCCGGCACGATTGATAGGCCCGGGCGGAAGAGGTAGTTCGCCGCCCTGTTCACGAAGGCTTCATCGAAGACCTTGAGCAGATCGGCTCTCTTCTCGCGTGCGATGGCCGCGGTGCCCTCTATTCCCGCCCCTTTGGTCAGCACGAGGATATCACCAGCCTTCGCTCCAGATGATCTCACGATGTCTCTGCCTTCCACAACCCCGTGAATGTCGCCGACCACGATCGGATGGTCGATGCCGGGGGTGACCTCCGTGTGGCCGCCGGTGACCGCGATTCCCAGCTCCTTCGCTGCGGCCGATATCTGCTTGAAGATGCTCTCGGCAAGAGCCTCGTCGGATCCGACGGGCAGAAGGATCACGGCCTGAAACCACGCGGGCACCGCCCCCTTGGTGACGATGTCGTTTGCGTTGACATTGACGGCATACCAACCTATCATGTCGGATGCGTACGTGACGGGGTCCGTCTTGAGCACGAGCAACTGTTTGCCCAGCTTCACAACCGCGGCATCCTCGCCGAATGTTGGCCCTAGCAGAACTCGCCTGTCCCTCGCTCCTGTGTTCTTCAGGAGCCTTTTGAGCAGGTCCGGAGGAAGTTTGCCCGTCCTTAGTGCCATGGTCCTTTCGAACAACGTCTGAGGCTAATATCGTTTTCGTGGGTTCTTGCCAGGCCCGGCATCATGACTAAAGTTGGACACCAATGCTTTATATTGGCCGTGTGCTTGAGGGTCGGGGCGATTCGGACGATCTCAGAACGCGTGAAGCGAATACAAGAATCTGGCACCATGAAAATGAAGGAGCTGGCCGGGCAGAAGAAGAAAGAGGGCAAGAAGATCATCTCCTTCACTGTTGGTGAGCCCGATTTCGACACGCCAAAGCACATCGTCGAGGCCGCCAAGAAGGCGCTCGACGAGGGCAAGACGAGATATCTAGACGCACCAGGACTTCCGGAGCTGCGCGAGGCGATAGCCCAGCGGGCCAAGGCTGAGAATGGCATTCCCTGCGAATCGTCCAATGTGCTCATCACCCCTACAAAGCAGGCGATTTTCGAGACCATCCTGGCGACTATCAACGAGGGCGACGAGGTCCTGATGCCCAATCCGTCATGGGTCACCTACGAGCCATGCGTTCAGCTGGCAGGGGGCAAGGCGGTCCCGGTGACAACGACCGACGAGAACCAGTTCAGGTTCATCCCTGACGATGTGGCCGAGCTCATCACGCCGAAGACCAAGATGATCTTGTTCAACTCTCCGTCCAACCCGTGTGGCGCCGTCGAGACCCACGAGGACATCAAAGGATTGGCGGACCTAGCGAAGGACCACAATCTACTGGTCCTCTCCGACGAGGTCTACGAGAAGATCGTGTTCGACGGTATGAAGCACTACTCCATTGCCGCAGAGCCCGGGATGATGGACCGCACGATAACGATCAGCGGCTTCTCGAAGACCTATGCGATGACGGGCTGGCGTATGGGTTGGCTGATCGCACCGAAGCCGATCTTCAAGGGGATCAACAAGATCCAGCAACACTCGATAACGCATGCCGTCTCATTTGCTCAATACGGCGGCCTCGCGGCCATCACGGGGACACAGGAGCCCGTCAAGATGATGGTCAAGGAGTTCGAGGAGCGCAGGAACCTCATCATGAAGCTGATGAAGGAGATACCATCGTTCAGCTGTGACACACCGAAGGGCGCTTTCTACGTGTTCCCGAAGTACGAGGGTAAGATGAACTCGGAGGAGATGGCCCTGTATCTCATGGACAGTGCAGAGGTAGCGATGACCGGCGGGTCATCCTTCGGCTCTGCTGGCGAGAAACATCTGAGGATATCCTACGCCACCAACAAGAAGAACATACAGGATGGCATGGAGCGCCTCAAGAAGGTACTCGGATAGGCTCAGGCCTATCTACAAACCTCTTCTCCTCTTGACCTTCTTCTGACGAGCGATCTTTCTCACGCGCTTCGGGGCAGTCTTCTCTCTCTCAACGAGTTTCTTCAGGTCCAGCCTCTTGTAGATCATGTAGGGTTCGAACCCCACCTGCCGCCAGGCGGCTCTTGCCTCGAAGTTGTCGTGGGCAACGCCAAGCTGGATCGACCTGACCTTGTTCTTTTCGAACCACTTGATGCCACGGTTGAGCATGTTCTTGGCGACACCCTTCCTGCGCCGCTCTTCGAGGACATAGACGTCGGATATGATGCCGATCTTCCTGTCCTTGAACACGGGCGTGTTGGGCGAGAGGAGACAGAGCATGAAACCGACGATCTCTCCCTCTTCCTCTGCCACGACCAGCTTGGTGCTTATCTCGGAGAACCGCTCCTCGAGATACTTCGCCCACTTCCTCTTTCCGTCCCAGGCTAGGGCAAATTGTTCCGACAGCTCCTCATGGTGCTGGGCCAGCATTCCCCATAGATCGACGACCTCGTTCAGGTCGTCGCTATTGGCATCTCGTATCACAATGCGGATTCGTGCTATTCGCCCAACTCCGAGTCCCCTAGTCGTCTCGATAGAGAATTAACTTTGCGGCCTACAATCGTCTAGAGTCTGATGGCAATTGCTGACTGGAGGTCCTTGATCTGTCGGACTTTCCTCAGGATCTCGGTCGGCAGCTCTTCATCGAGCTCGAGTATCATCATGGCAGGGCCTCGCACCTTTGCCCTCGCGACCTCCATGCTGGCGATGTTGACATTGTTGTCGCCCAATATCGTTCCGACCTTGCCTATCATGCCAGGCTTGTCGGTGTGGGCTATCAGCAGAAAGCACCCGTCGGGCACTATGTCCACAGGGCTGCCGTTGACATCTACGATTCTGGGGCCTCTGTCCGGGGTCAAGGTGCCCGCCGTCGAGACGCAGTCTCCGTTCGTCTGGAGCGTAACTCTAATCAGGTTCGTGAACCTGCCAGCCTCCTCAGATGTGGATGACACGATATCCACACCACGCGCCTTTGCCATCGCGAAGGCGTTGATGTAGTTGACATTGAACTCTTCCGAGAGCGGTTTGAGCAGGCCCGTGATGACAGATGCTGCTATGATTCTTATGTCCTTCTTCGCCAGCTCTCCCATGCACATTATCTCGACCTTCCCAGCGCTGCACTTGCCGAGCTGAGAGGCGAAAGTCCCGAGTTTCTCCGCCAGAGGCATGTAGGGAACGAGCTCGGGATCGAGCTTCGCTGGCAGATTGACCGCGTTCTTCAGAACGCTGTCCCTGAGATATGCGATGACCTGCTCGGCGATCTCCGAACCGACCTCTTCCTGGGCCTCGTTCGTGGTCGCTCCCAGGTGCGGCGTCAAGATTGCATTCGTCAAGGATAGCAATTTGGACCCTGTCGGCGGTTCGTTGACGAAAACGTCCAATGCGGCTCCCGCAATCTTGTTCTGTGCCAGCGCCTCCGCCAGGGCATCCTCGTTGACAACCCCTCCTCGGGCGCAGTTGATGATCATCGCGGTCTTCTTCATCTGGGCGAGCT
>JBGQAM010000085.1:0-6751 GCA_041494275.1 Thermoplasmata archaeon | reverse complement strand
CGGAGAGCTCGTTGAACGCGTCCGTCTGTCCGACCCGCAATAATGTGGAGCCACAGCAGGGTTCGTCCTGGCCCATCGTCGAGAACTTCACGCCCGCTTTCTGGAGAAGTTTCGCCGTCGCTACGAGGCTTCGATTGAGCGGTTTAGTGACGCTGGACGTGCAACCGGCGAAGAAGAGGACTTCTTGCTGTCCAGGTGAGGCTTTCGGGATGTTGAGTCCTTTCATCCATCTATTCCTTGCGCTCCTCGGCTGGAACCATGGGTTGCCATAGTTCTTGAGGCTGAGGGCCAGCGAAGAGTGCTCCTTCATCGGCTCCACGCCGTGCTTCAACAGGAATTCTCTGAACGCTTGCGTGTGCTCGGTGTTCTTGAGCGCGCACCATCGGTCACAGTTGCCGCAAAGGGTGCACTCGAACGCAGCTTGGACCACTGCTGGCGTGATCTCGAACTTGCCTTGGAGGAGGCCAAGCATGGTCCTGTTCCTACCCCTCATGCAGAGCGTCTTGACTTTCAGGTCCTGGTAGACCGGGCATCCCCTCTCGCAGAACCCGCAGGAGGTGCCGAAGCAGGTTTCAAGCTCGTCTTTGAACCCCTCGAGGCCGCTCATTTCTTGCCGACCTCTCTCAGGAATTTCTTGCCAGGGTTGAGAATCCCCTTCGGATCGAATATCCTCTTGACCTCTCTCATGTACTTCAGAGACGCTCCGTGCTCCAGCTCCAGGTAGGGGGCCTTCTGATAAGTGTCGCTCATGAATGTGCTCATGGTCCCTTCGAAGGCCACAGCCAGCTTGCTGAGTTCGTCGTGGAACTCCCTGAACCTCCTCACCTCGTCAGCACTCCTGTAGTCCACGAATACGGCGCACGAGAGCGAAAAGCCGATGCTGTTCGGGTGCTCGAGATAGGCGTTCATGCCGATGATTTCGAGTTGGTGTTTCTCCGCTATCTCGACATACTTGTGGTAGAACTCCTCCAGCCTTCCCATGGGCACGCCCGGGTCTGCCGCGCCGAACTTCTTCTGCTTCTGCGAGTCCGGCCATTTCTGTTTGAACGGCTCGAAATCGAGCGTGTACTTTGAGGCCCACCATGCGTCGACGATCTCCCGCTCCTCGACCAATTGCGCTTCGAATTCCTTTGCGATCTTCAGCGCGTAGCCACGCTGCATCTCGACGACTTCGGAATCGCCCGCGAATGCTATTGCGAGGAGCGCCTCCGCCCATGCTGGTATCTCCGGATCCCTTCCGTACTTCTGCCTGTAGCTGTGGGTATAGAATTTCAGCCGCCTCTTGCAGTTGATGTGAGCAGCTTCGATGCAGAGTCCAGCCTTCAGGAGTCTGTTCAGATAATCCACTGCTGCTCCCATTCGCGGAAAGACGAGCATGTCCACCCTGCGGGATGCCGGGATAGGTTCGAGTTTCAGGGTAGCCTCAGTGATGACGCCGAGGGTCCCTTCGCTGCCGGCCAGAAGATCCTTCAACTTGTATCCGGAAGAAGTGAAGTGCGCTTTTCTGTGACCCAGCTCCAGGATCTCGCCCGTTCCCGTGACGATCTCCGCACTCAGGAGGCAGTTCAGGATCTTGCCGTATCTCACGCCGAATGTGGAGTCGTTGTCGCATGCTATCGCAGAGCCCACCGTGCTTACCCATTTCGATTCGGGTTGGTGGGGAAGCCACAGATCATAGGGCTGAACGGCATCGTTGACCTCTTGAAGGGTCGCTCCGACTTGGACTCTCACCGTCTGGTTCTTGGAGTCTATCTCGACGATCGAATTCATGGTTGTTGTGTCAAGGTAGATGCCTCCGTAGATCGCCACCGCACCGCCCAGCATGCCAGTGAGACCTCCACCTGCGGTCACCGGGACTTCGTGAGCATATGCAATCTTGATGGTCCTTTGAACATCTCTCGTCGTTCTAGGGAGAACAACAACGTCTGGTGGGACGAACTCATCTGGGGTCCTCGGGCTCCAGTCAGCGCCGTAGACGAACTTCTCTGAAGGGTCCGTAAGGACCTTCTCCCTTCCCAGGGCTGTCACGAGCTCTTCAGTGTAGGACATCTAGTAGGTTGTCAGAGAATTGCCGATACAAAAGCTTGATTGAACAACAGGCTCGAGCATCGGATTTCCTCGAGGCCGCGTGCCAACATACTCATTCCTTCTTCATCCTGACCTTGTGTGCGCCGGACTCTTCAGGACTGGACAACTTCTGCGCTGTGAGAATCGCAGCACAGTCTGAACAGTAGTGTGAGAGTCTTCTGGCCTCGAGCGCTCTCGCCATCGACAAGACGATCACTAGGACCATGATTGCCCCAAAAGCAAGCATCAAGGTTAGTTTCCATGCGTATGGCAACCTACCTTCGAGCAACGATGTCATCATCCCAATCGCCAGTCCAATTGCCATGAGACTCACGGTGATGACCACAATCACAAGCCAAGCTACACCTCTATTCGTGTATGCGCCCAAAATGCCAGATGGAGCTGGCAACGTTCTTCCGCATCTCATGCAGACTGCCATGTGTCAACTCAGAGCTCTTCTCTGCCATATTGACCTTTCTTCGGAGTTCCCGCCTTTCCTTCCAGAAGGTCATTTCCCGAATGCCCAGCTGAACCGCTTCGGTCCGATGTGTCCGGGCAAGGATTCAATACCTTAATTTCACATTCGAGACACTGAGAAACGCTGGTGTGATACCGTGTCTGAACAGGATCTAGGTAGCGGCTTGCTGTACGGATTGAAGATGCCATCTTCCTATACTGCGCTGGAAGAGAAATCCATCAAGACCATCAACGAGGGTCTCGTGAGGTATCCGAACGCTCTAAGAATGTTCGAAATGCTCCAGAACGACGAGGAGACGAACACCTTTCTGAGTCTTGCGAACTACATTGCTGTTAAGAAGATGGGCTACAACGACCACGGCCCCATCCACGCACGCATTGTCACCGCGAACGGCGTGAAGCTTCTCAGAATCGTACTGGACAGCAAGGAACTGCAGGCCGACTCTATTGCCGGCCTAGGGATGTCTGAGGACGATGCTCATCTCATCGTCGTTGCCGGCTGCATGCTGCATGACATCGGGAACGCAATCCACAGAGAGGAGCATGAGATTTTCGGCGTTATCTTGGCAAAGGGGATACTCGAGAGACTCCTGCCAGCTATCTATCCGGAGCTTCCCAAGAGGATTGCCGTGATTGAGCAGATCCTCCACGCTGTCTACGCGCACGACGTTGGCGAGAACGCACTTACGATCGAGAGCGCGATCATCGTGATTGCGGATGGATGTGACATAACAAAGGGCAGAGGGAGACTGTCCTTCGATCTCGGCAAGCACGACATTCACTCCATATCTGCCCTGTCGATAGAATCCGTGGACATCTACAAGGGCAAGACGAAACTGATAGAAATCCACGTCAACATGTCTAACTCAGCCGGGATCTACCAGGTCCAAGAGACACTCGGGAACAAGGTCGCGAAGAGCGTCCTCAGAGACTATGTCGAGATCGTCGCGGACCTCACCCCGTCCAAGGCGCCACCCGAATTGAGGATACTAGACAGGATCATCTTCTCCGACGGCAAGTACAAGTACGTCTAGAAAGAGAACAGCGGTACAGAGATGAAGAGCATCGCCAGCGCTATGATCTGTCTCAGGTTAAGCTGCTCCTTGAGCCTGGCCTTTGCTACTGCGATCGTGAGCAAGGGATAGAGATTCGTTATCGGAGAGACGATGGAAACATTGCCGTTCTGAATGGCCAGGTACAGCGTTATCCCTCCGCCTGCGAGGCACAAGAAGGACAGTTCAAGCAACCATCCGTTCGATTTTGGCCTCTCGAACTTGCCTTTCTCGCGGACGAGCCAGTAGACGACCCATATCGATGGAACGACCAGGGCGTAGACGCCGATGAAGTTCGTGTCCCCGATATCGGAGATCACTCCCTTTGCCATCGCGGCGGATGTACCCCAGAAGAAGAGCGAACAGACTGCGAACGCGATCCCGAGTAGTTCGACCTTCTTCTTGCCGTTGTTCCCATTCCCCGTGGAGTAGGTGAAAACCAGCATGCTCATCACGACTAGGACAACTCCGATTCCTTCGCCGAGGCTCATCGTCTCGCCGAGGAAGACGAGGGCGAGCACGACAGTCCAGGGAGCGTATGCGCCGGCAACCGTCCCTACGATGCTCACCTTGCCGTGTTTCAGGGACTCGTAGTATGTCACGAACGCGGCTCCAGAGAGTCCAGCCGCTCCGGCCGCCTGAAGCCATGTCTCTATGGGAAATGATCCAGTCCTTCTGAACAATAGCCAATAGGCGAGCCACATAACGAATATGTTGACGCCCAGAAGGAGCAATATGTTGGCTGACGAGACGTTGGTCCTAGTCTCCTTGGCAAGTACCTGTCCGAAGCCATACATGAGTATGGTCGCAATTGAGAAAGGCAACCACAGGAGCTCCATGTTGCGTTCGCATGTCCACGGCCTAGATATCCTTTTCGACCGAAGTCATTGGGTTTTGGGGCGGCAAGGGTCAGGCGAGCTCTCTGGCACTTTCATTCTTCTCAAAGACGGTTTTCCCATTGTAGTCGATTCTTAGAATTCGATGATAGGGAATCGTCGCTTCGTCAGTGTCGAAGAAGCCTCTTCCAAGGGAGATGATGGAGGTCCCTGAAATCTTCTTTACGTTTCCCGGAGCTCCCCGATGGACATACCAGACAATGGCTCGCTCAAGCGATTCACCATCGGTCCAGCGAAGTCGGTTGAGCACCTCTCTCGGATATACCATCGCTGTGGGCAATCATCTCAAGAAGATATCTCGATTTCCACATCATGGGCGAGCGAGGAAGAATGAAGTCGGGGAAATGGTTTTCAAGTCAACACTATAGCTGCTTGAGCTTCTCCTCGATCTTGCTCGCCAGCTCGGCAACCTTGTCAAATTCAGCCTGTTTCGGTGGTCCCTTGACCTCGACAACGCCCAGGACCTCCAGCTTCGAGCCCTCGAGCAACGCCTGGATCTGCTTCACAGCGCCACCGCTCCATCCGTATGAGGTTAGAACCGCAGCGTATTTGGTGGGCGCTCTGAGCGTCTTGACGAGCAAGGTCGCATAGGCTGCGACTGGGTGCACGCCCCCAAGGACGGTCGGGCCTCCGACGACAACCACTGGGGTGTCGACCAGTTCCTTCGCTATGTGGCCAACCTCGGTGTTCGTGAGGTCGAACACGTTCACCGAAATTCCCTTCTTGACAAGCGCCTCGTTGAGCGCCTTGACCATCTTCTCGGTGCTGCCCCACATCGAGACATAGGCGATCATCACTTTCTTCTCCATCTTCTCGGCGGTCCACTTCGCATACTCATCCAGTATGACCTTCGGTTCTCTCCAGATGAGACCGTGCGATGGGGCAATTACCTTCGGACCAAGCTTCTTGACTTTCTCGATTGCGGTCTGACCAGGCTTCCGGAAGGGCATCATGATCTCGGCGAAGTACAGCTTGGCCATATCCAGGGTCTTCTCGTCTCCATACTCGTCCGAATAGAACGCCCCGATCGCAAGATGCGAACCGAAGAAATCGCATGGGAAAAGTATCTTGTCCTCCTCGAGGTACGTGAAGATGGTCTCCGGCCAGTGGAGCCACGGGGCATCGACGAACTTCAGCGTCTTCCCTCCCAGGTCGATCCGCGAGTTCTCGTCCACGACATCGATTCTGGAGGCGTCGATGTCGAAGTACATCATCGCGGCCTCTTTCCCCTTCGCGCCTGCGACGAGCCTAGCGTTCTTTGCGATGTTCAACACATGCTTTGCCGCATTTGCGTGGTCCGGCTCGGCGTGGTTCATTATTACATAGTCGATCTTTGTCGGATCCACATGCTGAGCGATCTTGTCCACTAGATCCTTCTCAAAGCCTGGGTTGACCGTGTCGATGAGCGCGGTCTTGTTCTTGCCCACGATCAGGTAGGCGTTGTAGCTGGTTCCGTGCGGCAGAGGGATCAATCCGTCGAAGAGTCTCCTGTTGTAGTCCTTGACGCCCACCCAAAAGACATTGGGGGCAACGGCTATCGTTCCCATTGGCTTGGCCATATTCTGAACCTCTAGGGTCGGCGAACGTTCCGGGGGTTATTAGATTTGGCGACGTCGGTGTCTGAGAGTTGTCCCGCTTGTCCTGGAGAGTCAGGAAGGTTATTTACTCCGAAAGTGATTGGCGAGATGCTAAGACGAAGAGCTCTGAACGAAGCCTTGCACTGAAAGTCGCTCTCGTGCGGGGTGAACCCATCATGGATTTGAAAACGAAGATAAGGCGGATTCCTGAGCACAAAGGCGTGGTCTTCTGGGACATCACCCCTTTGCTGAAGGACAGGCACGCCTTCAGAGAATGCGTCAGAGGTCTGGCTGATCATTTCAGAGACGAGCGTGTTGACGTCGTGGTTTCGAACGAGGCCAGGGGTTTCATCATCGGAGCGCCTGTCGCACATGAACTCGGTGTCGGCTTCGTGCCCATCAGGAAGAAGGGCAAGCTGCCCCACAAAGTCGCGAGCATGACCTACAACAAGGAGTACGAGTCAGACGTCATCGAGATTCATGAAGACGGAATAAAGCCGGGCGACAGGGTCCTCCTCATAGACGATCTGCTGGCTACTGGGGGAACCATCAAAGAGAACGCCGACCTTGTCGAGAAGCTAGGTGGCAAGGTTGTGGGGATGGGCTTTCTCGTGGAGCTGGAATACCTGCGCCCGAGGGAATACCTGGGCGACAAGTACGACATCTACTCGCTGGTCTCCTG
>JBGQAM010000088.1:0-5885 GCA_041494275.1 Thermoplasmata archaeon | reverse complement strand
CCTCGCGGGCGGTGAGAAGGAAGTCAAGATGCTCGTGTCTGCACTCAAGGTGAAGAACAAGAAAGAGGGAAAGAAGCAGGACCTCGAAGGATTCGTCGTTGAAAGGCAGTGCGAGAAGGAGTGGATCAAGGAGGTCGAGGAGAAGATACTCAGCTCGGACATCACGCTCTCCATGGCCTGTTCTCTCGGCGCTCAGACAGTAGGAGACATGTACCCGACTCACCTGACATTCCCAGGCCTGAACACTGGCATGTTCGGTGTTCCTGAGGAGCAAGGTGTATGGTCGGAAAAGTGCGTCGGCTGCGGCAACTGCATAATCCACACCACAGGCGGCATCTGCCCGATCTCGAGATGCGCAAAGAGCATGCTCAACGGACCGTGCGGTGGTTCCGCGGATAGGAAGTGCGAGGTCAACCTCGATATCGACTGCGCGTGGGCCGCCATCTATGACAGACTGAAGATCCAGAACAGGCTAGATCTCATCGAGAATGTCACTCCCGCGAAGGACTGGTCTACCAGCCACTCGGGCGGACGGAGAGTGTACGTTCGCGAGGACGCAAGACTGACACCTCATCAGAAGAAAGGAAAGGAGGCGGTCCAATGAAGGCTGGAAGCAACCTCGAGAAGGTTCTCGACGCTGGGAAATTCGCGGTGACAGCGGAGATCGGGCCGCCGCAATCTGCCAACCCAGAACCGTTGACACATCACGCAAAGATGCTCAAGGGTTTCGCTGAAGCGTTCAACTTGACTGACAACCAGACTGCCGTTGTCAGACTATCGAGCATTGCAGGCGCGGTCATCATAATGCGTGAGGATGTAGAGCCAGTCATCCAGATGACTTGCAGGGATAGGAACAGAATCGCCCTTCAGAGTGACCTTCTCGGCGCAGCTGCGCTGGGCGTGAAGAACGTCCTGTGTCTGACCGGAGATCACCAGATCTTCGGCAATGAGAAGGGAGCGAAGAACGTCTTCGATTTCGAGTCGATAGTCGAGCTCCAGGTGTTCGACTCGCTCAGGAGGGAGGGAAAACAGGTCGGAGGAGAAGTGATCAAAGACCCTCCGAAGGTGTACCTCGGTTGCGCCGAGAACCCGTTCGCCACCCCATACGAATTCAGAGTCTCTAGACTCGCCAAGAAAGTCGCTGCTGGCGCGGACTTCTGCCAAACCCAGGCGATATTCGACATGGACATGTTCGAGAAGTGGATGGACGAGTTGAGGGCGAGAGGACTCGACAAGAAGATCCATGTGCTCGCCGGTGTCATCCCGATGAAGTCAGCTGGGGCTGCACGGTACATGAAGAACAAGGTTCCAGGAATGATTGTTCCAAACTACATTGTCGACCGTATGAAGAACGCAAAGGACCCGAAGGAAGAGGGAATCAAGCTCTGCGTCGAGCAGATAGAGCACTTGAAGACGGTCAAGGGAGTGCACGGCGTGCACATCATGGCCGTCGCATGGGAAGAGATGGTTCCGAAGATCGTTGAAATGGCGGGTCTGCTGCCGAGGCCGAAATTGTAGCTGTCGACCCGCAAGCATGATGCACCCCAAGCGCATTCACCCCCCGGAGATTGCATGGTATCGCCCACGCTTGACAAGTTGAACGAAGGGATGCTAAAGGAATTCCTGAAGATCAATCCAGATGCTGCGACAGCCTTGGGCCTTCATGAGCCATACGACTGGCAACTCCCGCACGGCGGGTTCAAGAGATATGAGTACACGCGGGTTCTGCTCACTTCATGGTGTGCAAAGGCCAGCGAGATCGCGGAATCAGAGGAGCTGAGCATCGAGCAGAAGCTCTCGGTCGAGGCCCTGAAATCGGAGAATGAGATTCTCCAGTTCTCACTCGAAGATTACCCCCACTGGAAGATGAACCCGGATGCGCTCGAGACTCCAGGCGGGCTCCTCTTCATCATGCTCACAAGGGAATATGCCCCGTACGACCAGCGAGTTAGCGCGATGTGCTCCCGAATATCCAGGCTGCCTAAACACCTGGATGAGTTCCGAACTAGGTTCAGGGACTCGAAGCCAGTGCAGGTATGGACGGAGATGGCCATCACCTCCCAGGAGCAGTTCCCTGACTTCCTGAGGTTCATCGAAGCATCCTCAAAGGGCAGGATTTCGGAAAGCCTCATGGAAGATCTGACGAAGAGCGTCAGCACGACTGAAGGCGCACTGAGGGACCACATGGACTGGCTGAAGCAAATGCTGGATGGCTCCACGAAGAAGTTCGCGATGGGCAAGAAGAAGTTCGCCAAGTTGATGAAGATGCGACACCTTGGCCTCACACCGGACAAGATGCTCACCTTGGGCGAGAAGTATCTGAAAGAATTCAAGGAGGAGAGGGCCAGGGTGGCGGATAGGATCGCCCCTGGCAAGGGCGTCACCGGGGCGGCTGAGATCGTCAGCGCGAAAAGCCCGAAGACTTTTGAGGACGCTCTCAAAGCGACCGAGGACGCGATGAACAAGGCCAAGCAGTTCATCATCGAGCACGACCTTGCCACCGTCGACCCGAGTGCAAAACTAGAAGTCATGGAGACGCCAGCATTCATGGCTTCCCTGCTACCGTACGCCGCGCTCTATAGCCCCTTCAAGTTCGACAAGATCCAAGAAGGCACATACGTCGTCACGAGACCCAGAGACTCAAAGGACCTCGGAAGCCACCTGAACTATGCGGCCATAGTCAACACAGCCGTGCACGAAGCGTACCCGGGCCATTTCCACCAAGGAGTCATGTCCAACAAGAAGCACTGGATGCTCCAGATGGCTGGGAGCGGAGGGGGAGACATTGCTGCATTGTCGACCGAGACAGTCGAGGGGTGGGCGCACTACTGCGAGAAGATGATGTTCGACCACGGATTCGAGGCGACCGATGACGCGGAGTTCGAGATGCTCAACGGGGCGATCTGGAGGGCGTGCAGGATAATCGCAGACATCAAGCTCGCCCAGGGTGAGACGACCATCGAGGAGATGGTAGAATGGATGACGAAGGAGACGGGCATGGCGAGAAACGCAATGGAAGATGAGGTGAAGAGATACTCGCACACGCCCGGGCAGGCGTTGTCATACATGATAGGCAGACACCTCGTTCTCGACCTGAGAAAGGACCTCGAGAGCAAGCTCGGAGAGAAGTTCGACGAGAAGAAATTCCATGACATCCTTGCAGGCTACGGCAACCTTCCGTTCAATCTCATCAAAGAGGTCGTGACCTTAGAACTCGGGGTCTAGGTACTCACGAAAACCGTTATAAGGAACCATGGAATAACCTCCATGCATACCTTTTGCCAAGAGGGGAGGGATGCTTCAGCTGACAGTGGAGTGTATGACGAATGAGCAAGGTCAAGAAAGCATTGATAAGTGTATCTGACAAGACAGGTCTGGTCGAATTCGCCAAAGGCCTTGTTGATCTCGGAATTGATATCATGTCGACTGGCGGAACGATGTCCGCGCTCGAGAAGGCGGGTATTCCTGTTGTCGGGGTATCGGAAGTGACGAAATTCCCCGAGATGCTGGATGGCAGGGTCAAAACGCTCCATCCCGCGATCCATGGAGGCCTCCTGGCCATGAGGGAGAAGCCGGAGCACATGGAAGCAATCAAGAAGCACGGGATCGAGCCGATCGACATGGTGGTCGTGAATCTGTACCCGTTCGA
This sequence comes from Thermoplasmata archaeon, assembly GCA_041494275.1. Lineage (GTDB taxonomy): Archaea > Thermoplasmatota > Thermoplasmata > UBA10834 > UBA10834 > COMBO-56-21. The sequence goes on along the minus strand of JBGQAM010000088.1, from coordinate 2,236 downwards.
GGCAACCGTCGCGAAGCCCGGCGTGAAGATCGAGGACGCCATCGAGAACATCGACATCGGCGGTCCCTCGATGATAAGGTCGGCGGCCAAGAACAACTCGGCTGTGGCAGTGGTCACGAACCCTGCGATGTATCCTCAGATACTTGCGGAGCTGCGAGATAACGACTGCCATCTATCGGACGAGACCCGCCACAAGTTGGCGTTGGAAGCCTTCAGATCGACAGCAAGATACGATTCTGCCATTGCCCAGTTCCTGGGCAAGAAGTTCGGAGAAGGAGAGCTGTTCCCGAAGAATCTCACGCTTTCATTCGAGAAGTTGGGGGACCTCAGATACGGAGAGAACCCGCACCAGAAGGCAGCGTTCTACAAGGACCTTTTCGAACAGACACCGTTGAGCGTGGCGGCGGCGGACAAGCTCCACGGAAAAGAGATCTCGTACTGCAATGTGATAGATCTCGATGCCGCGCTCGCAATCGTTTCTGATTTCGAGAAGCCGACGGCGGCCGTGATCAAGCACACGAATCCCTCGGGAGTCGCAAGCGCAGCTACCATCGCCGAGGCATTCAGAGTCGCATACAACGCGGACTCGCTGAGTGCGTTCGGGTGCGTCGTAGGACTTAACAGGCCCGTCGACATGGAAACCGCAAAGGAGATCGGCAGTCACTTCGTCGAGGCTGTCATAGCTCCGAACTACGAACCCGATGCAGAGAAACACCTGGAATCCAAGAAGAACATCAGGCTCTTGAGAACAAACGTTCCCATCAAGAGGGAAGAGGGCAGGATCTTCATGACGAAGGTCAAAGGTGGCCTGTTGGTTCAGACCGATGCATATGCAGAGCTTGACAAATCCAAACTGAAGGTCGTCACGAAGCGCGCGCCCACTGACGAGGAGATGGACGCTATGATCTTCGGCGTGAAAGTCTGCAGGCACATCAAGTCCAATACCATATTGCTAGTCAAGGGCGAGAGGACCGTCGGTGTCGGTGCTGGCCAGATGAGCAGAGTCGATTCCACGAAGATTGCTGGTATGAAGGCGGGCCCAGAGGCGAAGGGGAGCGTGCTCGTCTCCGACGCGTTCTTCCCATTCAGGGATGGCGTGGACGCTGCGGCTCAAGTAGGCGTGTCCGTCATCATCCAGCCCGGTGGATCGGTCAACGACGCCGAGGCGATCCAGGCCGCTGAGGAGCACGGTATCTCGATGGTGTTCAGCGGACTGAGGCTCTTCAAACACTGAGGAACGAGACCTCTGAGAAACCCTTTCCCATCGGCTTTCTACCTCCTGCTCCAGATAAGCGAAGTCCCTTCGGCTTCTTCTTCTCTCTGGAATTCGAAGGGGACCCATCTTGGTTTGACAAGCACCCCTCGAAGGTAGTTGATCCTGACGAGCCTCCGAAAGCTATCGTCGACCTTAACCTCAAGCAGACCGTCCGCGATAGACGAGAGAAGGGCGATCTGGTCCTCGTCCAGGATGTTCCTATGAACGACGGCGGTGAGAGTGCCGCTGAATCTGGCGATGGTCGTCAGGTCTTTGAAGAATCGGCCCATAGCACTGGAATCGTGATGCATGAAGAACGGTGTTAGCGAATCGAACAGAACCTTCACGGGCTGGCCTCCAACCTTGTCGATCCCCTTCGTCACTGCTTCGAATATGTCGCCCAAGCTCGAAATGTCCGGCACTCTTAGCGCGTTGGGGTCATCATCCACCTCAGGCTGCGGCGTGTAAGCGTCAATAATCAGGAGATTCTTGTCCAACTCGTGCTGACCAGCGTCAACACCGAACTCCAGCATTTGTCTTCGCACTCTATCGGGGGATGTGTTCGCCTCAAGGATGACCACCTTCTGCCCAGCTTTCAGATAGGTGGCTCCAAGATAGCAGCAGAACTCGAACAAGCCTGCGCTCGGGTCGCCTACGACAAGGACCGCGTAGTTCTCAGGGAACATGGTCCTCTCCTAAGTGCTTCGAATGAGTCCTTGCCACTCACAGTATTGGCACCAGTTTCGGTCTGAAGTCTCCGTGCGCTGGGTCAGTCATCGCGTTCGGGGCAGTGTACGGTTCCTCTCCCCTGATCATCGTGACTCCCGAGATCTTGTCGATCCTCAGATGTGTGTGCGCGAGGTCCGAAAGTCTGCTCGTAGATCTCACCGACGGAGTCACCGTCGCGACGAATATGCCGTCGTTGTTCAGAAGGGATGTCAAGAATTCCACCATTCCATCAAGAACGCCCGCGCCGTAGAT
>JBGQAM010000054.1:0-11411 GCA_041494275.1 Thermoplasmata archaeon | reverse complement strand
CCGGATCTCTCCTCTATCCACTTCGCCTGCGTCTCAGGGTTCTCCTGGATAACGCGCATACCGAAGTGGGTTATGACCGCCAGCTCTGGCTTGAGCTTCTCGATGAGATAGCCTGCGTCCTCGGTGCTCAGGTGATGCGGGATCCTCTGGCCGAGAGGTTTCGTCACGCATGCGATGAGGACTCTGCAATGCTTGTGCGCCTTGATGACCTGTTCGACGAGTTGAGTGTCAGAGACATAGGAGACCATGCCGGCGGTGGTCTGTATCCTGAATCCGATCGAGCTAGTGTCGGAATGAGCGGAGGGCGTGGCGAATATCTCGAGAGGCTTGAGCCCGATCTTGTTGAACGGCTGCATGATCTTGACTACCTTGGGCTTTGAGAGGTGGTACTTGGATATCGCTGGGCCGAAATCGCCGTTGCCGTCGATGACGCTCAAGCTGGCTAGCAGAACCCCCTGCTTGCGCGTCCCGCCCTCAGTCATCGCTTCGATGAGTATCTCGGCGTCGACGTAGTGGTCCGGATGGCAATGGGATATGAGTATCGCGTCGGTGGCCAGGGGGTCTATCCCTACCGATCGCATCCTAACGAGAGCTCCCGGGCCCGGGTCTATGTGAAGATTCCTCTGGTCCTCGATGTAGATTCCGCCGGTGGCGCGCGCCTGATAAATGGTCGCGAAGCGCCCCCCACCAGTGCCCAGAAATGTTATCCTGACCATTGTCTCCAAACCTTAATGACCGAGCCCTTTAATACAGTTCCGAGCAGGAAGGTGCGTGCAATTGAGCTTACTGGTCAAGGGCGGACTCGTGGTCACTCAGAACTGGAAGCGAGAGGTCATGAAGGGTGATGTCCTCATCGAGAATGGCCGAATAGCGAACGTCGGCCATGCGAAAGCGAGGCCCGACGAAGTCGTCGACGCCACGGGCTGTATCGTCATGCCCGGCCTGATCAACTGCCACACGCATGTCGCGATGTCGCTCATGAGGAGCATCGCGGACGACGTCAAGCTCGACAAGTTTCTGGACAAGACATTTGCGATAGACGCCAAGCGCACGCCCGAAGATGTGGCCGTCGGGGCGACGCTCGGGTGCCTGGAGATGGCCCGGTCCGGGACCACGACCTTCGTTGACATGTACTACTCCGAGGACGCCATTGCGAAGAGCGTCGAAGAGGTTGGGCTTCGAGGGTACCTCGGCTGGACCGTGCTGGACGAGAAGTTCACGACCCAGAAGGGCAAGCCGATCAATAACTGCGAGAACTTCATCAGGTCGCACAAAGGAAGACCGCTCATCAAGCCCATCGTTGCCCTCCAAGGAGTCTACGTCTGTTCGGACGAGACGCTGATGGAGGGAAAAGAACTGGCAGCCAAGGAGAAGACTTTCTGCCACTACCACCTGTCCGAGACGAGGTTCGAGGTCTACGAGTACCTGAAGCAGAAGGGCAAGAGGCCGGCGGAGCATCTTGCGGAGATAGGCTTCCTATCGAAGGGCGACCTCGCGGCGCACTCGGTGTGGCTAACGATCAACGAGGTCAGGGCTCTGGCACGCGCGGAGGTCAATGTGGCCCACTGCCCCACATCCAACATGAAGCTCGCAAGCGGCGGAGTCGCTCCGCTCCCCGAGATGTTCCACGAGGGAGTCAACGTCAGCCTCGGGACCGATGGGTGTTCATCGAACAACACCCTCGACATGTTCCTGGAGATGAAGTTCGCGTCGCTGCTGCACAAGGCCCACAGGTGGGACGCGGCCGTGCTGCCCGCCCAGAAGTGCCTCGACATGGCGACGGTAGATGCGGCCAAATGCATCGGTGCGGACAAAGAGCTCGGGTCCATCGAGCCGGGGAAGAAGGCCGACCTGATCATTCTGGACTGCAATGTCCCGTCAATGGTGCCCACGCGGCCTGACAATGTCGTGGCGAACCTTGTATACGCAAGTCCCAGCCACGCGGTTCGGGACTCGATCGTAGACGGCAAGTTCGTCCTCAGAGATCGCAAGATGGTGAGCCTTGACGAGAAGGAGTTCCTCAAGAAGGCAGAGGCAGCTGCGGACCAGCTTCTGGCGAAGGCAAAGTGAAATAAGAACACTGGGAAAGGGTTTCTGAAAGGCGTTTGTTCAGCCCTGGTACTCTCTGTCTTGTTGGGCCTTCTTCGTGGCCTTCTTGGTGATCTCGGCGATCTCCTCCGCCTCGATCTTCTCGTCTTCCATCGCCTTCTCGAGCGCCTTCAGCTCCGCGTGCAGCTCATCCGGCGTCGGGATCGGGCCCAGCACATCGTCCGCCTTGCCGACCACGCGCTCGACCTCCTCGGGCCTCGAGACCTCCCTTGCGGGCGTCTCCCTGCCGATGCCGAGGTACTGGCTCGCGCCCTCGACCAGCTTCGTGAGCTCGAACGGGAAGATGATCTTCGTTGCCTGTCCGTTGCCAAGGGCCCTCATCGTCTCAAGTGACAAGACCGTCAAAGCCTTCGAGTCCAGGGGCTGCGCGCCGACGCTCATGATTCTCAGTTTCTGCGCGTCACCTTGGCTGCGCAATATGATGGCGAGCCTCTCACCCTCGGCCTCCAGGATCTTCGCCTGTCTGAGACCCTCAGCCTGCAGGATGCGTGATCTCTTCTCACCTTCAGCGCTCAGGATGGCCGCCCTCTTGGAGCCGTCCGCCTTCAGGATAGCGGCTCTCCTCAGCCTCTCGGCCGAGGTCTGCTCCTCCATGGCGTCCTTGACCTTGCCCGCGGGGTCGACCTCTCTTATCTCGACGCCTTCTACCTTCACGCCCCACTTGTCGGTGGCCTCGTCGAGGACGTCCCTCAGGTGAAGGTTGATCTTCTGCCTGTTGGACAGGACCTCGTCCAGCTCCATGTCACCGATGAGCGACCTGAGCGTGGTCTGCGCCAAGTAGATGGTCGCAGTCCTGTAGTTCGTGACCTGGAAGAACGCCTTGGTCGGGTCGATGACTTTGATGTATATGATCGCGTCAACGTTCGTCGGCGAGTTGTCCTTCGTGATGACTTCCTGCCTCGGGACGTCCAGGACCTGCGTCCTCAGATCGATCCTGACTACCTGGTTGATCAACGGTGCGACGAAGTTCACACCTTGGCTCAGGACTCGCATATATCGTCCCAGCCGCATGTATATGGCCTGCTCATACGGTAGGACGATCTTGATCGCGCTGGTCATGACCGCGACCACTGCTATCAGCACGAGTATGACCAGTCCTACAAACAATCCAAGATCTGTTGCCATTCCAATCCCTCCTATCCAACTTCCTATTCGACCTCTTCAACTGTGACGTGGACCCCTTCGCTCATCTTCACCACGACCTTCTTGCCAGCGGGTATCGCCTTGCTCGAGGTCGCGCTCCAGGTGTCGTGCTCTATCCTGACCTTACCCTTGAGGTTGTTCGGTGCGACGTCCGCCACGACGACCCCGGTCATCCCGACCAGGGACGTCGCGACCGTGGTCTCAGGAGGAGCAGGCGGGGCGAGCTTCTGGTACATCTTCATGGTCACGTAGGTAATGGGTATCACGACGACGGCCACGATGACCGGCGACCACCAGCTGATCAGAACATCGGGCGCGACCATCCCGACAAAACCGAGCACCAGCAAGACTGTCGCGGGCACGAGTATGAAAGCGCCCGGAGCCGACAGCTCCGCTAGAAGCATGAGTATTCCTATGATGATGAAAGCCAGTCCGAGTTCGGAGCCCCCCAGTGCCATGGTCAACACAACAGGCTTGTCCGTATATATGGTTTTTGACGGACTACCGCGCATGGCCAGGCCTGCTGATTGAATGAGAAAAACGGTATCGCGGCCAAGAGATGTGCGTGCCTACCGCAGCCGGATCCTCTGGATGTGGTAGCACCAGAGCCCGTACTTCCTCAAAGCCTCGTTCGTGTTGTTCTCGTTGACTCTCTCGGATTCAGTCCTATACCTGAGAATGTCCTCGATCGGGTATCCAACATAGTCCGAGAGCTTTACCAGCTTCTCAAACGGGAAAGGCTGCTCCCCAACAAGGATCTGTCTAATACTCCATCCCGGGTGGATCCTCGACCGGTAGCCGAGTTCGCGCGCCAACCTGTTGATACTTCCGGCCTTCTCGATCCCGTTCTTTATCAGCTCTACTCGGAACGCTGAAACCAACCAGACCCTTTTGTCTGCGTTGTAGGCCTTGAATGGCCTTCCATAGTACGCATGATCAGAGCTCATCAGAGTAGTATGATTATAGAATGCAGATATTTAGAGGTTGTGAGAGAGTGTCACACTAGAGATGGTACGTACCATCTCTCGAACCCAGAGTATGGAAGGCTTCTTGCGAGGATAACTGTTATCGATTTTGAAAACGATAGCCCGCCCCGGTGATTGCCCTTGACGACAGCGAATGGCTCTATCACGCTCAAGACTTCCGCTCGAGATGATGTGATCGACGTCACTGAGAAGGTAAGGGAGATCGTTTCCAAGTCGAAGATCAGGGAAGGGCTCGCATGCGTGTTCGTGGTCGGTTCCACAGCTGCCGTCACGACGGTCGAGCACGAGCCCGGGCTTGTGACGGACATGAGAGACGCGATGGATCGTCTGTACCCCAAGAGCATCGACTACGAGCACCATCGAAGATGGGGCGACGGGAACGGTCACTCGCACATACGAGCGTCCTTTGTTGGGCCATCGCTCACGGTTCCGATAGTGAATGGGGAAGTCGTGCTCGGCACTTGGCAGCAGATAGTGCTCCTTGAATTCGACAACAAGCCTAGGACGAGAGAGCTGATGGTCCAGATAGTCGGGGATTGAGTATTCATCTAGCAGAAGTCGGTGGCACAAGCATATAATAGTGAGAACCGTTCGCCCAACCGAATGCCATTGGAAGGAGAGTTCCTCGGAGGAGGGAACGAAGTAGGCAGGCTCGGCATACTTCTCAAATGCCCCGGAGCCAGAGTGCTCTTCGACTATGGGATTACGGCAACCGACCCTCCACAGTACCCTGCGTCCTGTCCTCCAATTGATGTCATGTTCCTGACCCACTCTCACCTTGACCACTGCGGCATGATTCCCTGGCTCACGGCCCGGTACGATATCAACGTTGTATCCACGAGCATCTCCCGGGAGATCGGCATACTGCTGATGGATGACAGCATCAAGATTGGCGCTGCCGAGGGGTACCCGGAACCGTACACATCAGCCGATGTCAAGATCGCCCGCAGGAAGTTCGACGATATCCAGTTCGGCGACACGAGCCAAGCTGGCAAGATGACAGTCGTCGCGCACTCCGCCGGTCACATCCCGGGGGCGACGATGTACGAGCTCCAGGGCAAGAGGACGACGCTCATCACGGGGGACCTGCATACGCTGGACACGAGGCTGGTCGCGGGAGCGAAACCCGTCAAGTGTGACAACCTGATCATGGAGTCCACGTACTCAGGAAGGAACCATCCGGCCAGGTTGAAGACGGAGTACGCCCTTCTCAAGAAGATCGAGGAGGTCACTCAAAGAGGAGGCACGGCCATCATACCTTCGTTCGCAGTAGGCAGGACGCAGGAGATACTCCTGCTTCTGAAGGACAGCAAGTTCGATTTCTGGCTGGACGGCATGGGGAAGAAGGTCAACACAATCTATCTCAGATACCCGGAATTCGTCAGATCCGCCAAGCGCTTGAGGCAGGCGGTCAACAGGACTCACGAAGTGAGGAACGTTCACGCGCGCTCGCGAGCCGTCCAAGCGGACGTCGTAGTGACGACGAGCGGAATGCTGGACGGCGGCCCCGTCCTTGGCTATGCGGAAACCGTCAGGAACGACCCTAAGAGCGCGATACTACTGACCGGGTACCAGGTCGAGGGAAGCAACGGCCGGAAGCTCCTCGAAACGGGCTACATGGAATTCCAGGGAGTCAGCGAAAAGGTGAACTGCGAAGTATTGAAGTACGACTTCTCAGCGCATGCAGGCCATGACGAGCTTCTCGCATTCGCGAAAGGGTGCTCCCCCGAGAAGATCGTGCTCATGCATGGCGACGAGAGGGAGATCCTCGCAGGCGACTTGAAAGCACAGGGGTTCGAGGTTCATCTGCCCAAGAATGGCGAGAAGTGGACGATCTGATCCCATTGGTTTTCCCCAAAACATAGTTATCCCCCGACGCCCTGCCACGTGGCGCATGAAATCCAAGCTCCAGGAATTCCTCAGAGAGGACATTGGCTCTGGAGACATCACCTCCGAACTAGTAGTCCCCGCGGAAGCTAATGCGAAAGGACGAATCGTGTGCAAGGAACAGTGCGTGCTAGCGGGCGTGTCGGAGGCGGGAGCTGTCTTCGAAGAGCTCGGAGCGAGAATCGTCAAGATCAAGGAGGACGGCTCGATGATTGGCAAAGGAGACGTCGTCCTAGAGGTCGAAGGCCCCGCGAGAGGGATTCTTGCGGGCGAGAGGCTCGCGCTGAACTTCTTGATGCGGATGAGCGGCGTCGCGACGCTCACTCATGACCTTGTCGCGAAGTGCAGGAAGGTGAACCCGAAGGTCAGGGTCGCAGCGACGCGCAAGACGACACCCGGGTTCCGAGAGTTCGAGAAGAAAGCCGTAGTCATCGGTGGAGGGGACCCGCACAGAGCGGGGCTTTTCGATGCCGTCCTGATAAAGGACAATCACATCAAGATGGCCGGAGGAGTGGTCGAGGCGCTCAGACTTGCCAAGAGCGGCAGCTTCACCAAGAAGATTGAGATCGAGGTGGAGAACGCTGCGGATGCGACGACCGCTGTGAAGAGCGGCGCGGACATAGTCATGCTTGACAATTTCGTACCGGATGAAGTAAGGGAGCTCTCGGCCGAGCTGAGGAAGCTCAACCCCGATGTGCTCATAGAGGCTTCGGGCGGGATAAGGCCGGAGAACATCGAACAGTATGCCGCCGGCGCGGACATCATCTCGCTCGGATCGCTCACGCACTCGGTCAAGTCGATCGACTTCTCGATGGAGATCGAGAAAGCCTGACACGGCTGACACAGAGGTTTTTTCTACGGGCCAACCGTTCCTTGAGCGGGCGCTCTATGGAACCGAAGCAAGCGTGGAGGGCGTTTACGCTTATCCTATTCCTTGTGGACGTTGCCTCAGCCGCAGCTCTCCTAGACATCGGATACGATCCGTTTCCTGTGATATTCTCCGCGCTCGTCGTCATTCTGATTTACACCTACATCCTGTACAAACGATACCATGTTGAAGTGGTTCCCGAGAGCGACATCAAGCTGTTCGACGACATCGATGACCTCAGGATCCTCAGCAGGATCTACGGGACCGACGAGAACGGCGACGAGGAGGCGCTCCGACAGAGATTGATCCAATTCGTGAGGGCAAGCGGGGACAACGCGTTCACATGGGTCGCGCCAAGATCTGTTTTGGCTCTAGGGTCTGCGCTCGAACTACCGCCTTCCCCACCAGCAAAGACGACCACTAGGCCTCTCGAGCAACGCGACCGGGCTGGCGCACCAGCTCGACAAAGAGTATTGGTCGGAGGCAAGTCGCGATCACCGTCTAGATTGGCGGGCATCAAGGCGTGCCCCGTATGCGACGCGCAGGTTGCGAGATCAGAACCTATCTGCCCCGAATGCGGCGCGGACCTCGAGTTCTACACCGTCCTCTCGGAGTCGAAGGTCGGAAGGAGGCTCGTCTCTAAGAAATCGGACGCGGTCAGGCGCAGGCTTAGATACGCAGTGCCATCCTTGGGTGAGACCAGATGAAAACCGACGAGAGATGCCAGATCTGCGGCAAGCCTGCAACACACTTCCTCTTCGCTACCTTCGTGTGCGACGGTGAAGAGTGCATCCAAAAGGCGCGGGAGCAGAGAGGTGGCCCTGGCGGGCACCAGAAGCAGAAGCTGTTCGCCTGGCGCAAGTCTGAGAAATGAGTCTAGCTGGGAAAGTTTAAGCGAGGGTCCCTGATTCTGGTCAACATGGACAAGCGCGCTTTCGCGGGCCTGATGATCATCAACGCGATGCTCGCGTTCGGCAACACGTTCGCATCATCATTCAACATGGTCTACCTCTTCAAACACTTCGATATGCCAATGTGGTCCGGACCCATCTACTTGGGCCTCGGGTTCTTCATCGCGATATTCGTAAGCCTGTGGATGTCCTGGAAGCCGCACCTCGACCCGAGAAACGCGATGCTCGTTGGCTTGACCTTCCTGATTGTGGAATACGGCCTGTTCATCACGATAGACAACGGCTGGGTATTGGCCATCACTGTGGCCGTCGCTTTCGGCCTGAACTATCCTCTGTTTTGGACGCCATTCAACATATTGATGGCGCAGATGACCGATAAGACTGACCGGGGCGTTACATACGGCGCGGTCTTCTTCGTGTGGCCTCTGGCGACCTTCTTCGCTCCTCTTCTGGGAGGCATGGTCATCGGCTTCGCGGACTATCAGCTGCTGTTCTCCCTCGGCATCTTGATCATCTTGGCAACAGCCGTAGTCGTTGTCGCCTACAGGAAGTACATCCCGACCGACCAGGTGATGAAGATAAGGCTTGGCGCACTTGGGCGGAGGAACGTCGTCGCACTCTTGGGCGAGGGCGGATTCGAAGGAGTATTCTGGGTTGACGTTGTACTTGTCGCTTACATCTTCACGCAGGAAGAGGTCGACCTAGGTGCGCTGTTCTCCCTTTTCGGCCTCAGCGCGGGCATCATGGCCATAATCCTGGGCAAGGTCTCAGACAAGATACAGAACAGGAGACTGTTCGTCATGATCAGCGCGCTGACGTCTATCCCTTGCGTCATTCTGATCGCGCTTGCGGGCTCGCTCAACGAATACGCCTTGGCCAACGGCCTCCTGGAATTCGCCAGCTTCATCCTTCCGGTCTTCATCTTCGCGATACTCACGGACAAGCTCGAGCTGGCAAAGAACGATTCAGTGATCGGGAGGGAGTTCATGCTCGACATCGGGAGATCGAGCTCGATCGCAGTCCTCATCTTGTTGCTGTACCTAGGAGTCTCGCCACAGCACTGTTTCCTCTTGGCGATACCGTTCTTGCTGTTGGGCGCGCTTGCCTACGAGCCGAAGAAGGGCGCTACGGTGCTGCCTGTGGGAGCTGGCCACGCTGACCAATTGCACTGATCTTTCAGATGCGGAGCGAGACGATTATCATGAAGAACGCGGCGATGAGTAGGGCGACGCCGAAGAGCGAGGCCACGCCCGCGGAGATGCCTGACAGTGACGCCCCACCGGCCAACACCAAGGTGACCCCGACTGCGGCGGAGATCTCGCCAATCAAGAAGAACCTCTTGTCGAATGTCCAGGCACCGCCTCTGGCAGCCTGGTGGACCTTGTCCTGGTGCTCGTTGACGAAGAACATCACCGCGACGAGAGCGATGCCGACCAGGCCAATCACCTCTCCGATCCACCAATCGTCCGATGTGTAGTATGAGAAGCTGAATACCAGCGCGAGTATGAGGACCATGATGCCAACCGGTACAATGGTCGGAAGGTTCGCTCGCTGGGCCTGCACGTGAATTGGCGGGATCGCAATCGTGGGTGGATTTGTGGTTGTCATGTTTATCGGCTATACACTGCCTAGTCGCAACTTAATGATTTTCCTAGTCTGCGTCGTGGGACTCAGGGCGAGCATGACTGTCTGACGAGTTCCATCAAATCCATCATCTTGAGCTTCGACCCTTTCGCATCGATCGATGTCTTCAGGCTCTGGTAGCAGAACGGGCACGAAGTCGTCAGTATCTCAGCACCGGTCCTCTCAGCGTCCTCCACTCTCAGGAACGATATCTTCTGTGCAAGGTCTGGGAACGCTGTCTTAACGCCGCCTCCAGCCCCGCAGCATCTGGCCTCGGCCCTATTCCGCTCCATCTCCACGAGCTTGACGCCGGGGATGGAGTGGAGGATCTTCCTTGGTTCGTCGTACAACAGGTTGTGCCGGCCGAGGTGGCAGGGGTCGTGGAATGTCACGACTCCGTCTACCTTCTTCTCGAGCTTGAGCCTGCCGGAGTCGATGAGCTCGTTCACGAACTGAGTGATGTGGACCACGCGAGCGTTGACCTTCCCCACTTTCGGATAGTCCTGACGTATCGTCTTGTAGCATCCCGCGCAGCTTGTGACGATTACGGAGGGCGAGGCCTTCTCGAACATCTCGATGTTCTTCAGCGCCAACTTCCTCGCAGACTCAAGCAGGCCTGTCCGAAGTAGCGTCGAGCCGCAGCAGCCCTCATCGTCCCCGAGGGTGCCGAAATCGATACCGGCCTTCCCCATTACGCGAGCCGTGTCCAGTGCCATGTTCCTTATGTTCGGGTCGTAAGCAGCCGTGCAGCCAACGAAGAAGAGGACTTCGCACTTCTCCTTCGTGGCGTCCTTGATCTTGACCTCTTTCTCGAGCTTCTTTGACCAACGAGACCTCTGAGATCTGGGTTGCATCCAAGGGTTGCCGTAGTTCTCGATGCTCTTGACGATAGACTCATGTGCCGGAAGAGGCGCGAGACCGTTCGCAACAAGGAATTCGCGCATGTTCTCCCACATCTCGATCGTGTCCAGGTGCGCTGGGCACACGGTCTTGCACTGGCCGCATATCGTGCACTCATAGGCCCTGCTCGATAGCTCCTTGAGCTGGTCTTCTGGGATCTGTTTCGGGCCCAGTAATCTTGCCTTCAGACCGTACTGAGCCTTGTAGAACTTCCTGAGCCTCAGGATCTTGCCTCGAGGTGTGACTAGTTCGACATCCTGAGCCTCTCCCCCCGTCGGGCACGTCGATGTGCACTCTCCGCAGCGTGTGCACGCGTCGTAGCGCATGAGCGCGAGCACGTCTAGCTTGGAGATGTCCAACTTCTTCGGGATCATCTCCCCCCCGTCGGAAGCATCTTGTCCGCCTCGATCGCGACCGGCGTGGCGATCATGTGAAAGAGCTTGCTGAATGGGATGTACGCGATCAGGAGAGCGCTCATGACCCCGTGTACTAGCCACGCCTGATCGTAGTACTGGCCTGCGGAACTTGGTATGAGTTGTGAAAGGGCGTAGCCGAGGAACGAGTACGCCGTATCCACCTGATGACCTGGTATCCTGCCAGCGATGCCCATGCCTTCCAGAATGAATCCGCCGAGGACCACCACAAGAAGGAACAAGATCGATGTCGCGTCAGGAAGCTCTGTCCTGACGATCTTGGGCTTGAAGATGAACCTGCGGACTGCCGCTATCGTAAGGCCGGCGAGCATCATGAAGCCGACAAGCTCGAACCCGAAGTCACGGATCCAGGTCTTTGCCCATCCTCCATCCTCGATCATCGGCTGATACTTCAAGAAGTCCAAGGAGAAGGTCACGAGCAGGTCCGTATTTGTGGAGTCGATGAGCTGGAAGATCGTGGTCCCCATCTCCACGACCCTCACGAGGGAGGGAACGCGCCAGATGTTGTTGCTGAACACCGGGAGGGGCTGGAAGCAGGCGCGCGTGCGGT
>JBGQAM010000095.1:0-4585 GCA_041494275.1 Thermoplasmata archaeon | reverse complement strand
ATTCAGGCCCTCGGCACCCTCCAGATCACTTGTCCAGACGAGGACGATAAGCGCAATGCCAATGATTCCCCAACCCGTTATCAGGTTCAAGGGGCGCCGTCGTAGCCAAGCCTTGAAGTGCTCGACCGAACTGTATTTGGAATAGACCGTGGTGAGGAGAACGGCCGAAAGGGAAAGCCATATGGAGACGATGACGAATGTAAGGTCTACGGATGCGTGCGCATCGACCGACCATGTAACGAGAGCGTCGGTGGCGATTTCCAGAATCCAGAGCACCATCAAGGATACCGCGAATAGGAGAACTAGCCAGCTGCGCACGGCTTCGAAGAATCGGGCTTTCAAGGTGTATACCGTGATCAATACGTAGGATACGACCACCAAGCCGATGAGGCCGGGCAGTATCTCGAATACGAAATCCGCAATCTCATTCACAATCGGCACCCAACATCTATCATTCGAGCCTGGACAGGTCAACAGTCTTGCAGGTCAAGAATCTTTCCGAGGCGAATGCTGTCGATTGCGCTCTCCCGATACGAACGGGACTCGAAAGACGTACAGCATTTGTACGCAGAACCAGCATAGTCGGCAATCCATCTGCCCGTCGAGGAAGCACACTGGAAAGAGACTCTGAAGGAATAGGCAAATTCCGTCCAGTCCATTCAGCCCTGAGGCTCCAAAACGGCTCCTTGGCTGGCAGAGCCGACCATATCTCTGTAACGCTTCAGGAACCCAGTCACCTTGATCCTCGGAAGGCGTCTGTCCTTGAGCCTCGACCTTATCTCCTTCTGAGAGATCAAGACCTCGATTTCTCTATTGTCCAAATCGATCCTAACGATGTCCTTGTCTCGGATTGCCCCGAGCGCTCCACCAACATAGGCCTCGGGAGAGACATGGCCGATCGACAATCCTCTGGTTCCTCCGGAGAATCTGCCGTCGGTCACCAGAGCAACGGATTCGCTCAATCCCATTCCTGCAAGGATTGCGGTCAGACCGAGCATCTCCGGCATGCCAGGGGCTCCCTTGGGTCCCTGGTAGCGAACGACGACGGCATCGCCTGTCCTGATCTTCCCCGAGAGCATGGAGTCGGTCGCATCCTTCTCAGAATCGAAGACCTTGGCGGGCCCTTCGAACTTCCTCATCGACGAAACCACCGCGGACTGTTTGACAACGCATCCCTCTTCGGCCAAATTGCCCCAGAGTACTGCGATGCCACCCTCTTCGTGATATGCGTTCTTGAGATCTCTCACGACATCCTGGTCCTTCACGGGTGATGACCTCGCGATCTCCAAGATGGATCTTCCCTCGACAGTTCGCGCGTCCTTGAGCTTGGGAGAAAGCCTGGAAAGTACAGCCGGGATTCCTCCGGCCCTGTCCAAATCCGCCATGAAATGCTCTCCGCCGGGCTTCAGCGCCACAATGTGCTTGGTGTCCTTCGATATCTTGTCGAAGAGGTCCAGTTCAATCTGTACTCCGAACTCCTTTGCTATCGCCATTAGGTGGAGGCACGTGTTGGTGGATCCCCCGATCGCGTTGTCCACTCTGAGAGCGTTCTCGAAACTCTCCCGGGTCACGAGGTCGCGTGGCTTGTAGCCCTTGCGCACAAGGTCTACGGTTAGCGCTCCCGTCCTCCGTGCTATGTCCAGTTTGCCATCGGATATGGCATGTGAGGATGCGCATCCAGAAATGCTCAGTCCCAGAGCCTCGGTGAGGCATGCCATCGTGTTGGCTGTGAACAAGCCTGAACACGATCCTGGTCCCGGACATGCCCTCTTCTCGATTTCCTCGAAGTCATTCTCAGTTATCTTACCGGCCTTGAGTTCCCCAACCGCCTCGAAGATGGAGATCACATCGAGTTTCCTGTCCCTGTAGACTCCGGGGACCATCGGCCCGCCTGTGAGCATTACGGAGGGTATGTTGACTCGCCCGCAGGCCATCAGCATCCCCGGCGTGATCTTGTCACAGTTGGTTACCCCTACCCATCCGTCCGCCACATGAGCCTCGACCATTGCCTCGATTCCGTCCGCAACGATCTCCCTTGAGGGCAGTGAGTACCTCATTCCGTCAAGTCCCATCGCTATGCCGTCGCAGATGCCAGGAACCCCGAACTCGTAGGAGACACCGCCAGCCTCCTCGATCCCCTTCTTCACTTCGTTCACAAGTCTGTTCAGATGCATGTGGCCAGGCACAATGGTGTTGAACGAGTTGGCAATCGCGATCATCGGCTTCTCGAAATCAGCGTCGTTCATCCCCAGTGCCCTTAGGAGACCTCTCGCAGGCGCCCTTGAGAGCCCCTTCCTCATCGAGTCGCTCCTGAGTGGGACGCTGTCTTGGATATTGGGCATGTTCACCGACCTAGTTTGAAATCTGTGTGCAACGCCTCTACCGCCTTCTTGGCGTCCACCTTCTTGACTATGAATGATATGTTCAATTCAGACGAGCCCTGGGCGATAGCTCTTATATTCACATCGTTCCCGGCCATAGTGCCGAAAACGCGTGCAGCGACTCCAGGAGTTCCTCTCATCCCAGCTCCTACGACGGCGACGATGCTCAGTCCAGCCTCTACCGCGACTTCCCTCACCTCTTTAGAGCCCAAAAGGGACAGCTCCAGCGCATTCTGAGCCTTCGCGCCGCTCGCCTTCGGTATCGCAAGCGTTATGCTCTCCTCTGACGAGCTCTGCGAGATCATGAGCACGTCTATGTCCTCATCTGTCAGGATCTGCAACACCTTTGCGGCCAGCCTTGGTGTGCCTACCATGCTCGCGCCACTTACTGTGATGAGGCTCACATCGTCAATGTTCGTGATTGCCTTCACAACGTCTCCGGATTTCACTTTGACCTCGCTCTCGATGATTGTCCCCTTGCCATCTGGGTCGTGGATGCTCTTCACCCTGAATGGTATTCGGTATTTCGAAGCGCATTCCAGAGCCTTCGGGTGAACGACCTCCGCGCCAAAGTGTGCAAGCTCCATCGCCTCGGCGAAAGAGATGGCGCGGATCATCTTCGCCGATTTGACTATTCTTGGATTGGCCGTCATCAGTCCGTCGACGTCCTTCCAGACCCAAATCTCGTCTGCCTTTATTCCGGCGCCGATGATTGATGCGGTGTAGTCCGAGCCCCCTCGGCCCAGAGTTGTCTGGACCCCTTCCTGCGTCGAGGCTATGAACCCGCTAATCACGGGAACGATTGCCTCCTCCAGAAGAGGATCCAGTATCTGTCTCACTTGGTGTGTTGTGATATTCATCAGAGGCGCAGCATCGCCGAATCGATCGTCAGTGACGATTCCCGCCTCGCTCCCGGTCAATACCTTCGATCTGATCCCGAGATCCTCGAGGACCCCCTGAAGCAAAGGAGCGGAAAGCTTCTCCCCGTATCCAATTACGAAATCTTGGGATCGAGGCGTCAGTTCACCGATGTGCGCGACGCCCAGCAATATGTTGTTCAGCTCGTCAACCCGGGCATCCAAGGCGGCCATCGTTCTGCTGAGGACCTGTTCGTTCAATATCGCCGCTTCGGCTGCTTTCCTGTGCCTCGTGTGGATGGCGTCCTTGAAGTCGTGAACCGCTTTCTTGTCACCTCTGCACGCCTTCTTTGCAGTCTCCAAGAGGGAATCTGTCATGTTGTGCATGGCGGACGTGATCACGACTAGCTTGTGACCGTCTTTGTGATACTTTCTCACGATGGTCCCGACCTTTCTAAGCTTGTCGCCGTCCGCGATACTAATCCCGCCGAATTTCATGACGATTTTCATGTTTGGACCTACCCGAATCGGAGCCCGACAAAAATACCTATCGGGCGAAAGTCCTCCTTATCTCGATCAGATCTCTGAGCACGGAGCTCGCCGTCTCCTTTCCTCCAGCACCCTTTCCTACAAGGGTCACCTCTCCAGCTGGATAGGTGTCAAATGAGACTGCATTGAATGTGCCGCTAACATTCAGGGGGTGGGTCATGGGGATTTCTTGGGGTGCCACGTTGGCCGCTTTCTCAACTCTGCCAATGAGCTTGATCACATTCCCCCTCGCCTTCGCTCCCACGATGTCGCCCTGAGAGACCTTTGCGATTCCCTTGATGTCGAGGTCTTTGATGGACATGCTCGACCCCAAAACGTAGTTCGACGTGATGACCAGCTTGCATGCAGTGTCGAATCCTCCGACATCGTAGGTTGGGTCGGCCTCAGCATATCCCAGCCTCTGAGCCTCCGCCAGCGCATCGTCCATCTCGATGCCCTCGGCGGTCATTCTGCTCAGGATGTAGTTTGAGGTCCCGTTTAGGATTCCACTTATCGATTTGATTGTGCTGCCCTCGAGACACTTCTTCGCGAAGTCCAGGACGGGCGTTCCCCCTCCCACGGTTCCGCTGAACTTGAATACAACGCGGTTGTGATGTGCAAGCTCGATTAGCGCTGGCATGGCTATTGCCAGTGGTCCCTTGTTCGTGCATATCACGTGCCTCCCTTCCATCATAGCGGTCTTCACATGGCTGAGGCCCGGTTCGCCTTTGGTGAGCTCGGTCGGGGTTGTTTCTATGACAACCTCACACTCGAGGTCCTTGATAGTGTCAACCCCGGTCCTCCCCTCATGATAGACAT
>JBGQAM010000059.1:0-10619 GCA_041494275.1 Thermoplasmata archaeon | reverse complement strand
GAAGGAGCTGCCGAGCAAGGCTCCTCAGATTACTCCTCTTGAGAGCAAGATGATGAAGATGCTCGAGAAGAAGGACCGAAAGCTCCCGCGCTCGGTCCTGAGCGAGATAGCCGTAAGGCTCGCGGGAGTCGAGATACCGGATAAGCTGCTCGAGAAGATGCTCGACCTCACGATCGAGAGGTTCCAATCACATATGGTCGATCCGAACGAGTCCGTGGGCATCCTTGCCGCGCAGAGCATAGGCGAGCCAGGCACGCAGATGACCATGAGGACTTTCCACTATGCAGGGGTCGCGGAGATGAACGTCACGCTCGGTCTGCCGAGGCTGATCGAGATCGTCGACGCGAGGCGCGTGCCAAGCACCCCGATAATGGAGATTCACCTGGAAGAGGCTGCCCAGGACGAGCTGGACAAGGTGCGTGAGATCGCATCGAACATCGAGCGGACGAATCTGATAGACATCGCGGACGTCGAAACCGACATCAACAACATGGAGGTCCTCGTGAAGCTCGAGAGGAAGAAGATGGAGCGCAAGTCCATCACGCCGGAGGATGTGCTCCGGAAGATCAACAAGTCCAAGGGAGTGAAGGGTCTCGGCGAGATGCGCGAACAGAACATCGTGATCAAGTGCGACGAACCGTCCTACAAGAAGCTCCAGAAGATCTCGGAGGACACCAAGGCATGTCCGATAAAGGGCGTCGAGGGCATCCAGAGAGCGGTGATCCGAAGGGTCAGCGGACACTACGTCATCTACACGGAAGGCTCGAACCTCGAGAAGGTCCTGGAGATCCAGTACGTGGACAAGAAGAGGACTTCGACTAACAGCATCATGGAGATATACGAGGCGCTCGGGATCGAAGCCGCGAGGAACTCCATAATCAACGAAGCCACCCGAACGCTTGACGAGCAAGGTCTTACAGTCGACATACGCCACATAATGCTCGTGGCCGACCTCATGACGAACGATGGCGACGTGAAGGCCATCGGCAGGCACGGTATCTCGGGCCGCAAGTCGAGCGTGCTCGCGAGAGCGGCGTTCGAGATCACCTCGACGCACCTGCTCCGCGCAGGCATAACAGGCGAGGTGGACACGCTCGAGGGCGTCGTGGAAAACATTATAGTTGGTCAGCCGGTTACTGTGGGTACTGGCGCTGTCAATCTCGTTTGGGCACCGTCTGGAAAGAAAGAAGGTGAAAAGGAATGATTGACGTCGCTCGCGCTCTCAAAACCGCTGCGACCACAGGCGACGTGAGGTTTGGCCTCGCGGAGACGAAGAAGTGCATCAAGAAGGGCGAGGCGAAGCTCGTGGTCGTTTCGAGCAACTGCCCTGAGAAATCGCTTACGGAATCTGGCTCGTCACCGAAGGTACTGGTATTCGACGGAACGAATGTTGAGCTGGGGTCTGCGTGCGGGAAACCATTCCCGATATCCGCGTTGGCCATCATAAGCCCTGGAGAGTCCAACATACTCTCCGCCTGATGAGTGGTCACATGGGAGACATCACTTTCACTGAAGACACCCTGCGGTACATCACCCTCTTCGAGAAGGTCACCGGCACCCAGGTCAAGGACTGCCTGGAGACCGAGGAGAAGCTCGTTTTCGTGGTGGAGAAGGGCCAGGGAAGCAGGGCCGTGGGCAAGAAGGGCGAGAACGTCATCCGACTGAAGAACCTCACGGGGAAGAACATACACGTCATCGAGTACTCGGAGGACCCCGAGACGTTCATCAAGAACGTATTCCACACATACTCGGTCCAGAGCGTCACGATCGAGGACCGGGGGAACATCATCCACGCGACGGTCACCGTCGACCCGAAGGTCAAGGGAAAGGCCATCGGCAAGAACGGGAAGAACCTGCGGATAGCCCGCGAGGTTGTCAACAGACACCACAACGTTCAGAGCATCAGCGTCGCTTGAGCGGCACGCGCTCCACCTCGAGTCTGTCGGCCGTGGGGTATTCCTCAATTATGAACGATCTGTCGTCCAGCTCACCCGCTATCTCCTCGAGGATCCAAGGTGCGACCTCCAACCGTTTCTTGGAGGGATTGCTCCAGACGAATCTGCCAGGCACGTCGAAATCCTTCATGATGTGTGCAGCCGTCGCGGCCACCTTGTCCGTCTCGATCACGCCTATCAGCAGAGTCCCGTCCTTTGTCAGCAGTTCGTGCGGCCTCCGGACGTTCTTCGCCCTCCGCAAGATCCTCCTCCTCAGCTGAATCCCGTCCTTGAACGCTGAGGAGCAGTAGTGCAGCGGCACATCGGTCTTGATTCTCAGGAGGTCGAGTGCGAGCTCTTCGCTCCCGGCCACTCCAGAGGAGACGTCGTTCTCCTCCTTGACATCGAACCCAAGAGTCCGGAGTGCGCGCCAATTAGTCTCGGAGAACTCCAGCTCATTGAGGTTGACGAAGTCCAGCCCATGCTCGTCCGCGAACGAGATCGCTCCGAGGATGTCCTTGGCCCTACCAGGAATTGCAGGTACTTCCAGGCCGACCTTCAACTTGTGCTTCTGCGCCCGTCTTACGGCGGTGTCGAAATCCGATCCGCTGAGCTTGCCCCATCGGCTCATTGGCGGATGGAACCTTATCTCGTCCAGCCCGGCTCTTGCCACCATGTCTATCTTCTTCAAGTCGGTCGTCGAAGTGTACAGATGAATATGGTGTTGTTTCCCGAATCTCTTCTTGAGCGCTTCGATGGATTCCACCGTCCTGTCGATGTCCTCAAGCGGGTCTCCGCCTGTGATGCCAGTCCCGAGCGCATCCATGAGCCCGGCCTCGTGGATCACCTCATCGACGCCGCGGACACTTCTCTCGTTTGCGAAGAAAACGTCCTTTCCTCTCTTAGCTGACGACAGCGGACAGTAGCAGCATCTCCGAGAACACTTGCCCGTGACGAGGAGCACGAGCTTCGCGCCCTTCTCGCAGAGGACGCAGCCCCGAGGCAGTTTGCGTGTGTATGCGGAGCCTTTCGCCATTCTTCTGATGTTGCTCACGGGGATCATATGCCGCTTCGGTATAATGATAGTACTTTCGGGAGGGCAACGAACAGAAAGATTATCCAAAGGGTAGATGATTTGCCACGGGGAGCAGATGGACAAGAAGAATAGGATCATCTTGGCACTCGACGTCACATCCCGTGCGGACGCGATGCGTGTCGTCGAAGCCGTCAAGGGCTATGTGGATGCAATCAAGATCAACTGGCCGTTGATCCTCGCGACAGGTCCCGAAATGATCAAGGAGATGTCCCGCGTCAAAGATGTCATCTGCGATTTCAAGATCGCTGACATCCCGAACACGAATAAGCTCATCGTCGAGCAGGCGATGTCGCGGGGAGCGAGCGCTGTGATTTGCCATGGATTCACGGGAGACGACTCTGTCAAGGCATGCGTCGACGCCGCGAGAGGACAGGTCTTCGTGGTCACTGAGATGAGCCATCCCGGAGGAAAGCAGTTCACCGCTCCCTTGGCGGACAAGCTAGCCGCTATTGCCAAATCGGCTGGTGCGCGTGGCATCGTCGCGCCCGCAACGAGACCAGAGAGAATTACCGCTCTGCGGAAGATCATCGGTGGTCTCGAGATAATCAGCCCCGGTGTCGGAGCACAAGGCGGCAAAGCTTCAGACGCTATCAGAGCCGGAGCGGACTACATAATCGTCGGAAGGGCGATCTACGATGCTCCCGACCCTGGCAGCGCCGCGAAGGCACTTGCGGACGAGGTCAGAGGGAGTATTTGAGTCGGACGGGGAGTCTAGAAACGCAGGAAGCATGATGACAAATCATGACATGCCAGATGATGTTGTCCAGCGGCAGATTCTGAGCGTGTCTTCCGGATAACGTATATATAGCACCCTCGGTATCGGTGGGCTACTATCACTAGGTGGCATAATCTTTGGCCGAGGCAAGGGAAAGCCCTCCGAGGTCTTTTCTGTCCAAGATCAAGAGGGGGGACGGGAGACCGAGTGAGTTCAGCAAGTGGATGACCGCCAATTGGCCGTCCCTCTTCATGCTGTTCTTCATATTCGTTCTAGCTCTCTTCATCCGCTCTTACTTCGGGTACGAGATGGCTGCCAGCAACGGATACCTAGTATCTGGTGGTTCTGACTCGTACTACTGGGAGAGGATCATACACTACTCTGCTGACACTGGAAAGCAGATGTACTGGGATCCTCTGCTCAACTTCCCTGACGGGATCAGGAATCCGCGTCCACCGTTGTTCAGCATGTCAGTGGTTGTCCCCGCGACAATTGCGCAGGGCATGTTCGGATCGCTAGATGATGCGCTCGGCTGGACATTCCTGTGGTCGACTGCCTTCTGGGGGGCTTTGACGGTGGTCCCGACATTCTTCCTCGGGAAGGAGACCTTCGGTCGACGCGCTGGCCTAGTTGCAGCCTTCTTCCTGGCGATCATGCCGAGCCACGTCCAGAGGAGCGTGCTCTCCGAAGCCGACCACGACGCCATCATCCTGTTCTTCATAGTGCTCACTTTCTACTTCCTGCTCAAAGCTGTCAAGACGCAGGAGCACAGGAAATGGGTCGAGAGCTGGAGGAGTTTCGTCAGCATCAGAAGCGGGTTGCGAGACTACTTCACGCACAGCAAGAAGCCGATCCTTTACTCGCTCTTGGCAGGGGTCGCCTACGGTTCCGTCATCATGACCTGGGTCGGGTTCGGCTACGCAACAGTGCTCATACTCGTTTACTATGTGATACAGATTGTCCTGAACAAGTTCAAGAACTTCGACTCCACGAGCATCACGCTGATCGTGTTCATGGCCTTGGGTCTCGGATTCCTGATTTCTTTCCCGGTCTACTTTGAGCAAACGCTGATTCCGGTCCGGTTCGATGTCCCAGTGTACCTGTTCCTCGCCTCTATCATCTTTGGAATGCTGTTCGTCGTCTCCAGGGACTATCCGTGGACGCTCACGCTCCCTGCCATCATCACGCTCCTCGTCATAGGTGTGCTGATCATCAATGTGATGGACCCTGCATTGGCCCAGGCGATTCTCAGTGGCCAGGGATACTTCGTCCAGAATAAACTCTACTCTACCATCGCGGAGGCGAAGGCACCCGTGTTCAGTGAGCTGGCTCTCGGCTTTGGGATGGTCACTTTCTTCATGTCTCTGATAGGTCTCATCTGGGCTATGCTCAAGGTCCCGAAGAGAGCGACGACAGAATACATATTCATCGTGGTCTGGCTTGGAGCCGCAATATTCATGGCGATATCCGCGGCGAGATTCATGTTCAACGCTGCCCCCGCATTCGCGATTTCCGCGGCCTGGGTTACAGTCATCATTGTTGACAGGCTGGACTTCAACAGCGTGCGCAAATCCCTCGTGGGCGCGAGTGGATCTTATCTCAGGATCATCAGAAAGAGCGTCAAGATAAGACACGTGGTTGGCGCCCTGTTCCTGGCATTCCTGGTTGTTCTGCCAAACGTATGGTATGGCACCGATGCGGGGATACCATCTGAGAGAAAGACCGCGCTGGACAAGCAGATCTACATGAGCATCCCCGAGTTCATGAGGCCCTCTGGCTATGACAAGGTGAACGGATCTGATTGGTACCTCGGGGCTTTCGGGTACTCACTTCCATTGCCCAGGTTCTACTTCCCAGCAGCGTGGGATTGGTTCGCCCAGCAAGATGCGGGCATCGCCCCAGATTCGGAGAAACCAGCATACGTGTCCTGGTGGGATTACGGTTTCGAGGCGGTGCAATCGGGCAAACACCCGACTGTCGCCGACAACTTCCAGAACGGCTACCAGCTGACTGGTAACGTCTTGATGGCTCAGAGCGAAGAGGATGCAATTGCAATCTTTGCGTACCGTTTGATCCAAGCGTCCGCCTCGAATCACATGGAAGATCAGGTTTCGGCCCTGCTGGAGAAGTATGGTGTGGACTCGAACCGCATGACGCAGATACTCCACGGTCCCGGGCAACCGATAATCAACGAGGTGCTCGCCGACTCTTCAACTTATGGTCCGATGGACAGCGCCCTCAGCGATGCCAACGCGAGGATAGTTGCCGCGAGGGTCGAGCTATCCAAGATCGGTCTAGACAGACTCGTCTCCCTCTACGGTGAGCTGTGCACCTTGACGGGCTGGAGCATACGATACTTCGGCGTTGACTCGAGGATGTTCCCTCGCTCCGGTCAGGACACTGGCATCTTCTACGCGCCCGCCAAGCTCTCCGACAGGCGGATAGTCGACGGATCCACTCCAATAGACTTCTTCGAGATCAAGGCGGTCAACCAGAACGGCCAGCAATACTCGCTGGACCAGGTCACCAAAGACATGACCATCGTTGACTACGCAATCGCTTACAAGGACATGTTCTACAAGAGCATGCTTTACAGGGCGATGGGCGGCTACATGGGCACGGACATAGGCCAATCCAACGACGGCATCCCCGGCTATTCAGGTCAGACAATGTCAAGCTACCCGGGGGCTCCGGCCTGGAACATGACGCATTTCAGAATGGTCTATAGGACCGCATACTACAACCCGTACCCAGATCCTGAATACAGCAAGCATCCGGACGCCTGGAGGGCCATAGGCCTGGACGAGGCCATTGCCAAGAAGAAGCTGATAGACAGTGGCCAGCTGCAGGGCGTGGTCGACCAGAGCTCCGGCGTAGTGTACACCGCGGGGGCGGTCTTCCTCGAGTACTACAAGGGAGCCTACGTAAACGGGACTCTTACGACGGAGGAAGGCGATCCCGTCGCGGGCGTGCGTGTCACTGTCCAGGATGAGTACGGAATACCTCACGGGAGCGTCTTGACGGATGGCAAAGGTCAGTACTCGTTGCTTGCTCCATTCGGGAACGTCACGGTAGTGGCGTCCACAGGAGATGCGAAGAACATCGCAATGACCGGTTCCAACGTGGTAGCGAAGGTCCAATTCAATGTCACAGACAACCAGGCTATGAGAGTGAACGAAGACCTGGACAACAACGGTATTCCAGACTACATTATCACCAAGGACTTCTCGATGAAAGGGTCGGAGACCACCGGGAACATATTCTGGGACGTCGACAACGATGGCAACTACACGGCAGACAAGGACATGCTTATCCCCAATGTCATGGTCTCCGCGAAGGAACTGAATACGAACAGGCATTATGCGATCAATGCGACCGATGGGACATTCGATGTTCTTCTGCCGCCTGGACAGTACGATTTCGAAGCTTACTTGTTCGGCTCGAACATATCCATGGCCAGCAAGACCAATATCACCGCGGGTGCCAAGTCGGAACAGAAGCTTGCGGTTCCGGTGTGCGGAGTCATAGGCGACATAGCATACGTGAACGGCACGCCAGCGGCGAACATAGGTTTGATCTTGACCGATCTCTCCAACGGCGTTATGCGCACGTTGTACACGAATGAGAACGGCACATATTCTTACGACCCGATACTCACTGGGCACTATCTCCTCACGACCAGTGCGTCGTCAAGCGACATGCTATTCAACACGCTGATCGACCTCGCGCCTGCGCAGATGTTGGTCAGGAATCTCACGGTCTTCCCAAGGGCTACGATAAAGGCGCAGGTGCTCCTCGGTGGGTCTCCAGCAGCCTATGCTGTATTCATGTTGTCCAACGACTACGATCCGACCGAGGCCATCACTGGTCAGGCTGATGCTTTCGGATTTGTCGACATGGAAGTCCCGAGGGGCTCGTGGACGTTGTACGCCACATACTTCTCGGGGGCGGAGGAGTACGCAGGCGCGTCCCACTTCGACGCCTCCCACTCATCCACTTCAATAGGATACGTCGCTCTGTCTAGCGCGGTTCGAGTCACCGGCAGCCTCAAAGACCCCACTTCACTCCCCTTGGCCAACGAATATGTCTTCTTCAAGACGTCGAATGGCGCGAGGGTGCCGGTCAAGGGGGACAGCGCGGGCTCGTTCAACATCCGGCTTCCTGCAGGCGCATACGAAGTCACCAGCACGAGCGTCAAGGCGAAAGGCCTCTACTCAGGAATCCTGGCGATCCAAGGCGCCGCTTCGAACTTCGTTGTTAAGCTGACCAGTGGCGCGTTGCTCGAGGGTATTATCTGGATGGACCAGGACGCCAAGGAAGGCATATCGTCGACCGATATCGGCCGATATGCAGAATTGAAGGTCACTGGTTCCGACGGCATCGCTCTCCTGACGAGATCTCTTGCGAGCGGCTCGTTCGCAGCGGTCCTTCCAAAGGATTCCCAAGTTGTGATGACTCTCGGGAACCCAGGATACTCTCAATGGTCACAAACCTTGACAGCGACGGCCGACAACAGCTCCGACATCGTGGCCACACCTGACAATGTGATCGTCGAGGGCCAGCTGACTTGCAATGGCGAAGCCATCAGAGGTGTCACGGTCGCCTTCCTTCCTGATTCGTTCCAAATGAACCCGGTCTATGTTCGGACTGGGGCGGATGGCATGTACTCTGCATCAATTCCTCCGTCATCGTACCGTGTCGTCGTCCAGCAGGACACCACCCCTCTGGGTGGCGAGAGATACATGTACGACCAGTCGGTCAAGATCCTGCCCGGGGGAGAGCCCGTTGTGCAGAACATCCAGGTAGTGAAGAGGGTCGAGATGTACGGGTTCGTGACTGGCGCGTCCCAAGATCTCAAGCTCACTCTCCAGGGTCCGGAGAGGAAAGACATCGTTCTATCATCCGTGAACTACTCAGTATTCGTCCTCCCGGGTGTCTACAAGCTCTATGGAACAGGTGTCGTGGGATCGGTGCAATATGCGGGCATGAGCACTGCGATAGTATCGTTTTCATCGAGACAGCACGACTTGCAGCTGATGCCTGCCTACGAGATCTCCGGAATGATCAGGACGGGGTCCGTACCTCTTACAAGAGCGGTGACTGTGACCGCGACTTCCCTGACCGGGGAATCGGTCGCGAAGCAGTCCTCAGCTTCCGGCGCATACACGATCGAGCTCCCGCCTGGCACATACACCATCTCGTACCTCCTGGAGACGGGCAGCTCGGCTGATGGTCGGACACTATATGTGGAATGGTATGGCGACAAGACGGTCTCTATCGAGTCGTCCTCGATTGCACTCGATGCTAGCCTCGCCATGCGACTGGACAACACGACATTCACCGGCGCGGTCCTCGGGGTCAGCGGAGCTGGTCAAGAGGCCTATGTGCAGCTCATCGCGAACGCGAAGGTCGGTATGAACGCATCGTTCTACACATCAGCATCCGGCGCGTTCGATGCAAATGTCCAGCCGGGAGACTACACTCTCTACGTGACGAGTCTGCAGGACAAGAGGGCGTCCTTGAGCACGATTTCATTCTCGAGGAACACCCCCTTGGACAAACAGATTCAGCTGTCAGATGCGAAGTACCTCTCCGGCCGGGTCATGGTCGGAGACTCGGGTGTCGCATTGGATGTATCGTTCTCCATGGGCAACGCGAAACTGCATCAAACGTCGGGATCCGACGGGAGCTTCATCATCCTCGTGCCGCAGGGCAACTGCACCGTGAGCGCTTCTACGTCCGCAGTCGAGCGCGGAATCACAGTCGCGTACTCTGCCTCCAAGACCATCACTGTCGAAGCGACGGATGTCTATTCGGAAGTCGATCTGGCAAGGGACACGAGATGGGGCGTGTCTTCGAGCTGGGACGCAAACCTAACACAGGCTGCCAAACCCGGCGTGGAAGTCTCGTATTCCTTCACGGTCACGAACACCGGCAACGAGGCGGGGCTGTTCCTTGTCACATTTGTAGGCACTGGGTTCGATGTCTCTTTCTCGCCTAGCGAGCTCTGGCTCGAGTTCGGCACGGACAACCAAGCTACGATCCTAGCTAATGTGACTGCAAAGAGCACGACACCAGCTGGTCATACGAAGGTCGATTGCCTCGTCCGTTCGAAGACCATGGGGTCTGCTAGGTCATCCATACCATTGTACATGGATGTCTCGAAAGTGAATGGTGTGGCGGTCACTAGCCTGAACACCTCGCAACCGGTCTTCTCGAGGAGCTCCGTGACGACCTTCAGGCTGAACAACACGGGGAACGTGGACGACATATTCGTCGTCCAGGTAGCCAACATGGACGCCCTCTCCGCAGTAGGCTGGACCGCGAGCATTGTCGATCCAACGACGAACCTGACGGTCAGCGAGGTGAACATCTCAGCCTTTGGTTCGAAGGAGCTCATAGTCAATTTCGTGATGTTGAGATCTAGTCCAGACACCGATGCGAAGGCGTCGGTGATGGCATATTCGAAGTCAGATCCAGGCGTCAGCGCTTATGAGTATGTGCCGGTCATACTGCCGGACCTTTCGGTCGGTCCAGGGAGCCTCCAGGTTGTGCGGGGCGATGTCTCATACGAGTACGATGCGAGCGCGCTCTATGTCGACATCGCGTTGGTCAGCTCACTTGCCGCTCTGTTCGGCGTGTTCATGTTCCTGAGAAAGAAGAAGGGGGGCGGGGGAGGTGGCAAGAAGTGACGGGCTCGCGCGCTGCAAGAGCGCTCCTGGTGCTCGTGTTCGCGTTCTCGATGGCCCTGCCCATGGGGTCAATCACGCATCCGACTCATGACGCGGCTGCTTGGAGCGGGGTCAGCATAGACCTCGATCACCCGGCCTATGCGGCCAAGAGGCAGGTCGTAATGTGCGTTCTGACCGTAGAG
>JBGQAM010000009.1:0-35196 GCA_041494275.1 Thermoplasmata archaeon | reverse complement strand
TTTTGAGATTTCTCGCGGCAGTTCTCGTGCCTATTATTCCCTTTTTCGTATCAATCCTCGAAGGACACACCTCAACGCAAGCTCCACATGAAGTACAGGTGAACAGACCGCCCTCCAATGCCCTGTCTATCCTCCCCCTCGATCCCTCGAGGTAGACGCCTATCCCGCCCATATGTCCGGAAGTCCCGAAGACCGGGCCGACGACATTGTAGGTGGGACAATGCAGCAGGCACATGCCGCATCCAATGCAGTACTGCGCCTCCTTGTCGGCAGCTTCGAGTCGGCCATCGTCCACGAACATGATGATGACTTCCTTCGGGCCGTGCATGCCCTTGTAGACTTGTTTCTCGATGTCTGCAGTATAGCTAGGGCCAGTTATCACGTTGATGTACGAACTAATGATCTTACCGGTCGACAAATAGGTCTGGAGTTTCGTCACGTTCACGGCCTCGTCCAGGTTGGGAACGACCTTCTCTGGGGTGGTGATTATGATGTGCTTGTCTGGCAGCATGGCGCATTTCGCCGCATTGCCCTCATTGTGGACGATGACCACTGCTCCTTCGCATGCGGCTATCGCGTTCGCGCCTGTGATGCCCACCTTGGCCTTGGAGATGTACGAAGCTATCTCTTCCCGCATGACGCGCGTGAGCTCCATCGGGTCGTCAGATACCTTCTTCTCGAAGTGCTTTGTGAACAGCTCCGATATCTGGTGCCTGGTCAGGTGGCACGCTGGTCCCGTGGGGTGTGCGGCCTCGCAGCCGGCAAGCTGCACAATCCTATCCCCCAGGTCCGTCTCGATGACCTCGATGCCGGCCTTCTCGAGATGTTCCGCTAGATGGAGTTCCTTGGTCACATTGGATTTGGATTTGACAACGAGATCGTAGCCTTGCAGCTCGTCCTTAATCTTCCTGACGGCTGCGTCAGCGGTCTTCGCAATCACCACTCTGAATCCGTTCTCGCGAAGCACGGCCAATGCTTGCGCGAAGAGTTCCTCGTTGCCGACAGAGAACTCCTTCGTCTTCCGAAGACGCTCCTTCCTGGATTCCAGGTCAGGAATCCTCGAGACGTTCTCCTTCTGCCGTCCAAGAATCGTCTTGAAAGACTTCCTCATTCCGTCAAGAGCAGCTCTGTCCTCAACCGCCTCCCTGACGCGCTCCATCAGATCCGTTTCTGTCATCGTCCCTCGATGGGCTCCGCACAATCCTGCTGCACCATGAATCACTGCTGGATTGTCTGGAGCTTGTCCCACTCCACTGTGTGAGGAATGCCACCCTTCTTCAGTATCTTGCTAAGACGCTCGGTTATCCTAATGGTCTCTGCGGTCTTGGAATCCGCGCGGATGTAGAGCTGCTTCCTGCCCTTGGTGAGTGGGAACACGAGCCTCATCCTGCCCCTCCGGTTGTAGCCCTCGGGTTTGCGATTCTTCTCGATGTCCATCATGTTGATCCGCAGGAACATCTGAAGGATCTCGTCCTCATCAGGCATCTGGTCAGTCTCGTCGAGGAATGCGACCATGAGCTCCTCGAAAACCCCCTGGAGATCTTTGTACTTGAACTTGTCTTTGAAAATGATGTGTCCGGCCTCAGCTTTCATGGTCTCCGTTCGGATTGGCTCCCGCGTATTTAACTGTAGTGCCAGCATCCTTGGAGGGAATCGGCTGTCGCAAGTCATTTATCGACAGTAGTCCATGAAGCTGACGATGGCAAATGCACTAACCATCGCCGGTTCTGACTCGGTGGGCGGCGCGGGGTTGCAGGCGGATCTGAAGGCTTTCGAGGCCCTAGGAATCCACGGATGCACCGTGGTGACTTGTGTGACATCCCAGAATACGAAACGAGTCTCAGCCATCTTCCCAATACCGACGGCGCATGTTGCCAGCCAGCTTGACTCGGTCCTGGAAGATGTCCGCTTGGACGCCATCAAGACGGGCATGTTGTACAGTGCCGACATCGTCAAGACCGTCGCTGCGAGACTGAAGAGGGTGGGCGGGCCTTTGGTAGTCGATCCCGTCATGGCTGCCACCACGGGGAGCTCGCTTCACACCGAAGGATTCGTCGACGCACTGGTCACGAGACTGCTCCCCATAAGCACGCTCGTGACGCCAAACCTGAGCGAAGCGTCCAAGCTGTCCGGAGTGAAGATCACGGACGAGAAATCGGCGAAGATCGCGGGCAGAGAGCTACTTGAGCTCGGCCCAAAGGCCGTTCTGTTGAAGGGCGGGCACCTCAAGGAAGTGGAGGCCGTAGACTATCTCTTCGTTGGGAAACGGATGACCAAGATATCATCTCCGAGGATCCCAGTAGAAGTCCACGGAACTGGATGCACGCTGGGATCTCTCATCGCCGGTCATATTGCTCTCGGACTTCAGCTGGAAGAAGCCGTCCGGAGATCCAAGGGAATGATATACAAGGCAATACTTGCGAGGGAGAAGGTTGGCGCGGGCGTGCCGTGCGCAAACCCTCTGGCAGTCCTGAGAATCGAGGCTGGAAAGGTACATATGCTGGAAAGCTTGGAAGACGTCGGCAGGACCCTTGAATCTCTTTTGGACGCAGACCTTATCCCCGAGGTGGGAACGAACATTGGCCACGCCGTCCTCGGGGCCCTAGAACCGGACGAAGTAGCGGCATTTGACGGCAGGATAGTAAGAGTGGGGTTGAAGGCTAGGAAGGTAGGTACTGCGAGATTCGGGGCGTCCAAGCACGTCGCAAGAATCGTCCTTGCAGCCTCCTCCCACGACCCCAATGTACGATGCGCAATGAATCTAAAGTATTCTGAAGCGAACTTGAAGGCATGCAGGAAGGCCAACTTGTCAGTCTCGACGTTCGACAGAGTCAGGGAACCTCAGGGCGTGTCTTCGATGACATGGGGTGTACATGAGGCGATCAAGGCATACGGAGGTGTCCCGGACGTGATATTCGACACTGGCGGCATCGGGAAGGAGCCCATGATAAGACTGCTTGGAGAATCCCCAGAAGATGTCCTTTCGAAACTCAAGAAGATCAAAGCAAAACAGACCCCTAGGTGACCCATTGAAAATTGCGATGTTTGCGGACTCCTTCCACCCAACGGTTGATGGAGCGGTCGTTGCGATGGATATCGCAGCCGCAGGTCTCGAGGCGAGAGGACACCAGGTTGTCGTCCTTGCGCCAGATTCTGATAACAGGGTCGCATCGCCAAGACCTGTCCACTACTTGCCCGCAAGGGATCTCAAGACGTACCCTGGATACAGGGTTGTCATCTCGCCCGCAGATATGCTGGAGTACCTGCGGAAGGAGAAGGTAGATGTCATCCACTCTCACGGAATCGCGTCGATGGCCATTCTGAGCCTGACCGCCGCAAGGGCCCTTAAGATACCGCATGTTCTGACCTTTCACACGATGGCAAACGAGGCGGCGAACTACTACTCGCCCCTCCCGATCCGGCCGGACTTCTTGAACAGCATGGTCTGGATCTATCTCAGGAATCTCCTCAAGAGGCCAGAAGTGGTCGTCGTACCATCTGCCCCCGTGAAGGAGGAGTTGGGTTCCAACGGAGTCATCATGAAATCGTGTGAGGTGGTCCCGACGGGAGTGGACTGCTCGAGATTCTCCCCGGAAAAGTACAACAAGAAATTCCTGGACAGGTTCGGCCTTGGCGGAAAGCGAGTCCTTTTGCATGTGGGTCGGCTCTCGAAGGAGAAGCGGCTCGACATAGTCCTCCACGCCATGGCAGAGCTTGCCCCCAAGGTGCCCGATCTGCGACTTCTAGTTGTCGGCAAGGGCCCTGCAGCGGACGATTTCAAATCAATGGCGCAGCAATTGAAGATATCAGATCGAGTGGTTTTCGCCGGCTTCATTCCGGACGAGGGGCTGCCTGCCGCATATGCCAGTTGCGAGGCGTTGATCATCGCCTCGACTTTCGAGACGCAGGGGCTCGTGGTCCTAGAGGCGCTCGCATCAGGGACACCAGTCGTCGGCATCAGATGCAGGGCAATTCCAGAGTTCGTGCAGGAGGGCAAGAATGGATGCCTATTCGATCCTGAGACTTGTGCAGATGCGGTCCAAAGATGCCTGGCGCGGTCTGGTTCCATGAAGATCAACGCCGTCTCCTCAGCCAGGGTGTTCTCTATCGATTCAAGCACTGCAAAGCTCGAGCTGGTCTACGAGCGTGCAGCGACCATCCTCAGAGAGAACATGTAGGGGTCTCGGAAACGCGAGCCCGCGACACTTTTGGCAAAGTATTTCTATCGCTAGCGTTGATTGAGCGCCCGGAGAAGGATGGTTCTTTCGTACCCGACATTCTTCACAATATACACCGCCAGCATAGTTGTTGCTTTCTTCTTCGGAGTGCTCATTCTGATGGGCTGGAAGGAGATGTCCCTGAGACGGGGACTCTTGTCCCTCAGATACAACGCTGTCTACATCATCATCCTCATTGCGTTCCCTCTCCTACTGGTCCTGTCCCAGAACCTGGCTGCGAATGCCGTCTCAGGCCCGGGCGACATGTCGAAAGAGGTGCACTACACCAACTGGATATTCAGCATCGCGGGCGGTGCCGTCGCGATCCTCCAGGACAGACTGAACCATGCGATAGTGACAGATTTCTTCGCAATAACGTATGTCTGGCTGTTTACATTCCTGACGGGTTTCGTTCCGATCCTGCTCCTTGCGAAGGATGACCGCGCCACACTCAGGACGTACGCGATAGCTATTGTGTTGAACTACCTCGTCCTCGCGCCGTTCTACATCTTCTTTCCGGTGACCGTGACCGGGTCTAATATCGCGGCTCAGACAACCCCATTGCTGTACGCGGATCCAAACTGGGGGAGAATGGTGACCAGCGTTGATCCGTTGAACAACGACTTCCCGAGCGCTCACGTCAGCCTGTCAACCACAACGTTCCTCGTGTTCGTCTACGCAGGGTCAGGATACAGGCGGTTCTCCTATTTCCTGGGAGGTTCTACGATTGCAGTCGCGCTTGCAGTCCTGTACCTGGGCGTGCACTGGCCAGCCGATGTGTTTGCGGGTTTCCTGTTGGCAATAGGGGTGACGGTCGCAGCTAGGAGCGACAAGATCCAAATGACTATCGACAGATATGTAAGAATCATCTCTCGTAGACTGCTCAACGAAAAGGAACCGCCACACGACTAGCTCTGAGCAGGCGTGATCTTGACCACGGTCACTTCGAAGAAGAGCGTTCTGCCTGCGAGCTCGCCGTTGTAACCACTTGCCGTGACCACTTTGTCAATCTGGAATGTCCCATTCGTTGAGTCGAAGCCAGACACGACGAACTCGACGCCTTCGGAGTCGAACCCCCTCACATTGTAGACGTCTGAACTGGTTAGCTCGTGTCTGATCGTAATGCTGCCTACGCCATCGTTCGCCGATGGATCGTACGACTCGACGACGACCGGCCATCCCGAAGGTAAGCTGGAATCATCTGGATTCCCGAATGGATAGGTCACCTGGCCGACCGTAGGCATTAGCTTGATGGTGACCAGAGCGCTCGAGCTGGAGACTATTTGAGCGTCCCATCCCCAGAAGGGGTGAGTAACCGTGCTCATAAGAATGGGCTCTTTGCCGAACCGGCCTGCGAAATCCGAGGCCGAGTACGTCTCGAGGCCTCCCAATGTCTCGACAAGGTTCTTTGTCGCCAACATGGTTGGATTGACGGCGTACCCGTCTGCTGGTTTGACCTCGATAAGCTTGGTCTCGTTGACGTGCATCCCGATGACGCCCAGGGCGAACCCTTTGATGGTACCGCCCGAACCATACTTCCCAGCCGTCATCGTGAAGACCGTGTAGGATGCGTTGTCCCGATGCGAGAATGTCAACGCCTTCGGATAGGAGACGTCATCACTGGCGACGGAACTCAGACTTGTGTCAAACACTCTGCCATCTGCCAGCGTGCCCACGTAGTTGAGGTCGACAGAGTCTCCAGAAGCTATTGCGCGGGTGCTTTGAATGTGAGAACCACTGGTACCAGAGTAGAGAACGTAACCGATTGCACCGACCGACACTATGATGCCCGCTATCAACAGGGCCATGAACACCCTTTGAGGGTCCCTGAACTTCTGTGATTTGGGTTCGCTCTCCATTCAGACTCCTGGGGCGCGGTTATATATTGAGCCGATATAAACCTTCTCGCCTGACGGTCCAAGGAGCCAGCTCAACCGACTTCAGCCTCCTGAGACCGGAGGGAAAATCGCCACCTCGTCTCCATCGGCTAATTCTACGCTGCTGCTCCGTCCCCGGACGGCATTCTTGCCATTGACGAGGATGACGAGCCGATCGTGGTCTTCAGAATACTCCTTGAGCATTGCGTCGAGCTTTGTTCCGAACTTATCTCCCAGCTTGTCCAGCAGGTCTGGGAGGTCACGGGCCTCGACGGACCACTCAGACTCTTGGGCGGTCTCTCGGACCGTGGCAAACATACGAACACGAACCTTCGCCATGACGCTTCCGATGAGCGCCCATCGAAGTAATAAATGATGCCGAGGCCGTAGAGTGGCGGGGTCTTGACCACAAGTGACCGAATATGGTGTCATACGTGTCCACACATAGTCCTCAAGCATGACATTCGGGGAAGCAGGAGCTCCTGGAAAGGAACGAGTCAGGAAGAGACTGCTGATTGCGATAGAATTGGGACGAGAAGCCCACGGTCACCCGATGAGGAATCTCAGATAGGAGACACCGAAGACTGTGGAAGGACTCAGTTTCTTGTGCTTCTTTTTTGACGATTCACTCATATCTATAAGGTGATTAAGAACTTTTTGGCAATCAATCACGGTCGTTCGCACGATCCGCATCCTCGCACGTTCTTTACCCCGCGTCGATGAACGATTGGTCGGGGCAACTGATATCAACTCCTGATATCGATAACAAGCCCGTCGAACGATGGGAGAGGTATGCCATTGATCCGAACTGGGAGATCGAAGTTGGAGGCGACCATCAGAGTCAAGGGTATGCACTGCGCAACTTGCACTGACACGGTCAAAGACTCTCTCATGAGTCTCGAAGGCGTGGAAAGCGCACGTGTCAATCTTGCCACCGAAAAAGCGACTTTCATATACGATCCCGAGCTCGTTTCGATGGACCAGGTCGAGAAAGCCGTGAAGGAATCCGGATATGACGTAGCCAGGGACGAGCTGTCTCTAACAATAGGGGGCATGCACTGTGCGACTTGTGCCATGACCATCCAGGACGCCTTGAAGGATGTCCCTGGCGTGAAGGATGCTAGGGTGAATTTCGCCCTCGGGAAGGCCACCGTAGACTACGATGCGTCGGTCGCCACGGAGTCGCAATTGAAGACAGCGGTCGAGGAATCGGGCTACAAGGTGCTCGAAGTCCAGGGAGTGATGGCTGAGCAGCTAGCCCGCAAGAAAGAGCTCAATGAGGGGTACAAGGCTTTAGTCTTCGCCGCGATCCTGAGCATACCCATCGCCGCCATCTCGATGACCTTTGACCTCTGGCCCAAGGGATTGCTCGATGAGAACGGCAGGAACTTTCTTCTTCTCGCTCTCGCGACTCCCGTGCAGTTCTACGCGGGGCTGAGGTATTACAGAGGAACCTACTGGGCGATCAGGAACAGGCGCGCGAACATGGATACACTTGTGGTCATCGGCACAACGTCAGCCTGGGCCTACAGCCTTGTCGTGACTCTCCTCCCGAACCTTGTGTCCTCGACGAGCGTCTACTTCGACACCTCTTCTGTCATAATAACGCTTGTGTTGGCCGGCAAGTATCTTGAGCTCAAATCTAGAGGTGCCACGTCTGAGGCTATCGTGAAGCTCATGAGCCTCCAACCTCCCAAAGCAGTCGTGCTGAGAAATGGAGAGGGAATCGAAGTTGGCGTAGAGGAGCTGGTCGAGGGCGACGAGGTTGTCGTGAAGCCAGGTGAGAGGGTCCCAGTCGATGGAGAAGTGGTCACCGGCGAATCAGCAATCGACGAGTCTCTGATCACGGGGGAGTCCATCCCGCAAGAGAAGTCGAAGGGATCGCAGGTGACGGGGGGAACGGTCAACCTGAGCGGCATCCTTAGAGTCAGGGCCACTCGAATCGGAAGGAATACCACTTTGTCTCAGATTGTGAAGCTCGTCGAGGATGCCCAGAGCACCAAGGCGCCTATCGAAAGAATCGCAGACACGGTTGCCGGATACTTCGTCCCCGTGGTGATGGCCGTCGCAGCATCAACCTTCGTTTTCTGGTACTTCGTTGGGTCCTCATACTGGGACGTAGGGGATTCGCTCACGTTTTCGCTCAGAGTCTTCGTTTCGGTGCTTGTGATCGCTTGCCCGTGCGCTCTCGGCCTCGCGACCCCCACAGCGATAGTCGTAGGGACGGGCAGAGGAGCCCAGATGGGCATTCTGATAAAGGACGCCGCCGCACTGGAAACCGCCCACAAGCTCACAACGGTCATCTTCGACAAGACGGGAACGCTCACTCGAGGAGAGCCGCGGGTCGTGAAGATTGAACTCGGCCCAGACGTCACAGAAGGAGAGCTGCTGAGATTTGCAGGTAGCGCGGAGAAGGGCTCCGAGCACATTCTCTCCAAAGCAGTGATGGCAGCGGTCGAGAAGGCAGGAGTGGATACTGAGCAGCCTGAGACCTCGAACGTGATTCCGGGAGAGGGCGTTTCCGCGAAAATCAAAGACGCGGCTGTCTCAGTGGGTAACAGGAGAATGATCAACAGGCTGGGACTGTCCTTGGATGCTCTCGAGGGGAAGATGGAACTGATGGAAAGCGAGGGCATGACGGTCATGGCCTGCGCAGTCAATGGCAAGGTCTTGGGTTTGATTGGAGTCGCGGACACGCTGAAACCAGAGGCCGAGGAGTCCATCTCGAAGCTGAAGGGTCTCGGGCTCAAAGTTGTCATGCTCACAGGCGACAACGAGCGGACGGCGAAAGCAATCGCCAACCAGGCTGGCATCGACGAGTTCAAAGCCCAAGTCCTGCCAGCCGACAAGGCGGGTGTTGTCAGGGCTTTCCAGGAGAAAGGTGAGGTCGTCGCAATGGTTGGAGATGGCATAAACGACGCGCCTGCTCTTGCCCAGGCGGACATAGGCATTGCCCTAGGAACTGGTACGGACATCGCGCTGGAGTCTGGCAACATAGTTCTGGTAGGGGAAGACCTGAAGGGCGTGGTCACTGCTATCAAGCTCAGCAGGCGCACCTTTGGCAAGATAAGGCAAAACCTGTTCTGGGCGCTGTTCTACAATATGGCATCGATTCCGATAGCAGCGGGAGTGCTCTTCCCGCTGACCAACTGGCTCTTGAGCCCCATGATTGCCGCTGGAGCGATGGCGTTCAGCTCCGTCTCGGTCGTCACGAACGCCTCCTTGCTCAAGAGGTTCAAACCGTAGAGCTCCAAACCCGACACCCGAGCCTAGCCAGATGGTCAGGTCCACGACAGTCATCGGTGAAGAGAATTGTAGAAAAGGTTATCTGGGTGCTAAAGGATAACAACACAAGAGTCCAAGTGAAAGTGGGCAGCTTGTTGGCCTCTGCTGCGAATTCGCAACCCTGCCCCATAGGACCCTGGTTCGGCGACCCCCCCTCGGATGTGGCCTCATGTTCGGTAAGAAGACTTCAAAGGGATTCTTAGTAGACACCAGCGGAGCGCTCGTCAAGGAGTTCATATTCACCGCGAAGGCTGACATCACGTTCGACCAAGTAAGGGCTTCATTTCAGGGAAGGGGTGATCTGGGAACCCTCGGAGCTTTCGAAGTGGGTAAGATGACTGCGACTGTCATCAAGGGCGACCGGCTTCACTTCATTGCCGTGGGAAAGGGCGCCGCCGAAGAGGCGGATATCGGATTCTTCCGGGAGATACTCAACTCCGTCGACAAGTCCCTTGATGGGGCGATTGACGGGAGGATCAGGACCGCCCAGGAGACCGAGCGGCTGGCGAAGATCGAGCAGGAGAAGGCTGCCAAGGTCTCTCAGGAAGCCGACACGAACAGGAACGACCTCGCCCTCGAAGGTGTCGCGCTCGAGGAACTTAGGATGGAACTCGACCGCCTCAGAAAGGAGACCGAGAACTGGCAGGAAGAGCTGAAGGAGTTCGAAACTCAGGTCAACGGGAGGCACGCGCAGATCAACGAGCGGGTTCAGCTTCTGCTTGAGAGGGAGCAGGGTCTCGTCAGAGCGCAGCAAGCCTTTGAAGTCGCCTCTGAGGCCAAGAGGACACTCATGAGAAGACTCCAGGAGTCTGTAGGAACCACCGTCGCAGAATCCGAGAAAGGCCTGGCAAAGCTTGCGAGCGAGAAGAAGGAACTTGACAGGGCTCAGCTCGAGCTCGGCTCAGAAACCCAGAAGCTCAACGAAGCAAGAAGCAACTGGGAGAAGGAAGTCGAGGAGGCGAAGGTCAGGATTCAGAACCTGGACAAGGACAAGGAGGCGCTTGCCCAGACTGCCAAACAACTGGAAGCCGAGCAAAGGAACCTGGAAGAGGTTAGGAGCGGGCTCGAGGCGCGAAAGCGAGACATGCAGGCGGAAGTCGCTCAGTTTGAGGAGGACAAGAAGAACTTCCTGGAAGAGAGCGAGAGAGCCAGCGCGGACATGGACGAGTCCAGGGTCAAACTCGAAGAACGAGAGAAGAACTTCGTTGAGACTGAGGCCGCTGTGGTCATCGAGCGCAAGAGATTCGAGGAGCAACTGGCTGATCTCAAACCAAGACAGGACCTTATTGCGACCCAAGCTGAGGAGCTATCTAGACGTGTGAACACGCTCGAGGAAAGGGAGGGCGCCCTGGAGGCCGACAAGGCTGACCTCGAGAAACGGCGAAAGGAGATAGAGAGCAACGCAGAGACCCAACAGAGAGAGCTGTCGACCCTCCTGGCGAAGATAGGCAAGGAGAACGAGGCGCTCCGAGAGAAGATGGTCGCGCTGGAGAGCAGCGAGCTGGC
Organism: Thermoplasmata archaeon; assembly: GCA_041494275.1. Classification (GTDB taxonomy): domain Archaea; phylum Thermoplasmatota; class Thermoplasmata; order UBA10834; family UBA10834; genus COMBO-56-21. The sequence goes on along the minus strand of JBGQAM010000009.1, from coordinate 24,311 downwards.
CATGCGCGAGAGAGAGTCGAAGACCGCTGTCTCCGAGGAGCGTATGGAGTCGATGCTCAGAGATCTCGACAAGCGCGAGAAGGATCTCGAGAAGAGGGAATCCTCCATTCAAGATTCAATCGCGGTTCAGCGGGCGACGGCCCAGACAATCGCCGAGCGCGATGCATTGATCGTCGAGCGCGAGAGGGCAATCCTCGAGAAAGAAGGCGCTCTGGCCGAGGCAAGGGCGAAATCGGATGCTCACAGCGAAGAGGTTTCCGTAGGGATGAAGAACCTCGAGAAGGTCGAATCCGACATTGCCCGAAGGGAAGCAGCTCTCTCAGATGAGTCCCGTGCTCTGAACGAGCGCGACGAGAGATTGAAAGAGGAGACCGACAAGCTGAGGAGGAGGCAGGAGGGCCTCAAGGCATCTGAGGAGGACCTGGACACTCGAGTCAAGGCATTGGCTGGGCGAGAGAGCGCTATCCAAAATGAAATGTCCAAGGCAAAGGCTATGGTCGAAGAGGAAATGGCCAGGCTCGACACCGAGCGCAAGCACGTTGCCGGCAGATTCGCAGAACTGGAGAACAAGGAGAAGACCATCGCTGGCCGTGAAGAGGCCCTGACCAAGACCCAGAAAGACCTGGATGTGCGAGAGGCCAGCTTCAAAGATAGGATCGACGAGATGAACAGGAGAAGGGAAGGACTCTCCGTCGAGATGGACCAAGTCGCCCAAGAGAGAGCGAAGATCGAGAAGATGCGGGATCACCTCGACAAGCGCAAGCAGGTCATCGGTGAGCAGGTGGACAGCATTGCCGAGATCACCAGGAAGCTCGAAGAACTGAGGGCACGGACCAAGCGCAGGACTGAAGAGTCCCAGGCACCGCTTCCCGCTGACGAGAAGAAAGAGTAGGCTGCAGCTTCGGAATCATGTATTCTTGGATATCATGCTAGATCGGGCCATCCTCGCTCGATGCTCTTTGCGGCGGTTACCAGCGTCCGTCGGAACAATGGTTTTGCCTTTGCATCCAGACGAAGATGCTTGGAGACATATGGCCTCGCCATCTCAGCGACTTCCACCCTCGCCTCTTTGCCATAACTCTCAATCAATCTCATACTAAGATCGAACTTGATCGGGGTGAAGAATGGTTCGTTGCCCAGAATTGAGGCTACAACCTGGCCCAAGTCATCAAGCGGGTCACCAGGTCCAGCATCCTCGAGATCCAACCCGAAGACCTTCCCATCACTGAACACGAAGTTCGAAAGCACGGAGTCGCCTCGGGTTCTTCGGTCGCCGCTTGATGGCATCATCCCGTGGAACCTCGCGAGCCAAATTCCTATCTTCTCCGCGACCTCAGAGCTGAAGAGATGATGGATCATGGTGTCGCAAGTATCGCCTTGGACATACTCGAGGATGAGATAGTCCCCGTCCATGAACAGAGGATAAGGAACGTCAATGCCCGCCTTCCTAGCGACCAACAACTCTTCGAACTCGTTGCCAGCTCTCCCAGACAAGGACTGCTTGACAACAACAGGTCGGACATCTGTCTCCGCGATCCATACCCTGTTCCTCTTGCTTGGCACGAGCCTGATCCGGTTCATGACGAGCCTCTGGTTCAGGGATTTCTTCAGTGCTTCCCAACCGTAGGAATCCAGCGCTGTGAGATCGCCAGCCATGTCACCACAAACACGAGATTATGACGATAAAAAACCTCTGCCGAAGATGCAGCAGACTCAGTCCACCGTCTAGTCCCAAGAGATCGCGTCTTCCCTCAGGCGGTCCATGAGCTCCTTAGTCACCCTCAACGCATCGTCTGGATCGTCCTTGCGCAATGACTGCATCGCTGTCTTGATCTGGAGGATGTAGGGAGAGATGTCTACCCCAACCGCCTTGGCCTCGGTGAGATATTTCCTTGCCCTTGCGATCTGGGATCTCACGAGTTCAGGGATGCTTGGAGCCATCATCTCCTCGGTCTGGTGCGCAAGCGCGTTGACAAGGTTCCAATTACCATCCCTAGCAGCCTCCCATGCGTTGCTCACGAGCCTTCGGGCTCTTGCTGTGTCCGTTCCTAGAGAGCTCACGTCTGAGATCAGGTGCTCGATCTCCTCGAGAAGCCTTGCAGACCCAGCGAACCCCCTTAGCGCCTCCTCATAGAGCATCTCATGGGACCTCGATCTAGTCCTTATCAAGCTGAACAGGTCGAACATCTCGGGCCTGACCATCTCCTCCCTACGGACGGGTCTTTCGATCAGGGGCTCCCCGCGAGTCTCTGTCGGTCCTCCTTGCTCATCCAACGGACTGTCCGCGAAGATCGCTCCGCAGAACGGACAGTACGGGTCAGACTCCTTCACGATCATGTCGCACTCTGTGCACTGGAACAGCGGACCGTCGTCCTCGGGAACCGAGGCGGGGTTTACCAGCTTCGGCGCGAGCGTTGCCTCTTTCATCTGCTCGCTCATGCGCCTTTCCACCGAGCCGACTCCCCCCGACAAATTAGGTGTTCTCGCATCCGACGCGCGGAGTATCCTCTGGAGCTTCTTGTGATACCTATCGGGCTGTCCGCCGGAACCATCCGCTTCTACGGTGCTCTTTCCTGGAGCTTGTGTACTTGGCAACCTGGTTCGCACTCCGCCAGTCTCAGTATGCATCTACGTCTTTGTCCTGGAAGGTATATGAATCGTCCCTCTCCAATATCATCCGCTGAAAACCAGACCAGCGCGAAGGACATGTGGGTCGAATCAGCCAATCAGCTTTTCCTGATCAGCTCAAGGAACGCTTTCTCGTCGAGGATGGTCTTCTTCATCTTCTTGGCTTTGGCTAGTTTGGAGCCAGGGTCCTCGCCGACAACCACGTAATCAGTCGCCTTGTTCACCGACTGACCGGCTTTGCCACCCAAGGCCTCCACGGCGGCCTCTGCCTGGGATCTCGCCATCGACGAGAGCTCCCCAGTAAAGAGGAACACCTTCCCGGATAAGGGCCCCTTCGTGGTCCTTGCGCCTTCCATATTCAGACCAATCTTCCGCAGCCTCTCAAGTAACTCGCGGTTGTTCGAATTGTCCATGAAGTCCCTGATTGCACTCCCTACGACCTGTCCGACGCCCTCGATCTTGGACAATTCTTCAACACTCGCCGTCCGAATCCTGTCCATGCTTCCAAAGGCGCGTGCTAGGACATCTGCGGTAGTCCTTCCCACGTGTCTGATCCCAAGAGAGAAGAGGACCCTCTCGAAATCCCTGTCGAGGCTAGCTTGGATCGCCTCGATGATGTTGCGCGACGATTTCTCCGCGATTCCTTCCAGCGTCAATAACTGTTCCTTCTTCAGCCCGTACAGATCAGCGGCGTCCCTGACCAATCCTTTGTCAACGAGTTGGTCGATCAACGACGGCCCAACACCTTCGATATCCATGGCGGATCGGGAGCAGAAGTGCGCAAGTCTTTCCTTCACCTGGGCGGGGCAAGATGCATTGACGCATCTCCTAGCGACCTCGCCCTCATCGCGCACGGCTTTAGAACCGCAGACTGGGCATGTTTGGGGCATCTTGAACTCCTTCTCCTTGCCGGTCCTGCGATCAATCATGGGCTTCACGACCTGCGGGATCACCTCACCTGCCCTCTCGACGAGCACAAAGTCCCCGATCCGCAGATCCTTGCGCTTGACCTCATCTTCGTTGTGCAATGTCGCGTGCGTTACCGTGACGCCCCCCACTTGGACGGGCTCCATCACGGCGACCGGCGTCAATGTGCCTGTCCGTCCCACCTGAACCTGGATGTCGAGCAACCTGGTCGTCATCTGTTTTGCGGGGTACTTGTAGGCGATTGCCCATCTCGGTTCCTTGGCCGTGTAGCCGAGCTTTGACTGCTGAGCCAGGGAGTTGACTTTGACGACGATCCCATCAATCTCGTACTCTATGCCATCTCTCTTCGACTCCCAGGATTCGATGTACTCCAGCACCTTGTCGACCGAATCGAACTTCTTCGTGTGGGGGCTAGTCCTCAGCCCCGATTTCCGCATGACCTCCAAACATCCCTCGTGGGTCGAAGGCAGCCTATCCCCGCTGTAACTCAGAGTGTAGAAACATGCATCCAGCGGACGGGTCGCAGCGATCTTGGGGTCCAGTTGTCGGATAGAACCCGCAGCCGCGTTCCTTGGATTTGCGAAAAGCGATTCTCCCTTTGCCTCCCTGTCCTTGTTCAGCTTCTTGAGGCCAGCTTTGGGCATGTAGACCTCACCACGAACCTCGACGCTACTCAGGCCTCCTTCCGGGTTCAGCTTGAGAGGAATGCTCCTAATGGTCTTGACGTTCGATGTGACATCTTCGCCGATCATCCCGTCGCCCCTAGTGGCCCCTCGCGTCAGTGTGCCATTCTCGAAAAGCAGGGCTATGCCAAGGCCATCTATCTTCAGTTCAACGACGTATTCAACAGGCTCGCCGCTCAGCCAGTTCCGGACTCTGGAATCGAAGTCCCTCAACTCATCGGACGAATAGCAGTTGCCAAGGCTGAGCATGGCAACCCTGTGCTCGACTTTCGGGAATTCCTCAAGCGGTTTCCCCGAGACCCTCTGCGTTGGAGAATCCGACTGGACGATGTCGGGGAACCTCCCCTCGAGTTCGGCTAGCTCCCTGACCAGCATGTCGTACTCGTAATCTGAAATCTCTGGATTGTCCTCGACATAGTACTTGGCATCGTGGTACGATATCCTGTCGACGAGCTCCCTCATCCTCCTCTTGGCGCGCTCTCGCTCGTCGATCATGGTCTGCCCCCGTGGAGATGCTTCATTATGTCCTTTCCACGAACGGTGTTGAGAACATCCTTCGCCTCGAGCCAGCCGCGCCTGGCCGTCGTGATCCCATATTTGACGTAGTCCATCTGATCAACGCTATGGGCATCCGTAGCTATAGCCACTTTGACGCCGGAGTTCATCGCATGTCTGCAATTCGCGTCTGCTAGGTCGAGCCTATCAGGGAACGAATTCAGCTCCATGCAGACGCCCGAATCCCTGGCTGCAGAGAATACCTTCTCGAGGTCAAGCGCATAGGGAGCCCTCTTGCCGATCAAGCGTCCGGTCGGATGCCCGAGGATGTCGATCTGGCCTGACGAGACTGCGTCGACAACTCGCTTGGTCATCTCGTTCTTCTCCATCTTGAATCTAGAGTGGACCGAGCCAATGACGATATCCAGGTCCTTGAGCAACGGAGAAGGGAAATCCAATGAGCCATCAGCTCTAATGTCGACCTCGCTTCCTGCGAGAACTCTGAGCCTTCCTTCACCCAGCTTGTCCGCCTTCCGAACGGCCTCTACCTGCTTCTTCAACCTTTCTGGAGACAGACCGTTTGCGATTCTGAGACTCTGCGAATGGTCCGTGATTGCGACGTACTCGTACCCCTTGGCCACGGCCGTGGCAATCACATCCTCGATTTTGTTGGCGCCATCGCTCCAGCTCGTGTGCACATGGAAATCTCCTCGTATCTCCGCCCTGTTGACGAGTGCAGGCAAGGTGCCTTGCCTCGCAGCCTCCAGTTCGCCTGAGTTCTCACGAATCTCGGGTTCCACATACTTCAGGCCCAACGCCTCATAGACTTCCTCCTCGGTCGCTCCAGCAACCATGCTGCCAGATTCACGCTCGAACAGACCGTACTCGTTGAGTTTCAGACCCTTTTCGACACCGATCCTCCTCATGGATACATTGTGCTCCTTAGACCCTGTGAAGTAGCACAAAGCAGCACCCCAGCTCTTCGCCTCTACAGCGCGAATGTCGACCTGGAGTCCATTCCTCAGTCTCACACTCGATTTCGTGGGGCCTTTCATCAACCGATCAACTACCTCCGGATAGGAAACAAAAGCGTCCATGATAGCAGCTGGTTTGTCGTCTCCAACCAGGATATCGATATCCCCAACGGTCTCTCTCCCCCGCCTCAGGCTGCCAGCCACGCTGATCTTGTCGAGAGGCAGAGATCCCTTCATGTAATCCACGAATGCCTCCGCGACCGGCAGGGCGATACCCATCAGAGTCCGACCACCCTTCGATTCCACCGTTCGGATGCCCTGAAGCATACGCTCTTCGGTCTTCTCGCCAAATCCTTTGACTCCGCGGAGCCGATGGCTGAGCAACGCCTCCTTGAGCATCGCCACCGAAGTGATGCCCAGCTCGTTGTGGAGGACCACGGCTGTCTTGGGACCAATATCAGGGATCTTCAGAAGCTCCACAAGCCCAGACGGCACTTCAGAGCGGAGGCCGTCGAGGTAGGCCAGCTTGCCAGTCCCAATCATCTCTTCGATCTTCTTCGCCATCGCCTTACCCACACCCGGAATGCTCTCAAGTTTTCCGTCGGCCGCAACCTCGTTGATGTCCATGTCCATGGACTCTATGTTCCTGGCCGCCCGTCGATAGGCGATTGGCTTGAATGCCACTCCCTGAAGGTCCAGCAGGTCCGCGATCTCGTCGAACACTGCGGCTATCTCACTATTGTCCATACAGCCTCCGGACCCCAGTCCAAATCCCATAGGCTTCGAATATAGATTTGCCTCGCGAGTGCCTGTTTCCTGCAACTTATGTTTTCGGAAATGGCACCACTGGCACCACTTATGCGTCATTGTTTTATACCATGAATGGTATGACTATACCACCTGAGGTATGATTAGGTTGCTTTCGCATGAGTTTCTCGAGATACTGGCTCGAAAGGGAAGAGTGGAGCTGATCCGTACGCTCAAGGCCTATCCCGACAAAGATTTCACCGTCAACGAACTCGCAAGAACATCCCACGTCCCAACCATGACCGCATGGAGAGCGGTAAAGGAGCTCAAGAAGGCGGGGTTTGTGCACACGCGGAAGATGGGCAACGCGATTTGTGTTGCGCTGGCGGAGGACAAGGATAGACTCAGGGTGCTTCGTCTGATCCCTGAGGCCGACCCCCAGAGGAGCGCTGCAAGGCTCTACGCCATCAGGCTCGGCGAGAACGAGTGGCTCCGGGAATGCAGGCTGTTCGGGAGCATTGGGAGAGGAGAGCACGCCCCTGGTGAGGATGTGGACATCGCCGTAGTTTTCGACGATGGGGTTGTCTCAGAGGATATCGCCAAGAAGGCATCCACCACACTTGCAGATCAGCTCAGATTGGAGACGAATGTCTTGATAGTCCCTCTGTGCATTCCTCAGAAAGACATGGGCAGAAAGGGGGGTCTGGCAGCTGAGCTCAGAGACAAGGAAACCATCTGGAAACGCTGAACCGAGCATGTTCTGATAGTCGTAGTCGATTCGCAGACCGAAAGATGTCGCAACGCCCACCGACTCCCGATTGACCGTCGCCATCGACATGCGCACATCGAGCGAGGAAGAAGGCAGACTCAGAGAGGAGAAAGCCGTTCCGAATCAAGGGTGAACGACTCAGCTACTTGGCCTTGCTGAAGTAGTCATAGAGCAGCCGGGCGATCCTCGCCTCCGCCTGTTGCGCCCTCTCGGGATTCTTCTCCTCCAGGCGTTTGCAGAATATGCTCAAGACTATGTGCGAATTTGAATTGAGGTATATCACACCCGCATTATTCACAGAGCCTGCGGTGATGCCCGATCTGGCCGCGACAAGGACGTCATCCGACAGCAGCTGCGGCAATGAGGACCCGCTCATGGACCTGGTCATCAATGTGAGCATCTCCCTGCTCGCTTCCTTCGAAACTACCTCGCCCTTCAGGACCTTCTCAAGGAGGAGACCGAACTCACGAGGAGTTCCGATGTTGTCGAAGACCTGGTCGTATTCTCGCTGAGTCCTGAACTTCTTCTCCTCTTTGAGTCCGTACAGGTTCTCGTACTCTTTCCTGAAATCTTCGATTGAAAGGTTGGCGAATTCCAGGTCTATCTCGTTCAGCACCTTCATGCGATCGTGATCGGAAAGGCCCTTCCAGGTTCGAGCTGCTTCCTGTACGGAGGAGTCCCTGAACTGGCCCTTGCCCATCGAAAGGAGGAATCCTTCTCGCCACGGCAGGTAAATCGAAGTCCTGGCAAGGCCGAGTTCCTTCATCAGCATGTTGACCCTCTGGATGCCTATCCTCTTCCAAAGCATCTCGGAGGCAGTGTTGTCCGTGGCGATTATCATCAATGTGACGAGGTCACGAATCGTGAACTCGGTTCCTGGAGATAGGAATTGGAGAATCCCTGAGCCGATGCAAAAGCTCCTGTTCTCCAGCTTGAGCTTCTCGTCCATGGAGATGAGACCTTCATTCGCTTGACGGAACACCTCCATCATGACCGGGATCTTGAACACACTTCCGAGTGGGAATATCTTGTCCGCGTCGATGGCCAATTCCTTGCCGGACTCAACATGCTTGATGTAGAGGCCCATCTGTCCTCTGACCTCTTTCGATATCTTGACAATTTCCGCCCGAAGCTTGGCGAGCTCGGGGGATGAACCTGTGGACTTGATCTTCTCAGGACTCAAAGGCTGTTCTCCTCCCTGACTGCGCAGCGAGAATTGATCCCTATGGCTCCAAGCTGCGGGGAAAACGCATTGGGATGACAGTATATAGGTACTTCGATTCCACATAATCTGGTCAGTGAGTTCTCTACTGTCGCATTTTCACGAAAATGTTTCAAAAACTTCTTTAAATGCGAGCAGATACCCCGAGGGAGGCGGGGACGAATGGCATTGGCCGACTTCAAGAAACTAAGCAAGAGAAAGAACTTCACACGGATTATCAGCAGAGACGATTTCAAACGCATCCACGAGGAGTCGTTGAGTGTTCTTGAGACGGTCGGCATAAGGATTTACAGTCCTGCGGCCCTCGACCTGCTGAAGCAGCACGGCGCAGATATCGACAATGAGAAGATGACGGCCAAGATACCGCAAGACCTAGTCGAACGATCGATAGCTAGTGCTCCGAAGGAGTTCCGCCTGGGTGCGAGAAACTCCGAATTCGACATCGAGCTTGACAATTCCCACGTCTACTTCACATTCGACGGTTGTGGGGTGCAGACAATCGACATCGATTCAGGGGAGAGAAGACCTTCAAGAAAGCAGGACATCGTGGATTGCGCTCGTCTGGCCAATGTCCTACCTGGAGTCGGCTACTTCACGCCTTCTGTCGCACCTCAGGATGTCCCGCTCCACGCGCACGTTCTGCACCAGATACAGGCTGCATATTCCAACACCGACAAATTCGTGATGTCGGAATCCACAACCACCGGGGCTGAGGCGAGGCTCCAGATAGAAATGGCGGCAGCGGTTGCAGGAGGAAAGGACAAGCTTCTGAGGAAACCCAGCCTTTCGGCGATAATCTGCGCAGTGCCCCCGTTGAATCTGGACGGAGGAGGATGCGAAGCAACAATAGAGTTCGCCAGATCTGGGGTGCCGGTCATGATGATGAGCATGGTGGAGGCAGGTGTCTCCGGGCCCGTCACGCTTGCTGGCACTCTCGTCGTGAGCAACGCTGAGGTAATGGCGATGCTGACCCTCACGCAATGCGCGAGGAAGGGCGCGAAAGCGATCTACGGTTCGTCCCTTTCGATGATGGAACCGCGCACTGGAGCATATGTCTCGGGTTCTCCGGAGGCTGCGCTCCTATGCGCATCCGTCGTGGACATGGCCAAGCACTACAACTTGCCCGCGCAAGCTGGGGCTTTCGGAACCAACGCGCTTGTCCCGGGAAGCCAGGCAGCCACCGAGCATTGCCTGACGACCCTACTCGCCGTCAACGCCGGAGCGGACATGCTCAACGGGTTCGGTCTTCTGGAAGGGTCCACAGTGCTGTCCTTCGAGCAGCTCATCCTCGACTACGATATCGTCACCGAGATACTACGGATTTCCAAGGGCATTGACGCCACCGATGAAGCAATCGCGAGTAATCTGATCAGGGAAGTGGGTATAGGCGGCAACTACCTCGCAAAGAGACACACGCTGACGCATCTCCGGGAGGCTTGGGAGCCGATGGTTTTCGAATACGAGACCCACGAAGACTGGGTGAAGAGAGGATCGATCGACCCGGTGAGACGCGCCAACCAGAAGGCAAAGGCTCTCTTGAAGGACGCGATGGCCGTCCCATTGGAGAAAGACCTGGAGAGGCAGCTGAGGGAAATCGTCAAGAAAGGCGAGAAGGATTTGAAGTAGCCACGCCGGTTGACAGAAGCGCGATTTCTCGAAGCCAGCATTGGACGATCAACATGACGGCCAGATCCAGGGAGAGAAGGGAATAGAAGGGAGATTGAAAGAGAAAGCGGACCCGATCAGCATAGGGGGGAGGAGAGTGGCCGAATACGGGTCGATAGGAAAACCTCGTTTTCCCCTTCCAACCTCTCGAACGGAAGATGACCTTGGACCGTTCATATAGGTGTTGACCTTGAAATCAGTCATGATAACAAGAATCGATGAGCCAGCCAGTGGCGCAAAGGTGGTCAATCAGGACGGATTGACGGTTCGGCCCAAACCCCTTTCCTTTTCCTCCCCTATGGGCTTTTCCGAGACGAGGCTCAAACCCCTTTCCTTTTCCATGCCACATAGAACACTAGGCCAAGAATGACGAGTATGATGCCTGCTCCCTCGGCCCACTGCCCCCATTCCATATATTTGTAGGGGTTCGTGGCGAATGGATTATAATGGACAATGTAGGCACGGTTCCAGCCGTACGAATAAATCAAGAAGCCCGTGACATAGGCAACTAGCCCAAGAACAAGCGAGATGAGACTTGCCAAGAGAACCTTCGACCTACGCCCGGCTGTTCCTCTGATCTCAGAGCCACTTTCTTCCATAGTAATCCGGGGGTAATCGCCTTTCCTCCCCTATGGGCTTTTGCTGTCTTGCATGAGGATATTTCAAGTGTGAAGTCACCAATTTGGCTTGATATGGGGGTAGCAGGGCAGAATCCGGCCGTCAATTCCCCGAAATTGACCACCGACCGCGACCTAGCTGGCTACGCCTAGTAGGCAATCAGTCATGATAACAAGAAGCTGGCAGATTTTCAGTGTAAAGGTTTAATCAACGTCAGAAGATAGTGGCTGAGTCATCCGAGGTATTAAATGGTCGCCACTCCTGCGAAGAAGATGAGGTCGGTCCGTGCCATCATATTCGACCTCGACGATACCCTCGTAGAATCCACTGTCAACTATGCGAAGTTCAAGATTCTTGTGATAGAGCGGATTACTTCCGAGGGTGAGCCAAGAGACCTTTATGACGTGCATGAGACGGTTGTGGCGATAATCGCAAGGTACGAGGAAAGGATGCGCCGCGCAATGATTCCCGAAGTCACTATTCGCAACCGTTTGGCAGAGCTCAACGCCATCATGGACGAAGTTGAGTTGGAAGGAGTATCGGAAACCAAGCCCTTGAGAGGGGCGATCGACCTCCTCAGACTGCTGCGCAAGAACGGGATCAAGGTCGGGATACTCACAAGAGGATGTGAGGAGTACACGAAATCAGCGCTTGCGAGGACCGGGATGCTCGAACTGGTCGACGGGATCGAGTGCAGAAATGCAAATACGAAGCCCAAGCCTGATCCAGAGTCGTATCTGAAGCTGGTACACAGACTTGGGGTTAAGAAGGAGGAGACGCTCTTCGTGGGAGACCATCTGATTGACGCTCAGTGCGCCGCAAACGCAGGAGTGCCGTTCGTGGCTGTCGAGACCGGGGACGTTCCAGAGGAGGATCTGAGGAAAGCAGGGTGCGTGGAGCTGTTCCATGATGTCGGAGATATGGCGACATGGCTCGAGCGGATTCTGTCATCATCTTGAACAAAATAAGTTGAGCTACCGCAATAAATCGGCTAGCAATGGATGAATAAAGTGGTCATCTGTGCTTTACGTCTAGAAGCCTCAGGACCCCTTCCTCACCAGAACCCAATACCATCTCATCTGATTGTTCGCTCTCGCCCCTCGGCACGATCGTCTCCGTGTTCCTCTCGAGGAGAGCCAACTCTCTCTGACCAAGGGTTCTAGGATCCACTGGAACCAAGAGGACGCAGTCGTTTGTGACAACGATGTCTTTGAGCTGGTGGAGGAACTGTAGCATGCGGTCGTAGGTGTTGAGCGTTATCAAGTACTCCAGACCGTCGAGAACAACGACCGTCTTCGGCTGGCTCTCTATGAACGTCCGTATCTGGCCCATCAGTATGCCGATCGCAGTTGGGTTTATGCGCCCCTCGCCGACCATATTGGTCAGCCACAAGACCCTGCAGGTTCCGAGTTCCTTCTCATCAAGGAGTCTCTTCGGATAGTCGCGAGTGACTACCAAGCCCGAATATCCGGATGAGAGTGATTGATCCAACAACTCGAAGGTCGCCCTGGGCTTACGCTCCTCGACCAAGTAAATGTTGCCTGACTTCGGCTCAAATCCGAAGCCGACAGCTGAGCTACCAGCAGATGACACTCTGCATCCCATCCGTGTTGACAGATATGATATGTTGATTTATATAATACTGTTGTCCTGGCTTCGCTGGATTGAAGGAATGGCTATTTTCCCGTCAGTGCTTTGATGGGGATCAGAGCCTCGAGCAGAAGACACGCGTCCTGTCCTCGCCAATCTCGCCCCACTTGCACTTCTCGCAATCGTACACCGCAGCCGCGGACCGCATGTCGTAGTAGCATGGAGCCAAGAAGAACTTGGTGGCCCCAGCACATATCACTCTTGACTTCCTGTCGACAACACTTCCGTGGGGGCAACGCTCGCATTCGCCTGCGCCAACTGATCTTGGCTCTCCAAGATCGCACGTCGTCAGGAACAGCTTGTGCATCTTCTGAGTCATTTGACGAATCCATGATAGGGCTTCGAGATGTAAACGTTTGCCTGGGATAATGAACAGGTGAAGGGGTTTGCGAGGCCGAATCCATTACCGCTCTGGGCGAAGCTCCACACCGAGGTCAGCCATCCCAGCCTTGTACCTCCTGATGACGGTGGTGTACTCCTTGCTGGGCCTGCGTGCATCAGCGTCCCAGCACTCATAGAGGCTCTTGCCGAGCGGAGGCTCCGCGAGCTTCGATTCGTACTTGGCCAACAGTCTCTTTACGAGCTCGTTCGCATCCGATCTCTTCATGCCAGCGACCGCATGGCCGACCTCGGCGGATATCCTCGGTTCGACCGGTGTAGTCCGATCCTCGTGCTTGTTGGTCGCCACGCCAAGAGACTCTATGGACAAACCTGAGACAACTGCAGCGGTGACGGCCGCGGAAGTCTCATAGAGCACCATAGGGGTGCAGGGACCGGCCGTGGTGTAGTTCAGATTGATGCTGAGCAAGTGCGTGTTCCTGCTGATCGCCTGGCCCATCGTGCTGATGACCCAGAGCATATCTCTCGGGCTGCTTGCGACGTATCTCAGATGTATGGAGAACGGCAGCAGCCAGGAGGACTGATACGTCGTTATGCCCATCATGTGGTGTGCAACGTTCGAAACGGCAGTGCCCTCAGGACCGCCAGCGTATCCGCCCAGTAGAGGTCCGAAGCACATTCCTATCGGTCCGCCGAGCGACAGTGCCACGGCCACCTTGTTCAGCCGAGCGAAGTCGACCTTCATTGGGTCCATGCAGCATATCATGTAGCCATCTGAAGGCCTCATGCCGAACTTGGGATGCGTTGCGGCTGCGAGCGCGATATCCGACTCAGCGGTCGCAAGGGAGTTCATGATAGGAATCCCCTGGCGGCCTACTCTATTGCACGCCTCGCGCGCCAGAACCGCGTTTCTCTGGGCTGCCAGCACCTCGAGCGGGGACGCAGGCCTCACACGCATTCCTCCAACTCGAGTTATTGCCGGAGTCGTGATGCCGTCAGTCTCCGGTATCTCCGCATAGCCTTCGACAAGTGTCAAGAATGATCTGTCGCTGGAACAAGGTCCTCCCCCAGCTCCAAGCAGGCACCATGGAGGCGTCTTGTCCTCCACCTTCCTGTTTACCAGAGCCTTCCTATCTCGTCCTTCTCCAAAATGGAGTTTCGAAGGTGCATTCCGAAGCTGATCTTTGATCTCGGCCTCAGTATAGGAAATTACCCTGCCACTCGATGTGCAATAGGCTCCGACATCGAGCAGGAGCTCAAGTCCGGCTTCGAAGACCTCGTCAGCCATCGAATTGTCGTTCTGGATCGGGTTGCTCGGGTCGAACTTGATTCTGTGTTCCCTGACCTTCTCCGTGACCTTTGGAGCGAAAAGCTTCAATTGGTAATCGGTCTCGCTCATCGGCTTGCCATTGAGCGCCTTCTCCATCACGTCAAGCAATTGAACCATGTGCTCACCTTCCTTTCGCGAACTTGGTCGCGAGCTTCACTGCCTCGACAGCAGTCATCCCGCAGCCGTCAGCACCAATCTCCTTGGCCCATTCCTTCGTGGTCGGGCCACCGCCTACCAGGACTGCAAGCTTCTTCCTGTCTCCCGACGACACAAGGTAGTCGACTATGTCCTTCTGCGAACCGATGGTGCTCGACATCAACGCAGATGCCCCGATTATCTTCGCATCAGCCTTCTTGGCCTCTTCGACAAAGGCAATCGTCTTCACATCAACGCCGAGGTCCACGACGTTGAATCCGCCGGCCATCAGCATGCTTGAAACGATGTTCTTCCCGATCTCATGGACGTCTCCCTGGACAGTCCCCATTATGATCGTGGCCTTCGCCCCCTTCGATCCCTTGGGGATCAGGGGAAGAAGAAGAGCCAGACCGGCCCTCATCGCATCGGCTGCGAGCATGAGCTCGGGCAAATACACCTCCATCTTCTCGAACTTCTCACCTATCTTCTCAATGGATGGCACGAACCCTTTCTCGATAGCCACAAGCGGATCCATCTTGGCCGCGATTGCAGCCTTTGCCGCACGTGCTGCTGCTGTCGAATCATACCCCAGGATCGCGTTCTGCATATCTTTCAGAATCTTGTCATCGCTCATTGCCCCACCTTGCTAGGCCGCGGATCCACATTGCTGTGGCACGGGACTGTCGGGGAATTTGCTGGCCCCTACATTAACCTTCTTCCGCCTGGTTGACGCGGACATTGCTCCGCGAGGTACTGACTCTGTTTTCGGTGGGCTGCTCTTGGGTTCGAATCGCGGACTATCGATCGTGGTTTTCGTCTGCGAAAGCTTTTAAGATAGAGAAATGCTAAGAGGTCGCAAGCATCGGACAGCTCGACAGCTGGACGACCCGATGGTTTCCTTCCGAGGAGTCCAGATTTCCATGATTTCAGATACTGACAAGGAGTCACTTCTCGCGGGACTATCGGACGGCGTTTTCGTCTGCACCAAGGACGGAGGCATCCTCTACTCGAATCCGGCTTTCTCAAGCATTCTGGGGTATGCACCGGACGATCTCAAGGACAAGAACGTCGCCAAAGACCTTGTCGAGAGAAACCTCGAGTGGAGGGCGATGATCTCGCTTCTGGAGCAGGGCAGCCTCGTTGAGGACTACGAGATAAAGTTCAGAAGGGCGGATGGTGGGATGATATGCGCTTCGATCTCGGCGTCCAACCTTCGAGACCAGCAAGGAGTCCTCATAGGCATCGCCGTTGTCCTGAGAGACATAACCACGAGGAAGGGGTTTGAGAATGAACTCAGGGACAAGGCGTACCGCATAGAGGTTATCAACAAGATAGCGAAGTCTGCGGAGACGGATGTGCGCAAGAAAGCGTTGGCCAACATCTCATCTGAGCTACGCAAGCTGATGAATTTCGAACTTCTCACGCTCGGCATAACCGAGGAAAACGGGAGGCACGTCGAGGTGATCGCCTCTGGTTCTGCGTATGGGACATCTGCTAAGTCCGTCGGATTCGTGACATTCGAGGGAAGCATCGTTGAGAAGCTCAAGTTCATTCGTGGACCTCTGATAGTGGGAAAGGACGCTAGCAAGAGGCAGTTCGCGGAGATGTCTGTGATGGACACAAGCAGCTATTCGTCGATGCTCTGCGTGCCCCTGGCCAGCAGGGGAAAGACAGTCGGATCACTCAACATATACCACTCGAAGCAGAACGAGTACAACTTTGACTCTTCAGAGATTCTACAGACGGTCGCGGATCAAGTGGCGGGCCTTATTGACAACATGGTGCTCCTGAACTCGCTCGAGATGAAGATCAAGCTTCAGGATGCTCTCGTGAGCACAGGGGTCGAGCTCCAGAAGGCCATCACAACCGAGCAGATCTATGCAGCGATCGCCAACAGCCTTCGCGAGGTTGTCTACTACACAGAGCTATCTTTCTACATGGTCGACTGGCCAAAGAGAACCATATTTCCAGTGTATGCGGTTGGAGGCTATACCGACGAGGTGATGGCATCTGCTGGGTCGATCGACGAAGGTGTCGTAGGGAACATTGCGAGGTCGGGGAAGGCGGAATTCTTGGACGATGTCGACGCAGACCCGCGAGCCTATAGGATCCCAGGAGTCCCAGACGAGCACAACTCGATGCTAGCCATACCTTTGAGCGGCCCCGAAGGAGTAGTCGGAGTGCTCGAGCTCTACCGACCCCGAGGAAAAGTATTCACCGTGAGTGACCTCGAAGCTGGAAAACTGTTCGCGCAGCAAGCCTCCGTTGCTTTGTCAAATGCCCAGACAATGCTGAAGCTCCAGGAAGCAAAGAAGGAGATCGAGTTGTTGAACGACCTGATGTTCCACGATATCAACAACTTCAACTTCGCAACCCTGAACTACATCCAGATGATTGCGAGCAGCAAGGATGTTCCCTCCGAGCACAAGGTGCACCTCGAGAAGTCACTTCACCTCATCAGACAGACGGCCGAACTAATCGACAATGTGAAGAAACTCACCAAGATCGGCGTTATGGACTCAAAGGATTTCGTCCAGATTGATCTCGCAGACGTACTGCGCAAGACGGTGTCAGGGCTCGAGAATTCGTTTCCAGGTCGGGGCATAAGCGTGAAACTGACCTTGCCCGACTCGGCCTACGTCAAGGCGAACAAGCTGGTGGAGGAGCTGTTCGTGAATCTTCTGTCGAACTCAGCGAAGTACGATCCGCATCAGGAAGTCGAGATCGACCTTGTGTGCGAGAAGGTCCGTGAAGACGGCAGAGATTTCTGGCGGGTTTCAATTGATGACAGAGGCAATGGCGTCCCCGACGACAAGAAGTACCAGCTTTTCCAGAAATACGTGAGGCTGAAGCCAGACCCAAAGATCGCCGGGACCGGGCTGGGGCTTTCGATATGCAGGGCTCTCACCGACAAGTTCGGTGGCCGCATCTGGGTCGAGGACAGAGTTCGAGGAAGAAGCGAGCTCGGAGCGAGGTTCTGCGTCATGCTCCCAGCCGCCAAAGAGGGACAATAGCACTTCCGCTGCGTCCGATGAGGAAATGGAATAACTGAAAGAGGTTTGAAGGGTTTCCCCTGACGAACCTTCGCCTAGTCCTTCCGCCTCGCACCCGCGCCCAATGCGACGATCGCAAGCGACGTCGCCAGGATCACTGCGCCCAGCAAAGCCAGCTCAGACAGAACTGCACCAGATGTCGCTGCAGACTCACCGGCATAGGGTTCTGGTAAGGCAGGCAGGGACGATATGGCACCCGGGGTCAAGTTTGCCACATTGAACTCAATCCACGGAGCACTGTGGTACAGATACCCATCTGGGAACCTGTAGTTGTCGAAGTTCATCGGTCCCACGAGGCTCAACGTCTTTGAGGTGTTGTCGTAGTAGTTCCAAAGGTTCGGAGCATCAGGTCCCAAGCCAGTCATGTTGTATCCGAGCCACATCGGTCCGCGCACAGTTATGTTCTCGTAGTACTGCGGGTTGTTGAATTGCTTTAGCTGGTATATTGCGCCAGACCTGAACGTACATGGTAGCGGCTCCCCCATGAAGCCCACGACGCCGTCACCCAGAGGCAGCTGGATCGTGAGCGTCTGGAAGCTCGTCAGGTTGAACCATGTGGGTGCTTCCTGAAAGCCCAGATCACTGCCTAGCTGGCTGTCACCACTATTCCAGCTAGTGTAGTACTTCGGATTGGTTGGATCCCCCCAAGGATTGAACTCGCTTGTATAGCCGGAAGCCGCACCCGCCTGATAGTTGTAGTCGATCCTTTGCGGCGACCACACCCATGCTGGATCATTGACGGTGCCATTCGCCATCACCGCGTGCAGGTTGTACTGCGCTACCGCGTCGAAGGACACATTCGCGTCTTCGGTCCGATACTGCACGCTCATGTTGAAGTCCTCCATGTACGGCTCGTGTCTGGACAATGCGGTCTCATTCAGCCAACGTACCATCAGGCACTCATAGCCCCAGCTGAAATGGGCAATCCGCAGAGTGACGTTCCCGTTTGCCTCCTCAACGAGGTCAGTCAACGTGCCTTCATCGAAGTAGGCACTGGCGTACGCAGGCCAGATGTCGACTCTACCGTTGCCTTCACCCAATATCCAGCCAACCCACTGGTTGGTGTAGGTCTGTCTATTTGCAGTCCACCAATCTGCGACAGTCACGCCCGTCTGCGGCATCCCTAGCCACTCTTCCGCGGCCTGCCTGTTCATCACAGCGGTGTACACAGTACCAATGATGTAGCCATCTCCGCGCTGCGTGTCCATCAGATAAGTGTCGAACCAGGCCTGGTTCGCTGTCCAGTTCCAGTTCGAGTACCATGTCGGCACCCAGTACGAAGTCCAGGCTGCGTTGTCCAGGTACTGGAATGATACGTGCATGTCGACCGACGCGCCAGGAACTCCAGGTGTGCCCAATATCGGCATGAACTCGGGAGAGTGCACGCTCAATGTCGTCATGTTCGTGGAGGTGAGGTTCCACCGGTAAGGCGCATATATCACGGCGCGAGTGTTCATGGTATCCAGCAAATAGACCTCAACATTCGCATGAGGCTTCGAGTACAGGATGAGATCCTCTGCGTAAGTGCCGAACCTCCACGGCCACCATTCGCCCCACGGTTGCTCGAACATGTCGTAGATTCTGTAGTCCATCTTCGGCACTTTGGAGACCTTGACTATCACCGACGTGGTTATCGACGGAGTATCGTTGTCATAGACGGTCAGCGTGTAAGTGCCCATTTCGTTGTACATCAAACCAGACAGCCTGGCAACCCCTTCGCTGGAAAGCGAGAACGTAGTGTTCGCCGGCAGTGTATAAGTTCCGTCCGGCGCATCCGTCGAGAATGCAACTGTGCCTCCATATCCTTTGAACAAGTCGTGTGGTGCAGGATACTGGTTGTAGGCCGTCACCCTCACATCAGTAGGCATTGCTTTCACAACGATGCCCTTAACACCTAGCACTTCGAGACCGAGGTGATCGAGATGCTCCGGAGCCGGTATAACCCATATGTCCGAGTAACTTCCAGTCGCGTTTCCGGCAATGGTTGAGATGTTGACCCAGTAGTAACCTGTTCCGTGGAACGTAAGGGCATCCACTAGGGTATCTGGGAACCTGTGCCTTCCGCCGTCCGTTGTATTGACGAACGTGTAGTCCGACGGTAGTGTCACATCCGACCGGTTCGACTCGAAGTGTATCGTACCACTGAAGCTCGGATAGGCACGGTTGTAGTTGTCTTTGACGTCGACCGTGATGTTGACCGGTGTGTCTATGACAGGCATCTCAGGTATCTCCGACATCGTGTACGTGGCTGGCCATGTCGGGAAACCGTGCTCCTTCTGGAACTCGACCCATGGCACGCCATGCGGCAATAGGCTGATCCTTGACCAGTTCTCACTCAGATCTCCATATGTCGTCTGGTCCTTCGCCCAGTGCCACATATCGATAGGACCTGTGAACACGACCTTCCGAGCTACGTTGTCAACGCTTACCGTCCCCGGCGATATGCTATCAGACGTCATCGGCTCTGAGAACTTCACGACCATAGTGTCATTCGTCTGGAAAGTCGATGCATATATGCTGCCAGTTGGCGCAGGCACATGCACGAGGAAAGGTGTCTGACCGGACGGCCAGTTCAGCGTCAATGTCTCGTTGTCAGAGAGGTTCCAGACGCCTGGGGTGTAGTCGTATTGCATAGACTTGTTGTAGTACGCATTCCCAGGCGCTCTGTTCAAGTATGTCCACGGATGGATTCCGTCGGGGCCGTTCAGATATGGATCGATTGCAGAATAGGGCACGTCCGGCGGGCTGGAGGGGTTGACGTCCTGAAGCATGCCTTCGAAGACCCAACACGACTCATGTGGCTCGTTCACCGTTTCGAACGCGTACAATGCGTACGACACTACGGTGTCAATGTCCAAGTTGGTAAGCTCCGGGCCAATCACCGCGTGGAAGTTGGTATCTGAGAACCACCACTCCGTGGGCATGAATGCCTCGCGGAGCCATCTCATTATCAGGGCTTCCATGCCCCACGAGACTATGTTGTACGTGAGCACGATCTTGTCGCCGATCTTCGCTCCAGTTATTGACCCAGCCATCATCTGGAAATAACCGTCGTAGGCAGGGTTGATGTTGGTGCGTTCAGCGCCAGCCTCATGGACGAGCCAACTGGTGATATCATTGCTGACCTCGGTGCCATGATTTGACCACCAGGAACTGAAGGTGTCGTATGCACTGCTTGACAACCCTTTTATGACCGACATAGCGGCCTCCTTGTCCAGCGTGACAGTACCATTCAGACCTATCACCCAGCCGTCGTTGTTTCCCACAGCGATACCGGACTTCTCGATCTCAGGCCCGGTCAGGTACTCCATATACCAGTCTATGACGGCGGTCCCACCTCTCGTAGATCCATGCAGAGGCAGGAACTGGGCGTTGTCGTTCATGTTGATGGCAGTCAGGTTTCTCGCAGTGATGTTCAGCCTTGTATTGGCGTATACCTTCACGTTACCCTCGGGCGCAGTGTAGAATTGGAACATGTACGGATACGAGTTGGTCAACACTTTCTCCGTCTTGTAGAAAGTCCACCTCGTGGCCCACCAGTCACCGAAGGGCACTTTGAACATATCGTACCACAAATAGTCGATCTTCCTCGGAGGCAATGGACCGACAATGACATTCGCGGCTCCGGTCTTCGTAACGCTCTGCCACGACGCAGATGCGCTAAGAGTGGCGTTTCCATAAGTCGTCCCTGCGGTAAGGTTCACAGAGGCTCCAGTCGTGGCGTTGATTGTCACAGCCACGCCGCCTACCGACCACGTGTAAGTCAGGTTCTCTACCGGGTTCCCGACGCTATCCACAGCAGATGCTGCGAACACCTTGGACATCCCTCTCTCGAGGGTCTTTGTAGTCGGGGAAACGACAATCTGGTCCAAGAACGGGGGTTTCACGGTGACAGTCTTGGTCAGCGTTAGCGTCTCTCCTTTGTACGTGATCTCGCAGGTGAGAGTGCCCGTCCCAGCGAGAATGCCAGCTGTAAGATTGACACGGGGCTTTGACTTGAAATTGAATGATGCAAGCGTGTCCGGGTTGAGACGCCATCTGTACTTGACAGCCTCGTTGTCAGTCAACGAGGAGATGCCCTTCTTGACAGTGATCGAAAGGCTCTTCATTTGACCTGCATCGATGGCAACTTCATCCGGAGACATGCCCGCGGTCATTGGCGCGAGAAACATGACATAAACCGAAGTGCCGACGAGAATCGCCACGACCGCGATTGAGGCGATCATCAACCACAGTTTCTTCTTGTTGCCTCCCTTCGGAGCAGCGATTGGTTCAGGTATTGCAGTCTCACTAACAGGTGCACTGGTATCTGTCCCTTCAGACATTATATCCCCCGATACACGTATGGCTCAACAAATAAACGGGCGTGATAAAGTCATCCAGCTATATAAGGTCTGTCTTTTTCAGCCTGGTAATTGAGATGTCCAGACAATGTGCAAGCGACGCAAATCCACGTTAGATGCGCAGACACGTAATGACGCCCGATTCATGCACTTTGCCCGTACGTGATTAATGACTACAGATCTCAGGATCAGCGGCTGGTTCCATCTCATGGTCAGCCGTGAATCTCGCTCAACCTCGGTGTCTGATCATGTCGGGACTCTCACGCTACTTCATCAATGACTTTCTTTTCGAGAAGAATTCCTCGGTCGAAGAATGGAAGCGAACGAAAATCATCGTGAGTTTTCTCAATTTCGTTTCATAGAATGCATGGTTGCTCGAACAAAATCTCAAGGAAATTCGCAAAGTAGCAATGTTCTTATACCATAGGCTTCATTCCGTGTTCCATCCTGCCAGTTCCTGCTGAAAAAGAGTCTGCCAGCGTGCGGGGACGGGCGCACCAGAACCGCGCAAGAACTCAATGCGATTCGGCGGTTAGGGATGCAAACTGGAGCTGGAAGTGGGGGAACAAACTTGCAGAAGAGAGTTCTAAGGATTCTCTCAATGTGTGCAGTGGTAATCAGCGTGACTGTCCTATCGATCCCAATCGCAGGAGTGTTGGGAGTCGTTGGAAACGTGCAAGCCAAAGAAACCGTCCTCAGGATGGGGTTCTTGCAGAAGATCGACAGTCTGAATCCGTATGTAGGTCTGAACGACGCTTCATACATATTCTACGGTCTGGTCTTCGATGCGATGAATGTCATCGACAACCATATGGACCCGACTCCGGACCTGGCGACTGGCATATGGGCCGTGCCGGCTTCGGATCCTGCGATGGTAGCGAGCGGGGAACCCTATGGATCGGTGTGGCAATACAACCTTACAGACAAGGCCACCTTCCATGACGGAGAACCGTTTACCGCAGATGATGTAGTCTGGAACTTCAACCTGAACGCCCACAACTACGCCTCGATGTGGGCATACCAGCCCTACTCCTGGTACATGAAGGATGCAGTGAAGGTCGACGAGCAGACGGTTAGGGTGCATTTCTACGACAGAACGACGGGCGATGCGATTCCCGCTGCGTACGCATATCTGATCTCGATTCCGATGCTTCCCAAGCACAAGCTGGACAATATGGATCCGTTCACGATAGGATTCAACTGGACCGGGGTCTTCACCGATGGGAAGTACCCGATAGTTGGAACCGGGCCTTTCACAGGTACGAAGAACATCCGTCAAGAATGGGTGGCGGGGGACCACATCACGCTCGTCAAGAACAAGGACTATTTCTGGAAGGACACGAAGCCCGGTGCTCCGGAGATCCAGTTCGACAAGATCGTGATGTACTTCTATGACGAGACGACTGCGATGCAATATGCGCTTGAGAACAAGCAGCTAGATGTCGCGGCGTTCCCGCCCCAAGCATACAAGAATATCAAGCATGGCGTTGACACTAATTCTCTGAAGAACATAACAACTTTCGACGGCCCGAAGATCACACAGTACTGGACGGAGGTGGCCATCAACCAAAATCTGGCCGGCCCCAATCCGTCGAGGCTGGACCTCAACATAAGAACGGCGATGGCGATGGCCACGAATAAGTCCTACATTGTCTCGCAATACTATCTAGGCCTCGCTCAGCCAGCCACGACCATCATTCCGCCGGTCAATACATACTGGCATTACGAACCGAACGCCACAGAGATGATCCCGTACGATCTCGATGCCGCCAGGAACCTGCTGACAGCCAATAACTATGTTGACACGAACGGCGACGGAATTCGAGAATGCCTGGCAAATAGCTCAGCTGTAATCAACAACTATGTCCCCGAGGGCAAGGCACTGGTCTACGACATGATAGTAAGGAGAGAATACCCGGAAGAGAAGGACATAGCGATGTACCTGCAGGACGTCTGGGGTCAAATCGGCATTCAGGTCGACTACAGGATAGTCGACGAGGCCCAGCTTAGC
Source organism: Thermoplasmata archaeon (assembly GCA_041494275.1). GTDB lineage: Archaea > Thermoplasmatota > Thermoplasmata > UBA10834 > UBA10834 > COMBO-56-21. The sequence continues at coordinate 722 of JBGQAM010000009.1, read as the reverse complement.
AATGAGGCCTATGCCTACAACTATGACACCCTGATTTGGTACTGGAGCGCGGACATCGATCCAAACTACCAGCTGTCCGTTCTGACGAAGAGTGCCTGGGGTGGATGGAACGACTGCCACTACACCAACGCGTCGTACGAGCTGAACTATCTGAAAAGTGTAGAGGAGCTCAACCGGACGCAGAGAAAGATCTATGTGGACAACTGCGAGCGGATCTTCTACCTCGATTCCCACTACATAACCCTGGCATATGTGTTCCAATCCTATGCCTGGAGGAACGACACATTCAGCGGATGGGGTGACTGGGCCGCGGATCCAGGCAGGAGTGTCGACAACTTCTGGATGGGCAACCCGCTCTACTTCGACCTCGTTCCGTTGAACAGTGGAGGGGGTGGCGGTCCGAACTTGATGCTGATCGCGGCTGCTGCAGGTGTTGTCGCAGCGGTGGTTGTCGTCTTGGTCCTCCTCAGGATGAGGGGCAAGAAGAAAGAGTCGTTAGCTGGCGATAGCCCGCTGGGCGACTAGGCGCGGTAAACCTTGGCCCGGAAACGGGCCGATATCTTTGCTCTCATAAAGCAACACGCGAGTCCTACGGATGGTAGGCCACTGATGGTAGTATGCATATAGGGGACGGTAGATAGGGCGTCGAATTGGGGCAGACATTGACCCGAAGATGAAGAACAATCACTGACAAGGAGGGGGACAATCCGATGGAAATGCGG
>JBGQAM010000078.1:0-7819 GCA_041494275.1 Thermoplasmata archaeon | reverse complement strand
GTGTGGCGTTCAAGTGGAAGGATCTGCGGGCAACATTCGCTCAGATAGCGAAAGATCGTGGAGTGATGATCGAGGCCGTCTCAAAGATCTTGAGGCACAGTTCCACGGTGACCACGGAGATGTTCTATGCACGGATACGGTCGGAGTCTGCGTTCTCCCAGATGCGGCGGGTTTGGGAAGCCCCCGTCGCAGAACCCAAAAGCGCAGATTAGATTTTAGCCAGTAAGATGGGAGCGGGCGTGAAGGGATTCGAACCCTTGACCACTTGCTTAGGAGGCAAGTGCCATATCCTGACTAGGCCACACGCCCTTTCTGGACCGCGCTGGTGAACACTAATCGCAAGATGATATATAAATTGGGCTGACCTCTCGGAAAACGGATGCCGAGCGGATCAGGCCTTCGTCCTGTCCTCTTCTGTGAGCTCCTCGGGCGCCTTCTCCCTGGGAGCCTCCTTCTTCTCCTCTGAGACCTTTTCTTCTTTCTTGACGGCCTCTTCCTTCTTCTCCGGCTTCTCGTACTCTTCGATGAAGGATACCGTCTCAGCACCCGCGATCTCCCTGAGGTCTGTCACGAGCCTGAACTTGGTAAGCAGCCACCGCTGGTCGTACTTACACGCATCGGGCAGCTTGATCTTGTAGGTCTTGCCGTGGTGCTCTATGTCGAATCCATCCGATGTACCGTACGACATCTTGAGGAGAAGCTTCACGACGTCGACTGGCTTCGTCGGCTTCTCAGTGATCTTGTACTTGTACTTCAGCGTACGGCCGGCCAACCTGTTATTGAAATCGATCCTGACGCGGCCAGCAGTGACGGCTGTGATTATCGCGGGCTTGTTCTTCACGGTGACTTCGAGGCCCACCCTAGGCTCGATCTCTTGCTTCAGGAACTCCCTGACGGGGTGAAGCTCCACCATCTTCGGGTCCCTTGGGCCTGCTCCCTTGTCCGGAGTCAGTATCAGCTCGTATTCCTTCCCTATTTCCGCCTTGAGCATCGATTCGTCCAGACCCGGGAAGAGCCTGCCCTTACCAACTATCAGAGGCTGAGCGCCGTAGACCATCTTCTCGTTGTAGGTATCGTTCTCTTTGGCGACCGCCTCGCTCGTCGTGTCGAAGAGCTCGTTCGAGTCCTGGATCCAAGCGTCGAACTCTGCTAGAACGATATCGCCCGCCTTGATCTTCGTCTCGACGGGATCGGCCTTCTCTTCCTTCTCGTGGTGCTTCTTCGCACCCTCTTTTTCGGTCATCGAATCTCACCGCTGATGTGCGAATTGTGTGGATACTTAACCATCATTTAAAGGTTGCGCCCCTATCGCGAGTCCCATTCTCGCCATGCTGGATAGGGCAACAAATGGCCTCCAGGCGCGCGCCACTCCGAGCCATCAAAAGCTATATGCCCGGGCCATCATTACTCAGCAAATCCGTCAATGCCACCGTAGCTCAGCTGGAAGAGCAGCTGATTTGTAATCAGCAGGTCGGGAGTTCAAATCTCCCCGGTGGCTCTTTGTATCGTCCAGAACCAGCTTCAGAACAACAGCACAGGCTTGCTCGGTCTCAATGAATACTTCTTGCACTTGAGGCAGTACCATTCATTGTACTCGGCGATGTACTTCATATCCTCGTGGCAGGTCGGACAAGCCTTCTTCTCCTTCGGCGCCGGCACACGCACGCTCGATCCCTTGGGTGCGTATTCCTTGCAGCTGTAGCAGTAGTGCCTCTGATACTTCTCGATGTGCTTCAATGGCTCCCCGCACTTCGGGCAAGTGGGAATATCAGGCTTTGCGGCCACGACGACCTTCGCCTCATTCGTCTTCCTCGCCTTCAGCGGATACTTCTTGCATGTGTAGCAGTAGAGCTCGTGGTACTTCTCGACGTACTTCAGCGCTGATCCGCAGTCCGGACAGTTCGCGATGTCCGACGGCGCCTTCACAACGCTGACGGCGGGCTTCGGAGCAACCTCCTTGGTTGCGTACTTCCTGCAGCCGTAACAGTAGTGTCTTTGGTATTTCTCGATGTACTTCAAGGGCTGACCGCAAGTGAAGCACATCTTGATCTCCATATGCGGCTCCGGCTTCGCCTCAACTATCGGCACGGGCTCAGGAACCGCCGGAGTGCCCACCACGGGGGGTGCGGCTTCAGGTCCAGCCTGAATCGCTGGCTCGATGATCTCGGGCGCCTTCTCGACGACCACCGAAGGTATCGCCATCTCGATCAGCGTTTGAGCCTCATTGATCGGCTTCACCTTTTCCGGTTCGGACTTCAGATCATCCTGGTAACTCTCACACATGAAACAGTAAAGCTTGCCGTCCTTGAGGTTCTGGAGCGATGCGCCGCAGTTCTTGCATATCAGCTCAGGCTCTTCGTCGAGATCACGCAGCTCCTGCGCAATGGCAACCGCGGTGTCTGATTTCGCGGGCTCTGGGGTGCAGACGTGTTCGTCCTCGCCTTCCTCGATGTAGGTGTTGCAGCCGTAGCAGTACCACTTCTCAACATGCTCGATGTAGAAAGGCTCATCACCGCATTTAGGACACTTCGACGATTCCATCTTCTTCTCGCTCCAGGGTCTGTCAGGCATCAGCCCGAATCACTGTGGAATCAACCGCCATTGAGCGTATATGAAGATGTTTTCGTGGGAATCATGCATGATAACACACTGGCTGAGGAGGATTCGGGGATGGCTGTGCCCGGGCAAGAGGCCGTAGCGTACATGTAGCCGAGCTTGGCAAAATGCCTCGAAGTCATCTCACCTCGAAAGAAAGGCAAGGCAGGGTTGTGCTATGAGGAGCAAGTGGGGAAAGAGGGGGTTGAGATGCGACTGTTCGGGAGGGATCGAAGGGCTTCCGCTTCAGCTGCTTATCATGGTGGTTGTCGCTGGGCTCGGCCTGACAATAATCATGGGCTGGATGAATTCCATCTCGGCGCCTCACTCGATAGGTGAGGTATTTGCGAGTCCGGCCGAGATACTAGTCTACGATGAGGACATGGACGGACTGTACACGAAGACGGGAATCGTGATGACCGTAACGGTCACCGATCAAACCGGGGACAGGCTCGAGGGTGCAACGGTCATACTCGACGGAGCGAACATCAAGACCAAGGATGGTGGACCTGTAAGGGGAGTGACGGACTCCCATGGACAGGTTCTCTTGATGGGCCTGTCGGTGGAGAGCTTCGGTACCAAGCTTTCGACAGTCACGGTGACCGTGGCTAAGGGCGACTATGGGATCGATTCGAGCTTCGAGATACCAGTGATCCCGAGCTGATCGATGATGCGCCTGCGACATGACCGCTCAGGACTGGAATCGCTCCCGCTCAAATTGATGATCGTGGCGGTGGTCACATCGCTCTCGATAATTCCCGCCTCTGAAGCATTGGACGGCCTGCGAGTCCGGGACTTCGCGAGAAAAGCAGGGTTGCAGCTCGACCTGATCATTGGGACAGCGCAGGTTGTGGGGATCGAAGGACCGGGAAGCGTGCGCACTCTCGACATTGACCTTGACGGGGGGACTCGAATGCGATTTGAAAGTCTGTACGTAGGCGATCACAGAGGAGGGTCAAACATGTCATCGGTCGTCCTGAGGTTCGTTGGGGGCGGATCAACGGTGCGCTCAGCGTCAGATCCTCCTATTTGGATGACCGGGCTCGATGGGGAGGGCCTAGTCATCGACACCCCGAGATTCAAGCTCACGCTGTCATGCATGCTCGACAATAGGACTTGCAGCATCTTGCTGGAGGTTGCGTAGTGGATTTCGTCGTGTCGAAGGTGGCGATGTCCATCTGCGCGCTAATGGTGGTTTCGGTCCTTGCTGGAGTATTCGACAGAGATGCTTTCGTCGACCGAGATCACGAACTCTATGAAATCCTCGACAGACTCTCCTGTTTCGTCAACAAGGTCGCCACATCATGGTCGGAGTTCACCACAGGCTGGAGAATACCTCTGTCGTCTGATGGTGGTCCTATCGTGATTTCAATGCGAGCAGGATCTGTCTCGGCGGAGTCTGGCGGAAGAATCGCAATGGTTCAACCGGCGTGCGGCTTGCACACTTGGACCTGGGACGGTCAAGGGCTGAATTCGAGCGCGGTCTGCGAGATGGACAGATCTTCTCCACAATTGAGATTCGAATCCGGAATGACGATCCTGATCAGGACTATCCTGGTGACTCTCGAGAACGAGCCGATGTACCTCGTCTTCGCGTCGCATGCCCTCTAATTGCTCTTGCCGAACTTGGCAGCAAGGTCGGTGACAGCCTCGGTGAAGACATCAACCTCTTCTGCCTCGTTGTATATGTACACAGACGCGCGCGCGCACCCGTCGATGCCGCGCGAGTGGAAGTATGTGTGGCAGCAGTGCATACCCGATCTCATCATTATGTTGTTGGAGTTGTCCAGTATCATAGCTATGTCGTGTGCAGACAACCCTTCGATGTTGAAGCTGAATATTCCGCCCCTTTTGTCCGGGTCTCTGGGCTTTATGACGCTGACGCCTGGCACATCCACAAGAGCGCGAGTCATACGCTTGTTCAGCGATATCTCGTGCTCGCGAATCGCGTCCATGCCTATTGCTGATAGGTAGTCTATGGCGGCCCCCGTTCCCACGATACCAGAGTAGTTCTGAAGGCCCGTTTCGAACCGTTCAGGTGCCGGAAGGAGCCTAAAGGACGCGTAGTCCGTGTCCGTGACCCCATGCCCGCCGAACATCAGAGGAGTCAGCCTGTCGGATATCTCTGCCCTCGCGTAGAATACACCGACACCGGACGGCCCGCACATCTTGTGGGCCGAGGCGGCCATGAAATCTACTCCCAGCTGGCGCACATCGATCTTCATGCTCGGAGCAGCTTGTGCAGCGTCGAACAGGACTTTCGCGCCATATGAATGGGCTATCTCCACGACCTCCCTGGCCGGAAGGGTGTAGCCGCTGACATTGGATGTCAAGCACATGGCAACGAGCCTGACTTTCTTGTTCATCGCTTTCTTGAACCGCTCGAGGTCGAACGTTCCATCAGTCGCTGACTCGACCATCCTGTGCCTGACACCGACCGTCTTCGTCAGCTGAACCACCGGGACGTGGACTGAGTTGTGCTCATAGTCGGTCGTCACAATCTCGTTGCCCTTCTTCAGACCCATCCCGAATATGACGGTGTTCAATCCCTCGGTCGTGTTCTTCATAAAGGCTATCTCAGTCGGGCTTTCAGCACCGAGGAAATCCGCGACCCGGGACCTTGCGGCATCGCACCTCAAGGAGACCTCGGTGGCCAGCTTGTGCACGCTTCTGCCAGCGCAGGAGGGGAAGGACTCATAGTACTCGGTCATCGCAGCCATGACCGGTTTCGGCCTCAGAGTCTGGCACGCGCTGTCGAAGTAAATCGGGAGCTTCCCGCCGATCTCCTTGTTCAGCACGGTAAAATCCTTACGTATCTTGCTGACATCCATCGATTTCGGGTTGGCATGGCGGTCGATGGTATTAGCGTTTTCATCTTCCACACGCAAAGAGGCCAGGGGATTCCACATGCCAGGACTGGCGGGTTACGGCAAACTTATTAACCGGTCCGTATTCATCACCTTGTACCGCAATGACAGCCAGCGCGAGGAAACGGGTGTACTTCGACCACAGCGCCACGACGGCAGTCCTCCCTGAGGTCGCGGAGGCCATAACACCCTATTTCCTGGAGAAGTACGGCAACTCCTCGAGTATCCACTCTTTCGGCAGAGAGGCGAAGATCGCCCTTGAGGATGCTAGGAAAAGCGTTGCCCGATTGCTGAATGCGGATCCCACCGAGATCGTTTTCACGTCAGGAGGCACCGAATCTGACAACCTGGCCATCAAGGGCGTGGCCATGTACAAGGGCAAGATGAAAGGCCACATCATCACGACAGCCGTCGAACATCATGCAGTGCTTGAACCCTGTGAGTACCTGAAGAGGTTCGGGTTCGATGTGACCGTCGTTCCAGTCTCGTCGGAGGGTTTGGTCGATGTCGGTGACATAGAGAGGGCAATCAAGAACGACACCGTCCTGATCTCAGTGATGATGGCCAACAACGAGATCGGCACCATCCAACCGGTCCGCGAGATTGGCAAGCTGGCGCAATCGAGGAGCATTCCGTTCCACACAGATGCAGTGCAGGCAATTGGCAAGATGCCGATTGACGTCAAGGCGGACAACATCGACATGCTTTCTCTGTCCGCGCACAAGTTCCACGGCCCCAAGGGGGTAGGCGTCCTCTTCGTAAGGAAGGGCACGAAGATCGAGCCCGTGATCCAGGGAGGAGGCCAGGAGCGCGGGTTGAGGTCCTCGACAGTCAACGTCGCGGGGGCAGTCGGTCTCGGAAGGGCCGCGGAGATCGCGATGAGGGATTTCGAGCCGACATGTGAGAAGATGAAGACGCTCAGGGATAGGATGATAAGAAGGGTTCCGGAGCTAATTCCGAGATCTTATGTGAACGGCCACAAGACGAAGAGACTGGTCAACAACGCGCACTTCAGGTTCGATTTCATTGAGGGGGAGGGGCTGATCCTTCAGCTGGACTTCAGGGGCATCGCTGCCTCCACAGGCTCTGCGTGTTCCACTGGTTCACTAGAGCCGTCGCATGTCCTCTTGGCCCTCGGACTCACACACGAGCAGGCGCACGGAAGCCTGAGAATCACACTGGGACGGGAAAACACTGAAGAGGAGGTAGACTACTTACTGGAAGTGCTACCCGGCGTGGTCTCAAAGCTGAGGGAGATATCCCCCTTCAACGAGAAGAGCCCCATGGGGCCGGGAGAAGGTGGCACCTGTGTACAGTGAAAAGGTGATGGAGCACTTTGCGAACCCGCACAATGTCGGGGAGATACCGGACGCTGACGGCATAGGCAAGGTGGGCAACCCGCAGTGCGGGGATGTGATGTGGCTCTACATCAAGGTGAAGGATAACATCATCTCGGACATCAAGTTCAAGACATTCGGATGCGGGGCGGCCATAGCCACAAGCTCGATGATCACGGAACTCGCAAGGGGAAAGACCCTGGAAGAAGCGAAGAAGATCAGCCGGCAGGACGTCGCCGACTCCTTGGACGGCCTGCCCCCGACCAAGATGCACTGCTCGAACCTCGCCTCGGATGCGCTCAGAGAGGCCATAAAGGACTACGAGGCGAAGCAGGCGGCAAAACAGAAAACATAGGAGTCTGGCGAGCGCATCGATAGCTGATGCTGTTTCTCCGAATCAATCACACCAGCAGCAGCGCCTCAGAAAAGTACTATTAGCCGGTCAGGTAATCCCAAAGGGGACTGAATGGCACACCTCTCAGTGAACTTCTGCGGCCTCATGATGAAGAACCCCACGATGCTCGCGTCCGGTGTTTTGGACGAGACGGGCAGGAGCATGCTGGAGGTCGCGAAGGCTGGTGCAGGCGCGCTAGTGACGAAGTCTGTAGGGAAAGAACCGAGGCCGGGGCACGGAAACCCCTCGATAGTCGAGCTCCAGTGCGGACTCATCAACGCGATGGGGCTCCCCAATCCAGGAATAGATATCTACGCAGCTGAGGTCAAAGAGGCCAAGAAAGGCGGCGTCCCGGTCATCGGGAGTGTTTTCGGAGGGACCGAGGACGAGATTGCCGAGCTCGCCGGACTGATGTCAAAGGCCGGTGCAGACGCGGTCGAGCTGAACCTGAGCTGCCCCCACGCGAAGGGCTACGGGGCAGAGCTAGGCTCGACCCCGGAAGTGGTCGAATCGATATGCAGGAAAGCAAAGAAGCGTGTCCGAATCCCGTTGCTCGCCAAGCTTACACCCAACACAGCCTCGATATCATCGCTGGCAGTCGCGGCGGAAAGGGGAGGGGCGGACGC
>JBGQAM010000003.1:0-44733 GCA_041494275.1 Thermoplasmata archaeon | reverse complement strand
TCCCTGCACGAACCTGTTCCGCACGATCTCCGCAACGTCCACAGCCCTGCTTATGGCGCGTCCTCTCGCCTTGATGCATACGCTGTCGCTTCCGGCATTGACCTGCGACACCACGGCGAGGACGTAGTTCATTGTGGGCTTTTTCCCGATGTATACTGTGTTCTCCTCACCCATTGTCTCCTCCAGAGCTCGGCCGGGCTCATTCTAACGGATGTGGTCGGTATATATCATTATCTCCAGCCTGGAGGTAGATTCGGCAATGAACGATACCGTCTCAACGGAATGCGGGGTTCGGGATTCCGTGTATCTACTCCATCAGCAATCTTCAACTTGAGGTTCGGCACATGGGCGACAAGAAATTGGTTGTGATAGTGACACACGCATTCGAAGACCCCGAGAGAGCGACAATTCCGTTCGTGATGGCAAATGCAGCATTGGCATCGGAGACTGACGTCACGGTAATCCTTCAGACCACCGGCGTCTTGCTGGCGGTCAAGGATCGCGCGAAACATGTGAGAGCCGAATCCTTCCCCGCTCTGCAAGAACTCGTCAAGATCTTCTCTGAGTCAGGTGGGAAGCTCATGGCATGTGCTCCGTGTCTGAAGTCCAGAGGCATCACCGAGGAAGAGCTAATTGAGGGAACGAGAATAATCGCCGCGGCGACGGTCGTGGCGGAAACCACGTCCGCGGACGCCACGCTTACCTACTAAGCTTGAAATAAACCTCGGACATTGCTCTGGTTGCCATGAAGACTGCGGAGCGCAAACTCTCTCAACTGAGAAAACTGGTACGTTCGTTCGGTTCGGCAGCGGTGGCCTTCTCGGGCGGGACGGACTCGACGCTCGTCGCCCGCATCGCCAAGGACGAGCTCGGGGGCAAGGCGGTCGCAGTGACGGTCGACTCTCCGATGTACCCTGACTCTGAACTGACGAACGCCAGGCAAGTGGCCAAGAGAATCGGCATCGAGCACATTGTGCTCAGAACGGATCCTCTCGGCGACAGGGCTTTCGTCGCCAATCCGCCGGATCGATGCTACCTTTGCAAGCGCGATGATCTCGCCCTCATCAGGAGAACCGCCATCGAACGGGGATTGAAGAATGTCCTGGATGGCTCAAATGCAGACGACAGGGAAGACTACCGCCCTGGAATCAAGGCCAAAGAGGAGATGAAGGTCAGAAGTCCCCTTGCGGAGATCGGGTTGACAAAGGCTGATGTGAGGAAGATTTCGAAGGCTCTGTTGCTGCCCACAGCCCAGAAGAGTTCAAGCCCATGCCTCGCATCAAGGATTCCATATGGCGAGATAATAACTGCGGAGAAACTGAGGATGATCGAGGAGGCGGAGGAATTCCTGAAGGCCAAAGGGTTTGACGATGTGAGGGTCAGGATGCACGGGAACATGGCGAGGGTGGAGGTGTCGCCGAAAGACATTGGCATACTGTCATCTCCGGGAATGAGGGTCTCCGTGACGAAGAAGCTTAGGTCGTTGGGATTCACCTATGTCTCTGTCGATCTTGAAGGGTACAGGATGGGAAGCTTGAACGAGGTGTTGCTAAGATGAATCCCGAGAAAATCGCGAAGATCCTCTCAAAACTGAGCAAGGGCGACTGCACCGTCGGGGAAGCGCTGGAGCAGCTTCGAACGCTCCCCTATGACGATCTCAAGTTCGCAAAGATCGACCATCACCGCGAGCTCAGAAAGGGCATACCCGAGGCGATATATTCCCCAGGCAAGACGGATGCCCAGATACTCGGAATAGCTGCGAGGACAATCGCGCGAAAAGACGAAGCAGTGTTCACGCGTATGAACGAGAAGACCTTCCAGAAACTCAGGAGTCGGCTCGGGTCCAAAGCGAGATGGTACCCCGAAGCAAGGATCGTGACAATCGGAGTGGCAAAGCGCAAGACGAAGGGAAAGGTGCTCATAGTCACCGCGGGCACATCCGACATCCCGGTAGCTGAGGAGGCGGCCGTAACATGCGAACTGCTCGGATGCAATGTGGAGCGGCTCTACGATGTCGGAGTTGCCGGCATGCACAGGCTGACCTCGAACCTGAGGCAGTTCGACTCCGCGGATGTTATCGTCGTGCTCGCTGGCATGGAGGGCGCTCTCCCGAGCGTCGTGGCTGGCCTGACGAGCAAACCTGTCATCGCGGTTCCAACGAGCGTCGGCTACGGTGCCAGCTTCGGGGGCATGGCTGCCCTCCTGGGAATGCTCTCCAGTTGCTCGAGCGGAATAGGAGTGGTCAACATTGACAACGGCTTCGGCGCGGGAGCGCTTGCAGCTGTGATAGTCAAGAACAAATACGGACTGCGCTAGGCGATCTTCGAACCGCACTTCCTGCAGAATGTGTCCTCGGAGCGCGCCTTCGTGCCGCACGAATCACAGACCCTCTCACGCTCGACTCTCGTCCCGCACTTGTGACAGAACGTATCGTCAGCCTCGAGAGGCGCGCCGCAGTGGCTGCACTCCCATCTAGAACTGATGGACATCTCCTCGGCCGTGGGTTCGGCAGCCGGTTCCTCCGGCTCCTCCCCCGATCTCAAAGGTATGGTCTCCTCCTCGGCCTCCGCGTTCACAGCTTTCCTGGCCCTGACCGCCAGCGACAGAGCCTTCGTGTAGCTGCCAACGACGAATGCAGCCTCTGCATCGGTCATAAGGTCCTGCGCATCGGATGTGTCCAGACCGCTCTCGACGGCCTTCCTTATGTCGGATTTCGCGGTGTTGATTTCGAACTTGGCGCTCATGAAATTCCCGTCAGGGTCTACGGCCAGCTTCGTGCCTTTGTAAGAATCGGTCTTTGACGTTTGGCTCCTGGCTGCGAGTATGCTCTCCGCGACCTTCTCGAACCGTTCTTTCTCTACCACATCGTCTTCGTGGCCCCCTGCGGGTTCGGAGACCTTCCTGGACGGCGAGATCATCTCGTCCCTCGCTTTCTCGCAGAGGTCCATGCAGCGGTCGTAGTCGCCCTGTTCCATGGCCTGTTTTGCAGCTCCTACCATATTCTGAGCTGTCCTAGTCTCAGCACCCTGACGCTGCATGACATTGACGACGGAGCGGGTGGTGAGGATAGCGTTGTATGCCTCGTCCTTTTTCTGCGCAGCGTGCCTGACGACTTTGGCCTTGCCGCGCATGTATCTCATCTCGAAGAATACGACGAAGATCATGATCGCAGCGAGTATCGCTACCAGAATGTACTTCTCATCGGTGGTGAGAGCCAATGTTGCCAGCTCCAGCTCGAAGAGCCATCTGTCGTGATATAAACTCTTCGTGGTGAGTACCAGCTACACGCAAACGCAAATGAAAAGTAGAGGCAAGAGTGGCTGACAGCTTACCAAGCCCGTAACGGTTTCAAACGATACGGTTCACCCTGTACCCGAAGGTACCTGGCTAGCGTATCTAGCCGCTACGGCCAAGAGACTCCGAAGAGTCTTAGGCTTCCCGAGGGCTCGCGCACCTCAGTACCACGGAGAACGTAGGCGGGCTTAACTTCTGGGTTCGGAATGGGACCAGGTGTAGCCCCGCCACTATGGCCGTCAAACCGCTCTTTAGTCCGTCTAATATCGATGTCCTATTTAAGGATTCCCGATGCCGGCAACAAGGGCATTCCACAGGGATCTTGCGCGGACTAGCCCCGCTGTAGTATAGGCTGTTTCAATAGACCAGCTGTCGTAGCTCCGGCCGCATACCATGCGTAGGATCGCGGCCGTCACATTCGATCTCTGGGACACATTGATCCAGGAGAACCCAGGAGGCTCGGAGAGACTGGCCAAGCTAAGGGTCGAGAAGATAGGGTCGCTTTTGAGTTCACGGGGCATCACGCATTCAAAGGAAGAAATAGAGTCCGCCTACAGGAAGACAGGAGATTTCCTGGAGCTCACATGGAGCAAGAGGAGGGACATGCCGGTCCACGACCAGGTGCTGTTCATGCTCAGCTCCGTCGACGACAAGCTCGCGTGCAAGCTTAGCAGGCAGGACCTCGCGGCGGTGGAGAGGATCTACGCTGAGAGCATACTTGACCACCCGCCCAGGACGCTTCCTGGAGCGAAAGAGGCTCTCAGGTCCGTGAAGGAGAATGGGTATAAGATAGGTCTGATCTCCAACACTGGCCGAACTCCAGGCTCCGCGCTCAGGCTCGTCATGGCTGGCATGGGCATCGTGGGGTTCTTCGACACAATGACTTTCTCGAACGAGATACTCGTCAGGAAGCCCTCAGAAGGGGCGTTCCGAGTGACGCTTGACAGGCTGAGAGTGCTGCCGAGAGCGGCCGTGCACATAGGTGACGACTGCGATGGCGATATCCTCGGGGCAAAGAAGGTGGGGATGCACGCGATTCAGATCGTACCCCCAGGGGTCAGGAGATCTGCAGAAGCGGACAGCTGCGTGGACTCCCTCGATTCGGTAGTCGACAGCATCGCGAGGCTTTAGCAGGAGATGTTCGCGAGCCTCGGAGATGCCGCTGTCATCTTTGATTCTCAAATCAGGCCTCATGCACCAATCCAATGGGATGCAGTCGAGGCATCGACGTCCTGGCAAATGCCTAGAGAACCGCCAATGCATACGCAATCAATGTGCCAAGACCTATCGAGGCGAGGTTGTTCCCCAGTTTGCCTATCCTTCCTCGGCGCTCTAGCGTCGCCCCGATCACACTGTCTATCTGACATCCTAGGAAACCGCAGAGCATCGGGATGAACAGAGTACCCGGTCCAGATATCAGTGATTCGTCGAAGAACGCGAAGAGCACGTATGCCACGGTCGATGTGTACGCAGCGGCGACGAACGCGGCGAGCTGGCCAGTTAAGGACACACCGCCATCCGTGCCCCTCTTCGTACGCTCGAAGGTCGTTATCATATAGACTCTAGGGTCGATGATGCCTATCTCGCTCGCGGCAGTGTCGGCCGCAGCCACAGCAATCGCGGACGCGAACAGATAGCTCGCGATGTCCTTTGGGAACAAGTTGTCGGCGGGGTTCGACCACTGTGCGATGAAACTGAGGAGCGCTATTAGGGCTGGAACCGCACCGTTTGCCGCAACGTTCCTCCAGGATCTCTCTCCCCGAGTTCCTTCCTGAAACCCTTCTGATTTCTTCCACTCAAACCGGTATTTCGTCGCACCGAAGCTTGATATGAGGAAGACCAGGAGAAGGAGCAGCCACAGAACGTTTCCGCAGATTCCAATGACCATCCCCACGAAGAAGGCGGAGACCGAGCCCGAGAGGTTGAATATCTTCCTGTAGTAGCACGCGCATGCCATGGCAACGCAGAAGATGGTCACGCCCACAATCGTGAGCGTGTCAGGAAGTGGAAGGTTCAACGGATCACCTAGCTCTCGCCAGTCCACAGGGATCCCGGAAGCGTGGGCATCCTGGAGTATAGGGTCTTGACGATGTCATTCACGCCCCGAAGCTTGTCCAAGTCCCCATCCCATTCCTTGAGCTCTTCCTCGAACCGCTCCTCGATCTCGTCTGCGATCTTCTCCATTCTCGAAGCGACCTTGTGAGAGGCAGCACCATGCAGTACGGCCGCGACGTACAAGTGTTCACCCTTCTCAATCACTATGCTCTTTTCTCCGAAGTCCAGCCTTCTGAGAGTGAAGGATGTCAGGTCCTTGAACGAATCCTTCACGAAATCCTGGATAGCCACAAACATGCTCCCAAGGACCTGGTCGTCCATGCCAGGCTTCAACCTCCTCGTCGTATGCGAGATGAGTCTGCCATCCTTGTATATCACGAACGTCTCGTCCACCGCGATTCTTGACTCCCGCATGAAGTATCCAGCTGTGCCGAGGGCGGCGAGTATCGAGGCGGTCAGCAAATACGGCCATATCACGCTTAGCAGGTGCAGTTTGACGTCGACTCTGTAGGATGCGGTAGTGACAGAGTTTCCCGCAAGATCGGTCACCACAGCGTAGTATTCGAGAGCTCCCTCCTTTGTGGGCAAATCCAAATTGCAGTAGAACACGCCTTTTCCGCCGGCAGAAGCGATGAAGGTCGAGTTTGCAGTGTCTCCCTGCAGTCTCACATACAGGACTACTCCGCCTACCACAACGTTCGGATCGTCGACTCTGATAGTTATGTTAAGTCTGCTCCCACCGAACGCGGTGGCCTTGGAGGAGAGCTGCACGTGCGGGGGCAGGTCATCTATCACCACCGTCGTGTTGTATCTGACTATGTTCCCTCCAGTGTCCCACACTGTCACTTCGACCGAGTGATTCCAGGTGTCCCAACCAGTCGTGTCGATCCTATACATTTCCTGGAAGGCCTCATCGCCGAAGCCGTCGATGTTGCGCGCCGCATTGAGGATTGCGGTCGAGCCTGGCTCAATCAAGAACAGAATCGGAGTCCCGCTGCGGACGACCGCATTGGGACTCGGATTGATGAGCTCGATGGTGGGAGGCCTATCCCACATGACTCCTGAGAATCTGAGGGAGTAGCCGTCGTCATCCGTGATTGTAACGTTGGCCAGGTAGTCTCTGCCAGGAGTATAGACATGCGTCACCGGCGTGTTGGGGTTCCCTGGCGTGGTTTGCATCGTGCCGTCGCCGAACTCAAGGACGGCCTGGACGAAATCGGGATATATCGCGAGCACGATGATCAAATCGAAGGTGACTATGTTGGTGTCTAGGGGGTTTCTTGAGACTCTCATCAGCGAGTCGAAATTGCCGATGAAGGGCTTGTTCCTGATCTCCACGAACAGACTCTGAATGGTCACAGAGCCGTTGGAGTCGGTAACACGGACCTTCACCGTGTAGTTCCCAACTTGGCTGAAGATGTGTTCCGTGGTATCTACCGTCGTAGTGAGGTCTGTCTGGAAGGAACCTCCAAGAGCGTTGAAATCCCATTCGTACTTGACACCGGGATCGAGGCCCGTGACATCAGCAATGAATGTCACGTTGTAGAACTCCTGGTAGTAGCCATCCCACCCAGGAACCGGAAGACTAGTCAGATTGACGAAGGGAGGGATCTCTCTCACGTGGAACGGCAAGCTATAGGAACTACTGTTTCCGTCAGCCTCGGCGACGGTAAGCAACATCGTGTAGTCCCCGTCCTGAAGATTCGCGAACTTAAGTGCCGCCATCTGCGAGTTGTCCAGCGTGTAGGATACACTGTGGCCATCGGGATACAACAGAGTCCAATTCCATTTGACGATCCCGTCAAATGATGTGGACAGGCTTATGAACGAGAAGGGCACCCCCTCCTGGGGATCGGTCGTCGAAAGCGTCAGGTTTGCGATGGGACCCACATCAAAGATCAAGATATCCCAAGTGGAAATGCTCGATTCCCCGTCCGAGTCAGTCACGTTCACCGCCACTCGATATACGCTTGGATTCGCATCCGTAGAGAAAATGTGCGTCGTCGTGCTGCTATTCGCTGCGTATGGGTCTGGAATAAAAATGTCCGGGACGTATGAGAAATCCCACTCATAGCTGATTATTGGGTCGACTGGGCCTCCGTGCCACTCGTCGACCAACACCATGAAGGTCACGTTCTGGCCTTCGTCGGCCGACGGTGGCGCGACGATTCTCAGGTCGGGTGGACTGGATCTGACGTCGACAATGGATGACCTGTTCCCGACTGTGCCATCCAAGTCGGTGATTTCTAACGTCGCCGTGTGATTGCCGTCCTCCATCTCAACGCTCAGATTGTGGTCCCAACCAATGATGGCCCCATCGATCTTCCACGTGATGTTTGCGAATCCATCGAAGGAATACGTGTTGTCGGTGAAATTCACGTTCTGTCCTTCGCGCGGGTTCAGTGGAGTCCATCTAAAAGCAACATGGGGGTAGGCATCGTATACATTGACCCAGGTTTGATCGATTGAAGTGAGATTAGCTGGGTCTTTGACCGTGACGCTTATTGAGTAGTTTCTCATGGTGTCGGTGCCAATCGAAGTGTAGTTGTGGACCGGCCTCGGATATCTGCCCACCAGGAGCGGGCTTCCGTCCCCGAAGTCCCATGTGTAGTTCATGAAGGGAATTTCGGAAGTGCCAGTGGTCACTGTACTATTCAGCTGGAGGAGATCACCCTCCCTGGCCGCATATGGTCCCCCAGCACGCACGACAGGTTGGAAGTTGATCGTCGACCACACTGAGACCGTGTGCGACCCAACCTCGTTCACGAGCATATCTCCACGGTTGTCACGAGTGCCGTCTCCGAAGGTGGCGTAGTTAGGCCCCGCGCCCGTCACGAAGGTCATCGATGGAGTGGATGGAAGCGTGCCTCCTTCCTGACGGTATAGGAACAGGAGATCGGCTGAGTTGAATATGGCTACAACGTCCGCATATCCACGATCTGTGGCGTCGAGGACTGACACGAACTTGGGCATTTCTGGAAACGTGAGCGTTCCATATGGGTGCGGCGATGTCCTGAACATTGTCTGGTCGAATAGATAGATCGAAGGGTCTGACTGCCTCATCGCTGCGATGTCTGTCTTGCCATCGCCCGAGACATCTCCGCTCCACATGGAGGTGAAGTCGGAACCGACACTATGCGACAAGTCGATGCTCTCCGAGGCAGGCCCGAATGGGTGGGAACTGCTCTGGAGGAGTATCGTTATCTTCCTGATCGAGTGCGTGTAGGCAATATCCGTCAGGCCGTCTGAGTTGAAGTCACCAGAGACGACTGCCCATATGCCCGCGCCCAGAGTCGGTGCGAATTCATAAGGAGCACCGAACGGCTCGGCTTGGCCCCCGTTGTTGAAGAAGTCGAGTCTTCCGTCGTCCGTCGCTATCACGAAGTCCATCAGAGAGTCGGAATTGAAATCTCCCAGGGCAATGTCTGTGATCCCGCCATTGCAGGTCAGATTGGTGCTTCGGCTGGGGAAAGGATTGCCCCCGAAGGTGATTGTGACAGTTGGTCCTCCGGACTCCGTAGTCAGGACGTCTGAGAACCCGTCATTGTTGAAGTCCTCCACAAGAATATGGCTGGGAATGTAACCTAGCGAGATTGGTGGACGGACGACATTGTCGAACGATAGTTGATAATCGAAACTGCCAACGTCGTGGTTCATGATAACGAGGTCCTCGACGTCATCTCCGTTTAGATCACCGACTGCGATCATCGAAGAGGCATCTGACTGGTCCGTCCATGTCGTCGCGTTGCTGTTGGAGAGTGTCGGAGACCTGGCAGGATAGATAGCCATGTGCGACCCGGACCAGTCCGCGCGAGCACTGCCGACTGCGAGATCATTCCTGACACCCCCCGTGAGGTTGCCGATCAGCGCATATCTCGGCACTCCGCCAACTGGAAACTCGAAGTCCGGAACGATCGGCCACAGCTGTGTGCCAGGCCCATAGAATCCAAAGCTGACGTTGCCAGGCTTGGAGACGAGCGCAAGGTCGTCTATCATATCCCCGTTCAGATCACCTACTGTGATTCCTGACGGGGCGAATTCTAGCGAGACACTATAATCCGCTGATTCAGGTAGAGAACCCAACGACTGAAAGAAGAAACATAGTTCAGACGGAGCCAGTGTGATCACGGCCAGATCCGTGCGGTCGTCGCCATTGAAATTGCCTGCCACGAGGTCGACCGGCGCCCCGGTGATATTGATGCTAGCATATGCAGGCTTGAAGTTCGAAAATGGCTGATGATACAGGAGCACTGTCGAATCATAATAGTTTGCGACTGCGAGCTCGTCCAGGCCATCGTCGTCGAAGTCCCCAGCGGCCAAGGCGTTAGTGCCATTGCCTCCCTGGAGCAACACACTGCTTGAGTACAGATATCCCTTCTTTACCTCAATTAGGCCAGGAGTGGTTGAGGGGGTGATATCGGATGATGCGACCGCGATGTCTGGATATATGTCCCCGGTGAAATTCCCTATGACAATGTCCGATGCATTTGTGTAGGGAATGCGATCCATTATCCTACTGTAACTTGTCGCTGACGTCCTGTTGAAGATCTCGAGGTGGTCCGAGTCAAACGCATTCGCCGCGCGCTCTAATGCCACAATCTGGAGATTGCCAGAGGCAAAGGCATCGACAGCGGCAACCTTGATCGGGTTATCACTGAGGCTCACGTTGAACGATTCGTAGGTCGGGAACGTGCCATCCGCTTGTCTGTAGAAGACCGATATCAATTTCGAATCCGAAACCCCGACGAGGAGGTCGGTCCTGCCATCATAGTCAAGATCAGCCAATGAGGCGTCTGTCGACCCCCCCGACAGCATCAGAGCCCTGGACACCAGAGGGTATTCGGTGACGTTCAGGCTAGTGTTCAGTGGAGTAGGGAAGGCGATGACAGACTCCACCTGCGCCAGTTTTGATGGCTGTGCGGCTTCGATCCCACTGAATGAGTGCTCACTGACACCGGAAGGCGTCAGGGGCAAAAGGAACGACACAGCAATCGCAATGACTAGAGCGGCTTTCACCGAGCGACGCAAATTCGTCCCATCCAGTGGACTGACAGTAGTCTTACTTTTATAAGATGTTTTCGGAATAAGTCCGTCCGCCAGTCCATCTGATGGAATCGCTCATCCCGTCAGCTGCTTCTTCTTGAACAAGATCATGCTCAGGATTAAAGCGACGACTGCGTAGACCACCATCACCAGTGCCGCTATCCCTGGATCTGGGTAGAACTGGGAGAATGACACGCCCTGACCAAAGTCCTGCGTCGAGTCCACGGGATACGGGTTCATCAGGATGTTCACAATAACCCCGCCCGCAAACGTCAGTGAGCCCTGGACCTTTACGCCGCTGAACATCGAGATTCCGTCTATGATTGGCAGGATCATTATGAACAGGAAGAATGTCAGGACCGTCGCGCCTGTCGTGCCCTTCATGATCGAGCTTATGAGGTAGGCTATTGCCATGGCGGCCAGGAGATACTCCAACGCGAAGCCATACGACGCGAGATAGTCCGCTTCGACTCCTCCAACCGTCGCGAAGGCAAGACCTCCGACGCCCAGATAGAAGAGCGTCATCACGACTATCCCGGATGTCATGCTGGCAATGAACTTGCCCAGGAACAGGACCTCGCGCTTCATCGGCGTCGGGAATACGAGATACCCCGTTCTGCTCTGGAACTCTCCGACAATTGAGTCGGCGCCGAAGAATGTGGCGCAGATGACGACCAGAATGTTCGCGAACTGCACGAAGTTGGTCGCGAATCCCTCCTTCGTAGCGTGACTGTACCCATCGCCTGTCAGGATCGGAATCGCGTAGATGAGGCCAACGACGAGGGCAGCTACCGCAATGGATGCGAGGAGCCGTTTGGACCTGAAGTACTTGAGCAGCTCGTATCGCCAGACAATAGGCACCTGCGCCGCATCACTTGGCATGTGTCTGTGAACCTTGACTGTTTCCGACATCATCATCACCTCGACTCCTTGACAAGGTCCATGTACAGCATTTCCAGCGGGAGACCCACCGGGCTGAAACCAGTGACCCTGGCACCTAGGGATTGGATCGACTGCAACAGCTCTGCCCGCGCCTCCATGAGCCCCTCGTACGTCACAACGATGGTCTGCGAGTTGACTCCTTCAACGGCGCGCACGTTCTTCATTGACCTGATCTTGCTCATCAGACCGTCTGTGATTCCAGAGACCGTCGTCACTTCGATCTTCATGACCTTGGTGAGGTTCTTGAGGTTGTCCATTGAGTCGTAGACGAGCAATTTGCCCTTGTCGATAAGGGCCGCCCTGTCGCAGACTTCCTGCACCTCCATCAGTAGGTGAGAGCTCATGAAGATCGTATAGTGCTCTTTCTTCAGTTTTCTGATGATTTCTCTCACCTCAACCATGCCTCTCGGGTCGAGGCCGCTCGTTGGTTCATCGAGAATCAGTATCTCGGGCTCGTGAAGCAGAGCCTGGCCAAACGCTAGCCTCTGTTTCATCCCCTTGGAGAACTTGCCTATGCGGGTGTTCCTCCACTCCTCGAGTTTGACTTGCTGGAGAACTTCGTTGCTCCTCCGCTTGATCTCGTCCGAGTGCATCCCCCGTATGCTACCGAGATACGCCAGGGTTTCAACGGGTGTGAGGAACGGATAGAACTCCGGCGTCTCGACAACCGCGCCCACACTGTCGAGAGCCTGCTTCGGGTCCGTGAGGACGTCGACGCCATGCAGAACTGCACGGCCACTCGTCGCGCTTATCAGGTTGGTCATGATCTTGATAGTAGTTGTCTTGCCGGCACCGTTCGGACCAAGAAATCCTACTGTCTCTCCCTTCGGAACCTTCAGGTTCAGGCCGTCGACTGCCTTGATCGGCCCGAAGGATTTTGACAGGTTCTGTATCTCTATCATCGGGAATTGCCCCCTCTGTCTCGGCAGTTGAATCGCGGAGATGTATATATATGGAACTGAGGAACACCGAAGAAAATGATGTCCGGGCTTTATTTCCCCAGGACCTTGAAAAGCTCCTTCGCAATCCTTTCGGCCTCGACCCGCTCGCTGACTGGGTGTATTAGCAGCCTGCCGCGGGGGTATATGGTTATCTCGGCTCCCTTCTTGACCACTAGCATCACCTTCGCATTCGACAGGACCTCGTACCCTTCTTTCGCCAGCACAATTTCGCACTCGTCCAAATCGAGGGAGACCTTCGCCTTTGGAACTGCCTCATAGGCATCGTACTTGCATGGCTTGACAGCGATGAACTCCAACGAAAATCACTTCTTCCCGAGGATGCTGTTCAACAGCGAGTCGACTTTCTTCTTGAGGTCTCTCAGCGACGACTCGTTCACGATCATATGGTCCGCCATCGCGATGGCCTCGCCGAGTCCCCAGTCCAGCTCTCTCCTGTCCCTCAAATCGAACTCAACACGTGTCAAAGGCGAATCGCCCCGACCACGGATCAGAAGTCGCTCGAACCGTGTCTTGGCGCACGCGTGGATCGCAATGACCTTGAGATCGTCTCCAAACGCGTGCTTAAAGGCCCGTATCTCGTCGGGTCCGCGGGTCCCGTCTATGGCGACCAAGTCTCCTCCCACATACGGGATTGTCCTCTTCGCCCAGATGTCCATCCCGTACCTCTTTCGCTCGTCGTTTGCCAGAGTGCCGATGCTGGAGTCCGAGGAGTCGAGGTCGAATTGCTTGGCCTTCTCGCGGACGATGTCGCCCATCCGGACGATCTTGGCGCCGCGAGACTCGCAGCACTTCAGAAACTCCTCCTTGCCGGAGCCGGGCATTCCGGTCGTCACGAGTATCTTCACGATTCAACCCAACACGGTCTAGACCGTAGGTCTTACAAAAAACCTTTGGAGCCAGCGGACCCGTATCCTCACTTCGAACGTGATGAAAGACCCAGAGCCGCTTCCCCGTATGGGGTCACAGCATCCTCATCGTAGCCGACCTTCGACCAGTACCTGGGACAGAGGCCGAGGCCAACGCACGAACGATACTGGGCTTTGTCTTGGAAGGAAAGTTCGAAGTTGCCAACGGTTCTGCTATGCGAGATGCTCGCCGGATTGGACAGGACCGCAGCGACGGAGTCCAGGCTGACTTTCGCAGACCGCTCAGCGGCATAGGACAGCACAGAGACCGGCTCAGCACCTGCGCGAGCGCATTTCATCAAGGCGATGGTAGCATCCTTGGCGTCGAAACCGAAAGCGAATGCCTTCTCCAATGCGGGTATGTCGTAGTGGAGGTACCCAGGCTCGTTTGCCACCAGCTTCATCTCACTCGATGGCTCCGATGTCTTCAGGAACGACCTGCATGGGAACAGGCATCCGTAGCACGCGATGTTCCTGTGGAGCAGCTTCCTGAAATCCTCGCGCTTCACCGCACTAGAGTATGACGCGAGACCTTCATTCCTCCCCAACCGTTGGATATGATCAGCCATCAGGACGATCGAGTCCTGGAAGTGACCGTCAGGCTCTGAGAGCTCGAGCTCTCCCATGCCCCTGAATGCTATCGCCATGAGGTTCTTCCGCCCAAGGTCTGCGCCGAGTCCCGACTTATCCTCCCCGCCCCAGTAGTCCGTGACAAGTTGCGAGGCGGGATTACCTGAATCCCCCCACGGGCCGTTTGACAGGACCTGTATCTTGTTGTCGCCTTGATCGGCTCTGATCTTGTCGGTCCTGGCCCACGAGTCCTTGCTCTTCATCTCCCCGGACTCCACGAATTCCATGATGCCGTCTCTGATCCAGATATAGCCTGGACTCTCCGAGACTCCTTTGAGGACGATGAAATCGAATCCGGTGAGTTTGAGCTCAACGCCTGCAAACCCCAACAGGGGCATAACCCTCGGGTCTCCGTCCTTCCCCGGACTTCCTCTGACTATTCCAGCGCATGCAGCGGGCACGAAGCTGGATGTCAAGACACCGGTGCCGAGCACCAACGAATCGGTTCCGTTCTCGGATGCAAGCTTGTCCGCGATGTACAAGGCGCTCAAACGATCCCAGTTCGTCTCGTCCTCCAGCTCCTGCTCAGATGATTCGTTCGACGAAAGATCGAAGACCCCCACTCTGTTGTTGCGGAGATACATCTCAGTCCACCGCCGTAATGCAGCGGACAGGACATATCTTGGCGCATCTGACCTCGCCGCCGCAGAGGTCGCACGCTTCCCTCAGGAGGATGGGCTTTGCCCCCGGCCCGCCTGACCCTGAGGCCTGCTGCCCGGAAGACACACCCTCTGGCCTCGCCATCAAGAGGCTTTCGGATTTCGTCTTCAGGACCAGCCCGAAGTAGTTAGCCTTGTCGTCGACATGAAGGATGATGCTCGATGCAATCGGCGTTATGACGGAATCCCTGTGCAGGCTGCAGACGGTCTCGCACAGGCCGCAGCAGATGCATCTGAGCGGCTCGATCTTCAGCCTCAGACCATCACCCGCCCGGACATCGCGACTCACTGGATGTTCTCCGCGATTTCGGTCGTGACTCTGTCACAGTAAACGCATCTCAGGGTGATCGGCTTCTTCGACTCCACCACGAACTCCGGCTCCACTGGTTCGTCCTTATTCGTTATGCAGCCGGGGTTGGCGCACTTCATGATTCCCTTGATGACGTTCGGCACCTCGACCACGAACTTCTCAGCCACGTTGTAGTCGCGGATGATGTTGATCGTGGCGTTCGGCGAAATGAGCGCGATCTTGTCCAGCTCCTTCGGGTCCAGCTCGCGGTCCTCTATCTTCACGATATCCTTCCATCCAGCCTTCTTGCTGGGGACGTGCATCAGGACGCTGACGGTCGAGTTGACATCGTCCTTCACGCCGACTATCTTGAGGACCTTGAGGGCCATGCCCACGGTGATGTGGTCTATGACCGTGCCGTTCCTTATCGGGGTGACCTTGAACTCCTTCATTTCAATCCCCCCAGGACAAGGCCGAGGAGAGCCATCCTGACTGGCACACCGTTGAACGCCTGGTCGAAGTACTTAGCGAAAGGAGTCGCATCCACCTCGGGGTCTATCTCGCCCACTCTCGGGAGCGGGTGCATTATAATCAGGTCCTTCTTGACGTCCTTCAGGAGGTTCATGTCTATCCGATACATGCCGGCAACCTTCTGGTACTCGGCTGGGTCGGGGAACCTCTCCTTCTGGATCCTGGTCACATAGAGCACATCCGCGTCCTTGATCACCTCATCGAGCGAGCTGCTGATCTTCGGTTTGTGCCCCATCGATTCGATCTGTTTCAGATGCTCCTTCGGGATCTGAAGCGTAGGTGGAGCCACGAATGTCAGCTCCGCACCGAACAGGGCCAGCGCCTCAGATAGCGAGTGAACGGTCCTGCCGTATTTGAGGTCGCCAACTATCACGACGTTGTTCCCCTCAATCTTCTTCTTCTCCTTCCGTATCGTGAACAGGTCGAGCATCGTCTGAGTCGGATGCTGCCCTGCTCCGTCGCCAGCGTTGAGCACTGGTCTGTTCGCGAAGTGAGCAGCCAGCCTGGCCGCACCCTCCTGCGGGTGCCTCAAAACGATCACATCGCAGTAGGAGTCGACCATTCGGATCGTGTCCGCGAGTGTCTCTCCCTTCGCGACGGATGCTCCTGTCGGCTGGTCGAATCCGAGGACCCTTCCGCCCAGACGAGTCATGGCCGCGTCGAAGGACAGCCTCGTCCTCGTGGACGGTTCGTAGAACAACGACCCCAAGACGTGCCCTTCCAAGAGTACGCTCCTTTCCTCACCTTTGGCGATAGGCACCATCTTCTCGGCGAGCTTCAAGACATGTTCAATCTGCTCCCTAGAAAAATCACGGATGGAGACTACGTCCATCCCCCTGAACCCTGCTGACATCAAGAACCTAATCTTTTGTCGGCATATAAGCTTCTCGATTCTGAGAACTCGGCTGCCTTGGCTAGTGTTCAACAGAATCGCGCCAACGGACATATGAAGAAGGAAATGGGAAGAAAGGGTTTTCGTCGGAGTCCAATGCATCTTTTGTCACAGAGGACCCACGACTGTGGGCAATATGTAGCCCACAAAGAAGGCGACGATCCACACGACGATTGCCACGCCGAGTGCCTTCCACCAGCCCATGCTGTAGAGGCTCCCCAGAGCCAGCAGCCATACGAATCCGGCCACCAATGCCGCCAGGAGCCCATGGCCAAGGAAGTAATATGCCAGGGCGTAGATGACAGCCCCAACTAGAGCGGCCAATATGGCCGTCCCTATTCCTTCTTTCTCTTCGAACAGCTTCGTGATCACGTAGATGATGATGGTCGAGACAATCAGCCCGACGAGGAAGAATATCAAGGCCTCCCCAAGTGTTACGGACATGTTTCCATCACCTCTCAGGTTCTCATGATTCTCTTGCCGGTCTTACGTCCCTTTACGGGGCCGCGTCCACCTGCGGATTTCTCAGCGCGATTCTTAGCTGCAGTCATTCTTCCGCCTCTGCTTTTCTTTGCCATTTCATGTCACCTCCGATTCTCTATCGATTCTATCTGATCTTTATTACTCCCATTAGGATCAAGACTACGATGGCTATTATTATCGCACCAAGAGCCCCAAATACGAACCAGCCTATCAGGAATGCGATCACTGAGCCAATCCCAATATGAGACCATTCCACGGTTATTGGCATTCCGCATCACGTCCTACTCACTAACGGTATTTGCGTCCAATGAAACCGCTGACTGCGCCAATGCCATGCCGGTCAGCGTTGCGCCGGTATTCAGCACAATCGCTGTTTGACACAGTATGATTCCCTTCATGACTGCCGTCGTTCCAATGGTAGCCTGGCCTGCGACCTGCCAGAAGACATGGGTAGCCACTGCGCCGCCGCTCAGAGTGATATGGGCACCGTCGGCCACGACTAGGTTCTGCGCTATCTGGAAGATCCAGACATCATTCGCGCCACCTGAAAGAGTGACGCCAGCTGCAGATATTGTGAGTCCAGTACCCCACTTATAGAGACCAGGAGCAAGCGTCATCGAAGTGACATCTCCTGCGCCCAGTTCAGTATGATCAGGGTTTGTCCGTCCAGCTGCGTCGGTGTACGCGGTTTCCATGTCGCTTACAGCCGTAGTCATTTTGGTCGGCGTTGGAGGAGCGTAGTCAGATGCGTACACGCGTCCATTCACTAGGGATGATGTCGCATATGTAGCCCCGCTAGCATATACCAATCCAAATCCAGTCATGAAAGATGCAGCGGCTGGACTAATCCCAATATCTCCAACAATCGAGGTGGTTCCCGTGGTTGAGATTCCTGTCTTTGCCAGAATCACGAAATCGCCAGCCGATCGAAGGTTCACGGCTGCTGGCCCAGCTCCTGATCCGCCGGCGCCACCTCCACCTCCAGTTCCATCCGACTTATTCCCTGTCAGCCATATGTACCCCGCCCCAAGTCCTACGACTACGAGAGCGATGACAATAGCTACTGCAATCAAAACTGTCCTCTTCATTGCCGGTTTCGGCTTGCTAGCTTCCATAGTCTAGGGATACGCCAGCAGCCGATATACCGTTATTTCAACATCGCTGACAAGTTGCTGAAGGATTTGATGCAAATTCAATATGCAGTTGGCGGTGGAGATGAACCGAGATACTCGCCCCCATCACTTGGAGAAAAGGTCAGCGGGCAATATCAGAAGAAGATGCGAAAATACTAAAAAGGAAGAGGTTTCGGATCAGAGGACTTACTTCTTCTGATTCCTGACTTTGCCTACTATCGCAATGACGAACACCATTCCGACCAAGGGGATCAGAATTTGGGAGAATTCCGGTATTGGAGTGACGCCCGGTCCGTAGATGATGTTGCCGTCTAGTGTAACCGCTGTCTGCGCCAACGCCCTTCCTTCCAGCGTTGCGCCGTTACTCATCGCGATATCTGTAGAGCACAATATGATTCCCTTCATGGTAGACGTCGTTCCCAGAGCAACCGAGCCAGCGACCTGCCAGAAGATGTTCTGCGCCACCGCGCCGCTCAGAATCACTGAGGCGCCGCTGCCCAAGCTTAGAACCCCCGTTATCTGGAAGACCCAGACATCACTTGCTGTGCCCGAGAGAGTGACGCTACCAGCAGCCGCTACACTGACCGCGGACGTCCACACGTAGGTGCCAGGAACGAGATTCTGCCCAGTAAGATCTCCAGACCACAGATTGTTCTTGTCGCCATCAGCCGGCAGTCCGGCTGCGTTGCTGAATGCGGTCAGCATGTCGTTTGAAGCCGCAGTCATTGCAGCTGGAGTTGGGTCAGCATAGTCGAAGGCATATACATGATCACTGACATAAATCGATGTCGCATATGTAGCCCCGGTGACATATGACAGGGCAAATCCAGTTAATGAACTCGCACTGCTGCTGGTTCCAATCGATCCAGTGATCGACGTGGCTCCCGTGTTAGTAATTCCAGTGTTTCCCAGAATCACGTAATTGCCAGCTGTCAAGAGGTCTACTGGCGCTGGACCAGCTGCCTGGGCTGAAACCGTCGCATAGAAGGCCATAACAACAAACATTGGGACAACGATCATTGAGATGAGGACCGCGGGCCAAAATCGAGCACGATCCGCTCTCTTTCCGAGCCTTGATCCAACAACTGAACGCTTTCCGACTATACCATTTTCCTCTACAAGTGCCAATTTCATACTCTCCTGCATGTTTTACCTACTTGGAGATGTACCCTGGTCATTATACCGCTATTTCAACATCGTTAACAATTCAATGCAGGATTAGATACAAATCTAGTCAGCAGTCTACGGCTCCAATTTGACGCGTTTGCGCCTTGTCGAGAGCCTTGCGCAGCTCGCTCTCTAGCACTTTCCTTTTTGAAATGTCGCTTACGACCGCCAGCATGCGGGATGGTTCGTTGTTTTGGTCCAGCAAGATGTCTCCGGCTTCGCGTATCCAATGAATTGAACCATCTGACCATACTACGCGGTATTCGACGTCATACTCCTTCTTGCCCTTCAAACATGCATCTGTTGCATCGGCGACTTTGTGGCGGTCTTCGATGTGAACGCAATCGAGAAGTGCATCGTGGGTAAGTTTGATCTCACCCTGGCCAAAGCCGAAGATTCGCTCCAAACCGTCAGACCATGCCAGCTCACCTGTCTTGAGATTCCAGTCCCAGGCGCCGCTCCTTGCAGCGAAAAGAGCAGACGAAAACCGGTCTTTGCTCTCGGCCAGTATATCCTCTGCCAACATCTTGACCCTAGCTAGCGTAAGATCCCTAACGACTTCCTCAAGAAGACTGATTTCCTCCTTATAAATCACATGGCCAGGAGAGAAACAAACGCTGAAAATTCCTATGAGGCCTCCTCGATACTTCATCGGGATTGTCACGCTCGAGTACCCTTCGTGATCGCAATTGCGATGACATCCCACACATTCTTCTCCGGTTCCATTGACGATGCCTGTCTTCATTGATTTTGCAGCTGATTTTACGCAATTCGGTCCTTCCCCACTCCCTTCAGGTGTTATTCTCCAAGATTCGGCTCCATGCACTCCGCAATGCCCGACAGGAATGATGCAGTTGCTGTCCGGATCACGTTGCAGACCAATGGAAACGTCGATGAAAAGCTGGGTATCATTGAGCCGGTCAGCTGCCTTCTGTATGAGGGTGTCAATATCGGGCACTCTGTTTATCAACTGATTTACGTCATTTATGGCAGTAAGGAGCACATTCAAGTATCTCAGCCGTTCCTCGTTCCGTTTCCTCACTCCGATATCTCTCGCCAGAATGGAATATGCGATTATGTTCCCCTCTTCGTCAGCTATGCCACCGATGTTGATCTCGAGATCGATCGGTTTTCCTGATTTGTCTTTTCCTATTATTTCTTGCACCCTTGCCTCATTCTTGTCAGCTACCTCTTTGATAGCCAGTTTGATGAATTCGGGATCATTGAAGATCGGTATTGTTTTTCCAAGGATCTCCTTGTCAGTGTATCCAAGCAGTCTTTCAGCACTCCTATTCCAGAACAGGACCAGCTCTTCTTCGTCAATTATCATTACTGCATCGTGCGTCTGTTCGATGACGTTTTGAAAGAATGCATGGGAGGACGCTATGTTCTTGAGTTTGCTGGCGATGCTTCTGAAAATCTCATAATTCTGTTCCAATTCGGGTGATAAGAAATAGACCTCGCCGTAGCCCGAAGAAGACGACGGGGTAAGCAAGCCGTTCTCACGGAGGACGTCTATGTGGTGCTTGACCGTTCGATAATTCAGTTGCAGGCGTTCCGCCAACTGATTCATGTTGTACGGACGTTCCTTCAGCAACTCGATTATCAGGATTCTGTTTTCTCCGCCTTTCTGTCCTAGTACCAGATGAGATAGTGTTTGCACTAGACTGGGCATAGATGATGAATTTGCACTTGAGTATATACATTCTACCTTTTTCTGTTCATCAGTATTGTTTTCGCATAATTCTCAGATGATATCCGCTTCGGAATTCCACACAGAAGAACCCGGGCGGGCGACAGGAGACATATTCCCCTGGAATAGCATGAAACCAACATTCGCAAAGAACGCAAGGGACGCCAGTGTTCCGATTGAAGCCATATCGATTTCACAAACGGATCTATGCAAGATCAAAATCATCAATCGCGCTATTCATGTTCTCGAACCAGTCATCAGCGCATTTGTGGAGTTTGACCTTGAGCGTCTCGGGCGACACCGCAGCGTACACGTGATAGTATCCACCTCTGTCAATCGTCTTCGTGTCTCTGAACGCAAGGCCAGAAGCAACAAGCTTCTGAAGCGCGCGATAGACCGTGCTTCTGTCCTTCTTCAAAACAGGTGCGAGATCGTCAGCCTTCAGCGGTCCTTGCTTGACGAGTCTCTTGTATATCGCGAGTTCGAAGTCGGTAAGCCGGTAGAGACACTTCACGATGTCACGACACGACGCATCACCGGACAAGATCTTCTGCGGCTCGACCATATTGCACGCTATTGCCAATTTTATACTTAACCGTTTTGACGGACTGATCGGCCAGTACGACAAACAAGGGCGCCACGTGAAAACCTTTATCTAGCGGGTATGGAATCGTCTATGCGCGGTATTGTCAATACCGTGGGAGAGATTCTCTTGGACAAGAACGCAACGCTCGATGCAAGAGGGCTCATGTGCCCGATGCCGATAGTGCAACTGGCGAAGAAAGTCAAGGAAATGAAGTCGGGTCAGATCCTGGAGCTCCTGGCCGACGACGTAGGAGCGAAGGAAGACGTGCCAGCCTGGTGCTCGCGAACGGGGCACCAGCTTGTGGGCACAGAAGCTGAGGGTAAGCTCCTGAAGTTCTACATCAAGATTAAGTGAGCGATTCATCAGAAGGAGATTGGAAAAACATGACAGAGAAGATGTGCATGGTTGTTAGCGAAGGGACATTCGACAAGGCGATGATGCCTTTGCTCATGGGAACGACAGCAGCCGCGATGGGCACCGAGGTCCATGTGTTCTACACGTTCTTCGGTACGAAGCTGGTGACTGCGAAAGGACTGAAGCCGAAGCTACCTGGAGTGTGGCGCTTGTTCACCGGCATGTTCGTGAAGAAGATGAAGGCCGTTGGGGTCGGCAACTACCAGGAGATGATGCAGCAGGCCAAGGAGCTTGGCATCAACTTCTACGCATGCAGCACAACGATGGGCCTGATGGGCATCAAAGAGAGCGATCTGCTACCTGGCGTGAAGGTGCTGGGAGCCGCTGCGTTCCTGAAGTTGGCCTCTGAATCGAAGACCACACTGTTCATCGGTTGAGCGATATCATGCCGAAAACGGCGTTCATCATCCTGAAGTCGCCGCAGGAACAGGATCCGACGCACATGGTCTCCAGGCTTGCAGATAGGCAGGACGCGATCGCGATATTGCTGGAGGACGGTGTGTACCAAGCAATCCTAGGATCAGCCGCTGACAGGCTGGGGAAAGCCGCGCATGAAGTCTATGTGTCCCTTGATGACGTCGAGGCGAGAGGCTTCTCACCGTCGGACCTCAAGGTCGGAAGGGCAGTCGGATATGCTGACATAATCGATTGCATAATGGAGCGCACTGAGCGCACAGTTGCCATATGAGGTGAACGAATGGCCAAAACACTCACGATACTCTGGCGCACGGGCTCGATGATGGCAATGGATCCGAATGTGACGGTCAAACTGGCAAAGGCCGCGCTGGTCAAGGGATACAAGGTACAGCTTTTCGGCTATGGCGAGGGAGTCACTGCCGTCAAGAAAGGTCAGAACCCGAAGCGCTTCCCCAACGTGGGGAGGGAACTCGAAGAGATCATCAAGGAGGGAGCGAGCGTCGCCATCTGCGAGACTTGCTTCGCGGCACGGGGCTTCGAGCGCGGTGAGGAGATCCAAGGCGCGAAGGTAGGCAGCCTGACCAACGACCTGTTCAAGTTCGTGTCGGAGTCCGACCGACTCATTACCATTGCGAGGTGATCAAATGGCCAACTCCACACTTGTGCTGATCACGAAAGCCCCGTACGGCCTCGAGGAGGCCTTCGCGGGCTTGAGGCTAGCACTCGCCATGGGCGTGAACGGCATGAAGACCGCCGTGGTCATGATCGAGGACGGCGTTTTCAACGCCGTCGGAACCCAGAGACCGGAGGCTGTCAAGATGCCGTCCAACATCGAGGCGACGAAGGAACTGTACGATTTCGAGGTTCCGGTCTATGTCGTCAAAGAGGACCTCGCGTCGAGAGGCATATCAGAAGCGAACCTGTTCGATGGTCTGAAGGTAGTTCCAGCAAGTGCATTGAAGGGCCTCGTAGCAGACCACGACGTTGTCACAACATTCTGAGTCAATTCGGGGAGGTGCACGCTCCCACTCAATTCCTTTTATAGTAAGCTACGCAATCCACGAGCGTGCGATTTGAGATCCTAGAGCGGGATGGTCTGGCGAGAGTCGGCGAGCTAGAGATAGATGGCGTCAAGCACAGAACGCCAGCGCTGGCATTCATAGACACCGAGAGATACCCAGCGCCCAACGGAGTCTTGAAGATCGAACCGCCATCCAGGAAAGGCAAGGGCGATCTCTTCATAGAGCCCTCAGGATTCTCCACCAATCATCATGATGGGACCGACGCCGATCTCAGGCCTGCGTTCCGTGGGTCTCCCTATGCAGAGGGAAAACACGATGAGTATCTATCATCCCCATCCGAAACCTCGTCGATGATGCTCGACTCCAAGAAATTCGTTGACTCGATGTCCGAGCTGAAGAGCGGAGACCGTCTGGTCAGACCGATGTACTGCTCGGTCATGGGGCTTCCCCATAGACTGGCCCTCCTGGTTTACTGTGGCTACGATGTCTTCGACTCGATTCCTTTGATCATGGCTGCAGAACATGGCAACTACCTGACATCCACAGGCATCCTGGATTATGCCAGGATCAAGGACCTCCCATGCGCTTGTCCTGCATGCGCTTCTGAAAAAAGAGGAAGGAAGGAGCTGCTGCAGCACAACTACACTGAGGCGTTGAACGAACTCAGACTGCTAACACACACGATATCGGAAGGCAGGATGAGGGAACTCGTCGAGGCTAGAATCAGATCCGATCCATGGCTCGTACAGAACCTCAGATTGATGGACCTCGACCACTACGACCTACAAGAACTTCACGCGCCCGTCAAGGGAGCGCCGTTCCAGGCGGGCTCCAAGGAATCATTGTCCAGGCCGGACATAATCAGATGGAGAAAGAGACTCGAGGGCAGGTACAGGAAGCCGGCTGGGACCAGCGTTCTCATCTTGATTCCATGCTCTGCCAGGAAACCCTACTCGATATCTCAGTCTCACAAACGTTTTCGGCAAGCCATCTGGCAGAGCGGCAGGGCTGACACAGTTCATGAGGTCATCGTGACATCCCCGCTCGGGCTGGTCCCGAGGGAGCTCGAGCTTTTCTACCCAGCGAAGGACTACGACATTCCCGTGACTGGCCACTGGGACAGTGACGAGAAGCGTATGGCCGAGGAGATGGTCTCGTGGCTGGTAAAGAGCCAACGATATGATCTCGTGATCTCGCATCTGGGGGATGAGAGGGAACCAGTGAATTCGGTTCTGAAGGATTTCGTGGACACTTCTCAGGGAAATCCTGGGTCCAGAGAGAGCCTGCTCAGACTCGAGGAGACACTGAGAGATCAGGTGCCTGCAGAGAAATCCGGCAGAAGGCATTCGAGGGAGTTGGCAGACATGCGATCTCTCTGCCGTTTCCAGTTCGGTGAAGCGGGCGAGGGCCTGTGCGACGACGCACGGATCGCGGGGAGATGGCCGAACCTCAAGTTACTGAAGGGCGAGACACAGCTCGGCATGCTGACGGGAGACCGTGGCATGGTCTCCCTCACGATCGATGGCGCAAAAGTGACTGCGAGTTCGGGTGCATATTCGGTCGAGATCGAGGACTTCATCCCCAAGGGTAACCTTTTCGCCGTCGGCGTTGAACGCGCAAGCAAGGACATCAGGATCGGCGACGATGTGGCCGTAGCGCACGGCAAGGACGTCAGAGCGGTCGGGGTCGCGCAGATGACGCCCGTCGAGATGGAGCTTTCGGAGCGGGGAGAGGCTGTCCGCATCAGACACGCACTTCACTAGCTGTTTTCAGAGCCAGACTACTTTCGCCTACCCCTGGGTGTGAGGTTATTGACCTCCATTTCCACTAGAGGTATCCAAGTGAAAGGTGAGATGAATGGTGGACGCGGATCACTACAGTTGGGAAGAAGTCTACGATCTCCTAGGCTGTGAACCCGAGATCGAACCGGCAATGGAGCCGGCACTTGATTATTAAAAAACATCCCGGATAGGTAGGAATCATGCTCCTCCTACCTATCGACCCCGGGATTCAATCGACTTACTCTGCCTGCAACCAATGTGACTACTGACTTACCGATCTTCTGTGGCGAAATCGAAGAGTTGAATACGGGGTCCTCCCAAGCGTGACTCGAGGAAAAGGCAGCTTGACCCGCGAAATGCTTAAGACGGATGCAGCTAATGCCCGACCGTCAGGAAATATGGGATGCGACCTGTCATTGGTTCTACGGGGAGTGCTCGAGAACCGCCAGCGTAGCATAGTTCCTGCTCCAGGCGTTGCCATGAATCTGGACGGACGAGGAACAGCTCAAGAACCAGCCAAGTCGGGAGGCTACTCGACGGGACTCCCCAGCCGCGGCACTGGACTGGCACGAGTGTTCGTCGTTGACGATCAGGATTTCATCAGGGACCTATACAGAGACGTCTTCGAATCAAACGGGTTCACTGTGTTCGCCGCCAGCAGCGGCGAGGAATGCCTGAGCCTTTTCAGGACATTGAAGCACAAGCCGGACGCTATCATCATGGACCACAGAATGCCAGGCAAGGACGGCATTCAGACGACCAAGGAGATACTCGCGATCGACCCTCGCATACCGATCATCTTCTCCAGCGCCGATGAGTCCGTCCGGGAGCAGGCTCTTGAAGCGGGCGCAGTCTCGTTCTGGACCAAACCGTTCCCAGTTGGTCTGCTAGTGAGCACGATGATGGACATCATGAAGGCAAAGAGAACTGGTTAGCCGACTCAAGACATCTTGTACCTGAGTATCGCAGCGATCCCACCCAGCGATTCCAGTCTCCTCCCAGCTTCGTGGAGTGAGCTGATTATCATGAACTCACCCTTGGAGTCCTCGACCAGCCTCAGAAGCTGGTCGACCTTGGCCGATCTCACCTTCGTGTCGAGGACTAGGATGGTGCTTATCGCACCCGCTTGCGCGGCAGCGTCGACCGATGCGTCTCCATACGCGAACATGCCGTTCTTGCTGATCTCGCTGAAGAGCCGCTCCATCAGCAGTGTCTCTTTCGCAACCCTAGACTCTTCCAGGAACTTGCCCCCCAGACCCTGTTTCATAAGCTCGTGGATGCCCGCCATGCCCGACTGACCAGTGTGGTGGATCGAGATGGAGTGCGACGCATCTGGTGCCTTCTCCCGCAGTCGTTTCGCCAGTGCCTCCTTCACGAAACCCGGACCGAGTATGATCAAGGGCTCTCCGTGAAGGATCATCTTCAGTTTCTCAACGACCTCGTCGATGTACTCCGACTCATTGGGCTTCGACTCGTACATCTTTCCGCCGGGGTTTCGTGTTATCGTCGCATATTCCTTGATGCCATATTCCCGGGCAGCCGCGATGACGGCGTCCGTGTCTTCAATCGCAACGAAGAGTATCGATGGTTTCTCCGATGCAGCGACAGCGCGCTTGATCCTGTCGAAATGCTGGGGCTTCCATCCGGGCTTTATTATGCTAACAGCCTCGCCGACAGACAGCATCAGTGTGTGGTGCTGACCCATATCCTGAGGACC
Organism: Thermoplasmata archaeon; assembly: GCA_041494275.1. Classification (GTDB taxonomy): domain Archaea; phylum Thermoplasmatota; class Thermoplasmata; order UBA10834; family UBA10834; genus COMBO-56-21. The sequence continues at coordinate 18,118 of JBGQAM010000003.1, read as the reverse complement.
CTGCTCGATGATGCCAAGGACCCTCAGCACATCGTCCGATTCGTGGAACTCGACCTTGTCCACGCGGATACCAAGACGCATGTGGACCTTCTCGACTCTGTCGGGCCTGAGCTTGTCCTTCTTCTCCTCTCCTCTGCGATAAGTGCTCGCGAACACAAGGTCTCTCACGTCGATGAGATTGTTGAGATGCCAAAGGTCGTCGAGTGTCTCCGGGAGAAGCTTGATCTCGCCCGCCTTAGCATCCTGGTGGAGTATCTTCATCGGATTCTCTTCGGATGGATGAACCTGGCCTGATATCAAGCCATCGAAGACGTTGGAGTTGAGCCGAGAAAGTTTATATGCTCATCCGGTGATGCTGACTCCGCCTGTCAGAGGGGGAGCTGGATGAACCATGGTCGAGTATTTGGCCCTTGAGGAAATCTTGGACGAGATACGCTCGATCCCTTCTGTCTTTGAGGCAACTGTTGTATCAAGAAGCGGCATGCACATCGCAGGAGACGCGCCAAAGGGCGTCCATCTGGAGACTTTCGTGGCGATGTCCGCAATTCTTCTAGGAGCGGCCGAGACAGCCACCGCTGAGCTGAAGGACAAGCTCCAATATGTCACGGTCGAGCTCGCCCGCGGGAAGATGGTTCTTGTCAGCGCCGGGAGCAGGGCGCTTCTGGTGCTGACGGCATCCAAGGATTTGGGCACGGCGGAGCTCGCAGCCAAGGCAAAAGAATTCGGGGCGAAGATTGAGGACAAGATCTAGAGTCTCTTGAAGTCCCCTCTGAGCCATTCCACCAACGTTTCGACCGAATAGACGATGCCCTCGGAGAAGTACCTGCTCCTTCCGCCCGCTCTGGAGTCTCCCCCTGTGATCGCCGCTATCAAGTCAGCCTCGTTGGAGACGCCCTCGACAACGGTGTATGCCTTGCCCACCTGAGGGAGCTCGTGAGCGTCGCTTCCCGCTGTAACCGGCATTCGTTTCGTTTCAGCGACTCGACGCGCGAGCTTGTTGCCTCTCCTCGATGAGCCACCATTGATGACCTCCACCGCGTCGAACTTGCCTTCCCGAGCTAGTTCGAGTCCCATCCCCGAAGGGAAGCGTTTCGGATGAGCGGCCACCGCTATCCCGCCAGCAGAGTGAATCCGTTGGATCGTATCAGCCATCGAAAGACCCCTGGGGACCAACTCCCCAACCCCATACGCCAGGACATGGCCTTCCTTGGCTGAGATTTCGATTCCTCGTATGACCAACAGGCCCATCTCAGATCCCAGCTTGTAGGCCTCGAGAGACCCGTCGATTGCATTGTGGTCGGTTATGGCGCATCCGTCGAGGCCTTCCTTCTTGCAGAACTCGAGTATCTCTTTCGGAGACGGAGAGGCGTCCCTCGAGTGGTTAGAATGAACGTGCAGGTCCAGCTTCATCTAATCTTCGCACCGACCGGTATCTCTTTGTCGAACACGATCTTGACCTTCTCAGGTCCGTGGATTACCATCGCCTTGTCACCGGCGATGAATGCGGCGTACTCCCTGCCGGCTTCCGGTTTCTCAACTGCGCAAGGTAGCTTCCTCGACCCGACATCGAGCATCGCGGGCTCCCCAGGTGCGACCGCACCAGCTCGGATCTCGAGCTTCTGGAATTCCTTGAAGCTGACCTGCTTCTGCCCCGGCTCCATACCACTGGATATCTGTGTGCCCGCCGGGAGGTCCTTCTCCGGAGTGAGGAGCGCGAGTCTGTCTCCCTCCTCGGCTGCGAGGAGCATCCCCTCTGATTTCACGCCCCTGATGGTCGCAGGCTCCAGATTCGTCACGATCACGAGAGTCTTGGTCTTGAGCTGGTCCGGAGTGTAGAACTCCTTCAGGCCGCTGACCATCGTGATCTGCCTTCCGATATCGACCTTCATGAGATACAGCTTATCCGCGTTCGGATGCGGCTGGATGTCGAGCACCTTCCCTACCTTGAGATTCAATGACGCGAACTGCTGGAAGTCGTCGGTACGAGCGGCCTCGATCTTCGCGAAGAGTGGGACGGGCTTCTCCATCTTCGCGCCCTCTTTGAGGGGCAATCCTATCCCCTCCCATCCTACTTCGGATATCGTGCCGTCCATCTTCAGCTGCGCCCAGATGCTCTCCGACGAGAACGGTAGGAACGGGAACGACATCACCGCAAGAGCCTTGCCGATAAGAAGGCTCACGTGGAGCACTGTCTGGCACTTCGTCTTGTCGGTCCCCACGAGTGACCATGGAGCGACCGAGTCAAAGTACTGGTTGCCGAACTGGGCGAGGTCCATGATGGCTTTGAGGGCTCGCCTGAACTCGCAAGCGGACAGGGCGGAGTTGACTTCCTTGTCGGCCTCCTCAATCCTGGCAAGTGCAGACCTGTCCCTCTCGTCCAGATCACCTTTTGCCGGGACAACCCCGAAGTTCTTGAAGGTGAACGAGAGCGCACGATGGAGGAAGTTGCCGTATGTGGCCACGAGCTCGTTGTTGACCCTCGATGCAAAGTCGTCCCAAGAGAACTCGCTGTCCTTCATCTCTGGCATGTTCGCAGCGAGATAGTACCTGATTATGTCAGGTTTGAACTTCGTAAGCATCTCAGGGATATCAATGCTGACTCCCATGCTCTTGGAGAACTTCTGGCTCTCCAAGGTCATGTACTGGTTGGCAGGGACATCGTACGGAAGGTTCAGGTTGCCGTAGCCGAGGAGCATAGCCGGCCAGATGATTGTGTGGAAGACTATGTTGTCCTTTCCGAGGAAGTAGTAGCTCCTGCACAACGGGTCCTCCCAGTACTTCTTCCAGTCATCAGGCACGTTCTCAATCTTGGCCCATTCCTTCGAAGCCGAGAGATAACCGATCACCGCGTCGAACCAAACGTATATTCGCTTGCTCTCGAAGCCCATGACCGGGACAGGAACCCCCCAGGAGATGTCCCTCGTTATGGGCCTGTCCGTGAGGCCTTCCTTCAAGACGTTCATCGTGAACGCGCGCACGTGAGGACGCCAGTGTTTGTTGGCCTCAACGTACTTCATCAATCGGTCCGAGAAATCCGAAAGCTTCAGGAAGAAATGCTCGGTCTCCTTCAGCTCCGGGACCGAGCCACATATCTGACACCGCGCGTCGATGAGCTCCTCGGCGTTCAAATCCTTTCCGCACTTATCGCACTGGTCGCCGCGCGCGCGCTCATAGCTGCAGTGCGGGCACTTCCCCTCAACATATCTGTCGGGAAGGAACCGCTTGCAGTTATCGCAGAAGAACTGTGGCGTCGACTTCTTCTCGAGATGCCCTTTCTCGAGGAGCTTCATGAATATGTCCTGGGTGACTATCTCGTGGTTCCTCGTGTGGGTGCTCGTGAAGAGATCGAAATCGATGCCGAGACCCAGTATGGCCTTCGAGTTGATGGCGTGATATCTGTTCGCCACAGTCTCGGGGGACACTTTCTCCTTGTCCGCGCTCACGGTTATTGGTGCGCCGTGCATATCGGAGCCGGAGACCATGATGATCTCGTTCCCGACAAGTCTGTTGAACCGAGCGAATATGTCAGCAGGCAAGAGCGAACCCGTGACATGACCTACGTGGAGCGGACCGTTGGCATAGGGCCATGCGCAACACACTAGAACCCTGGACATGTCGAACAGCCGCCCATCATGGAGCGTTGCCCACTTAAATGTAGCGCGTTCGGGAAGGATAGATCTTGCAGCCAGAAGGAAATCAATATCAACGATGACGGACATTCAAACAGCATGGCCTCCCATGACATCGGGCAGATAAGGGGAGATGTCGAGTCGTTCCAGAGCGAGCTGATGGAGGAATTCTATCAGAACTATGCCGGCTTGAAGGACGACATGTCGACAGTCGCCATATATGACAAGTACTCGCACCTATTCTCTGACGATGCTATACATGTCATAGCATCTGCCACGCAGGGACCGACGCCCCCAGATGACGTCCGATGGCTCCGGTATCTGCGGACCTTCTGCACATTGGGACACATGGACAACGCGGTCAAGCATCTCACTGACAAGGCCACCACGTTCGAGGCGCAGTCGTCAGTTGACTGCGACGGGGAGAAGATACCCTACAGGTTCATCCCCGTGAAGCTGAGAAACGAGCCTGATCACGAGAAGCGGAGAAGGCTATTCGAGGCCAAGCTCGTCGAGACGCAGGAGCTGAACAAGACGCTCCTGGAGAGAATGGCGACCGCTCATGACCTCTCCGTCGTGTTGGGGTTCAAGAACTATCGCGATCTCTGTTCCACACTCAAGGGGGTCGACTACAAGGCACTCGAGGAACAGATGGAGGAGATGCTCAGAAGGACAGAGAGCCTGTACGTGAAGGAGATGGGTGGACTCCTGGAGAAGCGCACGAGCATCTCGCTTCCGGATGCGTGGAGCTATGATATTCCATTCGCGTTCAGAGGAGAGGAATTCGACACATCCTTCGTCAAGCAGAAGTTGGTCGGAGCATTCTTCGCGACCCTCAAAGGCATGGGCCTGGACCCGGACAAGTTCACCAACATCCACATAGACATGGAGGAACGACCGAAGAAGACTCCGAGGGCGTTCTGTGCCCCGGTCAAGGTGCCCGACGATATCCGTCTAGTCATCATGCCCACGGGTGGATGGCGAGACTATGACGCCTTCTTCCACGAAGGCGGCCATGCGTGGCACTTCGGATGCACAGCGAAGACCCTTCCCGCGGAGTACAGGTACCTGGGAGACAACTCAGTCACGGAATCTTTCGCATTTCTTCTCAACTACCTCCCGTCGAACAAGCTCTGGCTCCAGAAGGTTTTGGGAATGGAAGAGCCAGATGAGTATGTGAGGTTCACGCTGATCAACAAGCTGATGTTCCTCAGGAGATACGCATCCAAGCTGGTCTACGAGCTTAAACTGCACAACGCACATGTCGGCCCTGACTTCCAAGAGGTCTACAGGACCTGCCTTCAGAAGGGTCTCAGGTTCAGGCACTCGGAGAAGCACTACCTGGAGGACGTGGATGACGCGTTCTACTGCGCTGAGTACCTTCGCGCCTGGATCTTGGAAGGCCAGATCAGGGCTGCATTGGTAGAGGAATTTGGCGAGGAGTGGTTCTCGAACGGGAAGACGGGGAAGTTCTTGAAGGAGCTTTGGTCCTACGGTCAAAAGTATTCCGCGGACGAGCTGGTGAAGACGATTGGCTTCGTGGACCTGGACATCGACCCGATGCTGCTCGAGATAGAGCGCGGGCTGAGCGAGTGAGGCTGATAGCTTTTTAAACGGTCCGTTCCTTCACCTGGACTATGAGGATAGCTGTCCTCCTGAAGGACCGTTGCCAGCCGAAGAAGTGCAACCTTGAGTGTATCAATTACTGCCCGCCAGTTAGGACAGGCGTTGAAGCCATCGCCATGGGTGACAAGGGGAAACCCGTGATAGCTGAGGATCTATGCGTCGGCTGCGGCATCTGCGTCCACAAGTGCCCGTTTGAGGCGGTCAAGATAATCGGGCTACCGCAGGAGCTCGAGGGAGAGCTCGTTCACCAGTACGGAAAGAACTCGTTCAGACTGTACAGACTCCCAGTTCCGAAGAAGGGCCAGGTCATTGGGCTTCTCGGACCGAACGGCATAGGCAAAACCACCGCCATGTCGATTCTATCGGGCCAGATCGTCCCGAACCTTGGTGATTACGACAAGCCAGGGGATTGGAGCAAGGTCCTCGACAAGTACGCTGGCCTCGAGATCCATGACTACTTTGAGAGACTATCACAGGGCAAACTCAAGACGGCTATGAAGCCTCAGTACGTTGACAAGCTTCCGGCAGTCCACAAAGGGCTTGTCAAGGAACTTCTGAAGAAGGTCGACGACAGCGACAGGATCGATGAGGTCTCTGTGCGGTTGGGAGTGGCAGGAGTGCTTTCGCGCGATATCGCCAAGCTGTCAGGAGGAGAGCTCCAGAGGGTTGCTCTCGCAGCCACGCTTCTCAAGGATGCTGATGTCTATTTCTTCGACGAGCCGTCATCATACCTCGACATATACCAGAGGCTGGAGATAGCGAAAGTCATCCAGGAGGTAAGCGAGCATAAGCAAGTCGTGGTCATCGAGCACGACCTGGCAGTCATGGATTTCCTGGCGGACCTGGTGCACATCATATACGGAGAGGAGGGCGCGTACGGTGTCATGGCCCAGCCGAGGGCAGTGAGGACCGCCATAAACGTCTACCTAGACGGCTACCTCAGAGAGGAGAACATACGATTCCGTGATTCGAAGATCGTGTTCGAGAGGAGGCCACCTAGGGCCGACTGGGAGTCCGAAGTGCTCGTGCGGTTCCCGGCCCTGACGAAGAGGTTCAAGTCCTTCACATTGAAGGTGAAGGAGGGTATCATCAAGAAAGGAGAAGTCGTCGGAGCAGTGGGGCCCAACGCCACTGGCAAGACTACCTTCGTCAAGATGCTCGCAGGAGAGATCGAGCCGACTTCGGGCAAGGTCATGGGAGAGGTCTCGGTGAGCTACAAGCCGCAATACATCAAACCGGAATTCGACGGGACCGTGAGAGAGATGCTCGCGTCGTCGATAGGCAAGGACTTCGAGTCCGGGTTCTTTCAATCCGAGATCTCGCACCCGCTCAGTTTGAAGTATCTCATGGAGAAGCACTTGGACACACTCTCAGGTGGCGAGTTGCAGAGGGTTGCGATAGCCGACTGCATCGGCCAGACTGCGGACATCTACCTGCTCGACGAGCCCTCGGCGTACCTAGACTCCAATCAGAGGATGATCGCGTCCAAGACCATAAGACGGGCCATAGAGAAGATTGGCAAGTCGGCTCTTGTAGTCGATCACGATGTCTACATGATTGACCTCATTTCCGACTCGCTCATGGTCTTTTCGGGCGAGCCCTCACTCAAGGGACATGCCGAGGGTCCCATGGGCATGAGGGAGGGCATGAACCGCTTCCTGAAAGACGTACAAATCACTTTCAGAAGGGATCAGGAAACGAGCAGACCGAGGATCAACAAGAAGGGCTCGCGGCTGGATAGAGAGCAGAAATCCAGAGGGGAATACTACTACGGTTGATCCTGCTTGGGTTTCGAGTTCTTGTGTTTCATCCTGTATGCATAGTAGACCACTATCGCAATCACGGCAACGACCACGATGATGTCCAGTTCTCGGAATACACCCTTGATCGATTCCCATTCCGAACCTAGGAAGTAGCCGACATAGGCCAGCATGAAGGTCCACGGTACAGACCCGACGAAGCTGTAGAACACGAACTTCTTGAAGTTCATCTTGGCAATGCCAGCTGGGAGGGATATGACAGTCCGGATCACAGGAAGCAGCCTGGCGATAAAGGTGGCCTTGTCCCCCCATTTCTCGAACCACTCCTCGGCAGTGATGAGATGCTTCTCTCGAATGAGGATGTACTTCCCGTACCGGAGTATCAACGGCCTCCCGGCATAGAATCCGAAGACGTACGCTGCGATCGAGCCGATTGTGCAACCCAAGGCTCCAGCGACGGTGACGCCGAGAAGGGTCATCACGCCATCCCGGGCGACAAGGTATCCCGCGAAGGGCATGACTATCTCGCTAGGGACAGGCATGCAGGCGCTCTCGAGCGCCATGAGCAACATGATTCCCCCGTATCCGTAGTTGGATATCCAGTCAAGGATCAGGTTGGTGCCCCATTCAATCAGATTCATTGGGCATCGATAACATAGGCATCGCTAAAAAGTCTTGGGTGTCCGCTTCACCGGCCAGAAGCATATTTGTAGCCGCATTCGTTTCGAGCACTCGATGCGCCCCACACAGATCCTGGAGAGCTATTCGATCATGATGCTTCTGGGGTTGGCCCTTGGCATGCTGTCGGGCGGGTTCCCCTCGCACACCAAAGAGATTTCGATGATCTCTCTTGCAATCCTCATGACTCTCTCGCTTTCAAACGTTAAACTCGGAGAGGCAAGGGGCAGGGACCATCTCGAGCATTCAGCGAAGGCATTGCTCATCAACTACGGTCTGCTGACGGGCGTCATCCTCGCGATAGGGCTCTTCTTTTCGCGGGACTATTGGTGGGGTTGGGTGCTGATGGCAGCCGCGCCTTCGGCGATATCGGTCGTGCCCTTCACTGCAGTCATGGGCGGGCAGACGACGAAGGCTCTCTTCTCCACGGCCGTCAACTATGTGGCGGCGCTCCTGCTGATGCCAATCATCACGCTGCTTCTGATAGGCTCCTCGGTCTCCAGCGAGAGTCTAGTGACATCCTTGCTCCTGCTGATACTCCTCCCGATGGTAGCATCGCGCCTGGTGATGCGCTTTGAAATCGGCAAATCCACTAACACGATAATGATCAACCTCTCCTTCGCGGTCCTGATATTCGCGGTCACTGGGGCGAACAGGGAGGCGTTTCTCGGCGATGCTTTCATTGTTCTCGCGATAGCCGCTGGATGCATCCTGAGGACTTTCGGCACAGGGATGGGGACCGAGATTATCCTCAAGAGATGGGGCGTCCCGAAATCATCGAGAGTCCCGTACGTTCTCTTTGCCAGCTACAAGAATCTCGGGTTGACCGCCACCCTAGCCATAGCCCTTTTCCAGCCTGTTGTCGCGGTCCCCGCAACCATAGGCATCGTCGCGGAGGTCGTGTGGGTGATATTCCTGGTCAGATACTACCGAGGAACTGCCTGATTGAGACGCCGCAACCTCTTAGCGAGGCTCTGAGTGAACCAGTCAATTGTGAGACGAACTGGTTGAAGTCGGCATCTGGCCTAAGGTCACTCCAATGCCTGTAGACGAGGAACACTATCCCGACGGTGCATGCCGTCATGAACACTATCTCGACAGGCGCCGAATAGGCTAGGGTCGCGCTCTGTATGTAGTCGATTCCCAAGTGAGTGCTCCAGAAAAGCAGTGGAACGAAGTACCTCCAACCGATGGAGAGCGGAACGACCACGAACGCTGCGACAGGATAGTGCATCAGCGAGCGCCAAGGGAGCCCGGATCCATCATCCCACGAAGGCCTCAGAATAGCTGCCAGGCCGTTGTCTGAAATGTATCGGGGCGCGGCGAGAACATGATCCAAGTCGATCGCCACGCCGAACGTCAGGGCGATGAACCACTCGTCCTTGTTCAGGTTCAAGAAGAGACCTATCAGTACAACCGCCAAGATGTGTGTGGTCGTGAGCATGGATTCGCCAGTTACTGACTACTAGTCGAACAATACGTAGATGCACCTATCTCTCAGTTTCGCCCACACAATCGGGAAGTGGAGGAGCGATTCTTTCTTTAATAACCGTCTTGAGACCGTTTGGAGTTGTTATTAACTCCGGCGAAGATTTTATTAACGAAGCCAGAGCTGGAACAAAGTCTAGAAATGGCCCACATACACCTGGAGGACGGCGCGTTCTCGCCCCTTTGGATTCTCATCTGGTCAGCAATAGCTGCTATCCTGATCGCAATCCCGCTTCTCACAAACCGAAGTAAGGAGATTCCTCCAAGGAAGATCGCAATAGCAGCGATGTGTGCCTCGGTCGGCTTTGCCGTCTTCATGGTAGAGGTCCCGACACCGGTTGGGCCGGTCCACATGAATTTCACTCCGCTGATCGGGATACTCGCAGGACCTGGTATGGGAAGCCTAGTAGCGCTGGTGATAAACATATTCGGCGCGGCCATCGGACATGGTGGCTGGGGAATGGTAGGTCCCAACTCAATAGTGAACATCGTTGAGGTCGTCATCGGATACTACACGTTCCGATTCTTCAAGACCATGACAAAGACCGGCGATTTCTGGTCCGGGTTCAGCGCGACCACTATCGCACTTACAATCAGCGCATTCTTGGTCGTTCTGATAGTATCGGTGTCCGAGATCCAAGGCTCTGGCCTTACCAGAGCGGAGACTCTCAACAACATGCTGATACTCGCAGTCGCCAACGTCGTGGCAGCAGTCGTCGAGGGGGTCGTGACAGGATACATCGTCTCATTCCTTGGCAGGGTCAGGCCAGACCTTCTCGTGGATGAGACCGCATCGACCTTGGACAAGAATAGAAGCTTGGCGACACCAGGAGGCACCCTAGATGGCTAGGCGATCCTACTCGAGGCACATTCCGGATTTCCGGTACGTGACCTTCTTCGGAGAGACCGGCAAGAGTGCCGTCCATTCCATGAATCCATGGACGAAGATCAGCCTCCTTTTTTTCGTCGTCGCGCTCGTGACCGTTGTGATGAACATCTATTGGCTTCTCTTGATTCTCGTGCTGGCTATTGCATTCTACGCGGCAGGAAGGCTGCCGTTGATGGTTCTCTTCGGCTGGTACACACTGCCGCTGTTCTTCGTAGCGTCTCTGTCGATTCTTTACATCTTCACCGAGCCTGGCAGGGACCTCTTCCGGACCCATCTGCTGGGGATCGCCGTCGCGATCACCGAAAGTGGAGTCATGCTCATGGCGACTTTGCTCGTCCGCGCGCTGGCGGTCGTCACTTTCTCGCTCGCGGTCTTCATGACTACGAAATACACCCACATAACGATCATAGCATCCCGCGTCATGCCCGGAACCTTGGCCAACATCTTCCTCCTGTCGTACAGGTTCATGTTCGAGACCTCTGATGAGGTCTCGGATGTTCTCGACGCAATGCGTTCGAGGGGCGGGAACCTCGCCAAGGGGGCGTTGAGACAGACGAGAATGTTCGCGGGGATATTCGGAATCGCATTCGTGCACGCATTCGACCGAGCGGAGCGCATCGCGAAGGCGATGGAAGCCAGAGGATACGTCGGGAAGTTCCCCGTCACGGAGCCCCTCAATAGGCCGACCGCTGGAGGATATGCGCTGATCGCGCTCGGAATGGTCTCGCTTGCGTTGGCTACCTACTCAAGATACTTCGACAAAGGATTGTTCGGATGGTGAGAAGATGATCTCAGAAGCTCCATGGGCAAGACACGAAGGAACGGAGGGCGCGATAGTCCACGTGGACTGCGTGACCCACAAGTACCCCGACGGCACGGAGGGCATACACAACATGTGCTTCAGGGTGTACCCGCGCGAGATAGTGGCCCTTTGCGGGCCCAACGGCGCGGGGAAGTCGACCCTCATCGAGCACATCAACGGTCTGATGCTGCCCGATGTCGGCCGGGTAAGGGTCTTCGACACGGACATCGACAAGAGGAATGTGGCCTCCATCAGGAAGGTGGTAGGTCTTGTCTTCCAGGATGCCGACTCGCAGCTCTTCTCGCCGACGGTTATGGACGACGTGATGTTCGGTCCGCTGAACCTTGGGATGTCGATCGAGGAGGCGAGGACGAAGGCGCGATGGGCCCTGGACATCGTCGGCATAAAGGACGTCAACAAAGTCCCGCACTATATGAGTGGAGGGCAGAAGAGGCTCGTCGCGATCGCTGGGGTTCTGGCGATGCAGCCAAAGATACTGGTCGTTGACGAACCAACAGGAGATCTCGACCCGTCAAATGCGCACAAGATAGAGGAGCTCCTGAGGTCGTTGAGGGACGAGCACGGCATGAGCGTCGTCATAGCCCTCCACGACATGGACATGGCCGCACGGCTCGCCGACAGGATATGCATCGTAAAGGAAGGATCCGTCGTTACGGAGGGCCGGCCAGAGGATGTACTGTACGACGAGAAGCTTCTCGAATCGGCAGGGTTGGAGCTGCCCACGGTGGCAAAGATATACAAAGACCTCGGCCTGGACAAGAGAGGGAAGAAGAGACCATTGTCGCTCGACGAGCTCAGAACCCTTCTCGCCGAGAGATGACCTCAGCTGAAGACATCGATTGGGCAAAAGAAAAGTCAAATGTGAAAGGGTTTGGATGGTTTTCCCAGAGGTCGCCTATCCCTCTCCGAACCTTCTCCTGACACCTACCACTGCGAACAGGGCCAGGATACCCATGACCGGCAGCAGCATCGTCGGGAATTCCGGTATCACGCCGGCGACTGTGACCTGCATCGTGTCGGTGCTGGTGTGACCTGCTCCGTCCGTGACGATAAGAGTCACAGTGACGACTTCATCGCCGCTCGAGAACGTGAATGAAGGATACTCACCCCACAGCACATAGTCAGTGCCCCCGTAGGTGAATGTCCAGGTCCAGTTCGCGATGCCGGAGCTGTCGCTCGAGAGAGATCCGTCGAAGAAGACCTCTTGGCCTCCCGCGACCAGCTGGTCATTGCCAGCTGAAGCGACCGGGATGTCGTTGTCGACCGTCAGGTTCGTCACTTTTGGAGTCCACCACTCGTGGCCTGCAAAGTCACGGGCCCTGAACAAGGACACGCATGGGCCGCTCGGCAACTTCTCGTCGTAAGTGAACGTCAAGCCGACGACGCTCGAACTCCCCATGGATCCGCTCTGCCACGACCAAAACCCGTTGGTGACATCCACGATGATCGTCGAGACCCCGGGTTCGAACAGTCCCGACGTATCGGAAGCATCAGCCCACGGAATCTGCGTATCGTACTGGAACCACACGAAGTTGCCCGTGGAACGCTCGAACCAAGCAGTCCCCGACATCCACGTGCCGGGCATTGAGGAGTTGCTGTAGAATCCCCTTAGGGCATCGTACGTAGTGGGCCCCATCGATATCTGGTACGATCCGTAGTAGGTCGGACCTGAGGTATTCGTGAGCCAGCCGCCAGTGGCTGTCCCTGTCCATTGATAGTCTATAGTATAGACGTCGCCGACTTTTGAGTATGGCATGCCGTTGCCTTGACTATTCAACGGGTCGAAGTAGATAGTCGGCATCTGGACCAGGTTGTAGTACGCTTGAGTTCCCACAGTATGGTCATAGATGGCGGTGAGCAGAGAGAAAAGCTCAGGGTCCTGCTCCTGGATATCGACATGCACCGCAGACGGGTTGGTCCAAGATATGTTCTGGGTGGGCAATTGGCTGAATGTAACGTTCGGGCTCCAGAGGTCGGGATCCAACAAGATCATGAGCTTCATATCAGTCTGACCAGTTGCGTCGAGCACTCCGTCCGAATGAGCATAGTTTGAGGCATTCGCGACGTACATCATCTCGACCGGCGGGATCCACATCTCGAAGTAGCCAGATGCATCCGTTGTAGTCTGGTTCCGTTCTCCATACTCCGGAGGCGGAAGCCCAAACGACACCGTCGCGCCTCGAATGCCAGTCAAGGTCGCGCTGTCGTTGACCCAGCCGATGACCCTCGTTGTCTGGGGCAGGACATCGGGAACCAGGGCTATGTTGTGCGTGTTCCCGCCCGGCACCAGAGTGATTTGGCTTGAGTTCTGCCTGTACCCGGGGGCGCTGACATCCACGGTGTATGTGACCCCCGACAAGAGGCTGACGTTGTAGTCGCCTGTCGAATTGGTGTTCGTGTAATCGTCGTACACGGCCGAATGTATCCACACTCCCGCGCCAGCGATCGGATTGCCAGTGAGCCCATCTGTGACATTACCTTTCATCCAAGCATCGAAGGAGACCAGGACGAAATCACGCGATATCGAGTCCCCATCCGAGATGTTGATGTAAGACCAGTTCGACCCGTACCCGTTCGCCTGGGCTCCGAATCTCAGATTGTCGCCAACGAATACGTCGAAGCTGAATTTGCCAAGGCTGTTCGTCGTCGCATATGAGATGTTGTTCCCGGTCTGATCGAACACGAATACTTGCGCATTCGCAATTGGAGCGGACAATTCATCGGTCACGTTCCCGCTCACCGTAGCGTTGGTGGGAAGCAGGCTCGCGTTGATTCGGATGTTCGCGCCAGGGTTGACGATCAGCTGTGACAATCTGAAGATCGCGTACCCGATTTTCGAGAACATTATCTCGGATGTGCCGTTGGTCACATTCATCCTGTAGTGGCCCAGGGAATCTGTGAACGTGTAATTGGAGTAGCTTCTGTTCATGTTCCACGCGTTCGATGACTGGATGTTGACCATGACGTTCTCCAAAGGCAGCCCGGTACGGAAATCCGTGACGTTGCCGCGAATCACCGCGTCATCGGTGGATATCGACAGTGCAAGTGTGATATTGAGCCAGTAGGTCATCCCTGAGACGAATGGGCTAGACGTGGAGTTGTCTATGAAACCGTATCCAGGAACTCCCATGATGCCCACACCGCCTCCAGCGGACCCGTTGATGACATTCACAGAGTATTCACCCAGTCCGTCGGGCGAGGTAGTGTTGCCATAATAGGGAGGACCGCCTTCCGTCATGAGAGGATCGTTCGTATAGCCCAAGATGGCACCGACTGTTACGGGGTCGCCCGTTTCATTCTTCACGAAGCCGCGTAGCGTGACATCCGCAACGGCCGGGGAGATAGAAGTCAGATTGATATCGGCAAACGCAGTGGAGCCCGAGACCACGGATACCGTGGTAGAGTTCGAGTAGTAGTCTCCCTCGAAGGCCAAGACCATGTAGTTCAGGCCGCCAGCGACCGTCAGGTTGTAGTGGCCGAAAGAGTCGGTCGAGCCGGAACCGAGGGGATTCCCGCCGCCTCCCATGTTCAGTATGTAAATCAGAATGGCGTTCTGTATGGGATTGACGCCGTCGCTTACTGTGCCTTCGATCCAGCCATCTTGAGAGGCGGCTCCCGCCTCGTGTGGCACAAATACCAACATACTAGTGATCATCGAAACGCACAGCGCAACTGCCAGCAGCAATTTCGTGCCGCGTCTAAGCTCGCTCATATCAAAATCCTCCTTCTTCAAGTCCCGCAACGGATACTCTATCATGGGGGAGTGAGTATGCCGTTGCTACGATTTTTGAAGGGATGAGCTGGCTATATATTGGTGTCGGCACGGCAGGCCATCGAATGCAACCATCAGCTTACAAACGTCATATGCGGAAGTAAATGCGGGCGTTCACCTACGCTGTTCGGGAACATCTAGATTGTCGGCGACCGAAGTGAGGTTCCAGATGTCACCAAGTAATGGGGCTCCTGTCTCCAGAGAAAAGTCGATCAAGTGGAGAGATTGGTCGAAGGATGCGTTCGAGGCCGCCAAGAAAGGGAACAAACTGCTGCTTCTGGACCTCAGCGCGGTGTGGTGCCATTGGTGTCATGTGATGGACTCGACGACCTATTCTGACGCAGAAGTGGTCGCGGCGATCAACGACAATTTCATTCCAGTAAGAGTGGACATCGATCGGAGACCCGACATCTCCGAGAGGTACAACAGAGGAGGGTTCCCCACAACCGCGTTTCTATCCGATCTTGGAGAATCTGTGTGGGGAGCCACTTACATCCCACCAGCGGATATGAAGAGGATTGTCAGAGCAATCCTCGATGCGAAGGCCTCGGGAGAGATCGATTCGGCTCTCGATAGGGGAAGGCTTCGGTACTTGGACATATCCAAAGCCCAACGGAAGAATAGAACAGCTGATTCGGAGTTCATCACGACTCTCTTCGAGGACATCTTCTCCGCATATGACGTTGAACATGGGGGCTTCGGAGTGGCTCCCAAGTTCCCCCATCCTGATGTCGTGAACCTTCTGATTCAACGGTACATGCAAACTCTCGACAACGGACTCGCAGAGGCAATCACGAACACTCTGGACAGAATGACAAAGGGCCTCTACGACGAGGTTGAGGGCGGCGTGTTCAGATACTCGGTAACGAGGAACTGGCGAGAACCGCACTACGAGAAGATGCTCGAGACGAATGCAGGCTTCCTTCGAAACCTGCTTCACGCACACAAGATTCTAGGTCATGAGAAGTATGCGAAGACGGCGCGAGGAGTGGCCAACTATCTACTCAAAGCCCTGAGAGACCCTATCGGCGGTGGATTCTACGGAAGTCAGGACGCGGACGAGGATTACTATGGATCGCCCGCGAAGGACAGGCCTAAGAGAAAGTCGCCTGCAGTAGACAAAACCGTCTTCGCTGGTTGGAACTCGGAAGCAGTGGTGGCCTTGTTTGAGGCAGGGTTCGTTCTCAGGGAGAGAAGCTACTTGGACGCTGCAAAAGCTGCCTGGAATTACACGACCCAGCAGCTATGGAACCCACAAATCGGTCTGGTCAAGCATCTCGAAGGACAGGAAACGTATCTGTTCGCAGACCAGGTTTCATTCTTAGAATCGCTACTCGCAGCGCGCGAATTCTCCCAAGATGAACAACCCTTAGAAATCGCGGCGCGACTATTGGAGGGAGTGCACAAGGCATTCGTTCATCCTGATGGTGGTTATTCGGATGTCATGAAGCAAGAGGATGAGATCGGCGAACTCGCCAATCCTAGAAGACCGCTGGTGGAGAACTCGAAATGGTCCATGGCGTCGGCGTCGTACGCCATGGCATCCCACGATGCGAGGCATATCGAGAGAGCATGGGAGATCCTGAGGTCTTTCGCTACTAAGGATGTCGAGGCGCACGGCCTATTCGCAGCACCCTACATATCCGCTTGGTGGGTCCTCGAGAGAGGCCCGATGAGCGTCGAGATCCACGATTCCAAGGCCAGCGGCGTCTTGGACAGCAATCTCTGGCTAGCCGCTAAGGATACCCTGACTCCAGGAGTGATTGTCATGATGACCCGCGAGAATGGATTGCAGCGTGAACCGAACGCAAGGCCCTTTGCGGTGATCTGCTCATCATCTAGTTGCTCTGGGGAGATCGCTGACAGCAAGGGCCTCGTTGCGAGATTGTCATCGACCCAGTCCAGCCAAATCTAAATACCCCGGAACATCATAACATCGTCTTGGGCTTGCCATGGCGAGGAAAGCTAAGCTTATTCCAAAGAAGATGTTGTCTAGCGACGAGAAGGTTGTTTTCGAGACGCGCCCGAGTGCTTGGTTGTACATGAAAGCGGCGTCTGTCTCGCTTGTAGTCGCACTGGTCGCGCTTGTGATATTCGTCTGGAAATGGATACCTGGGGCACCCTCGATTCCCTATTTGAGCGACTACCTCGATGGCAGCAACGGAGATTACGTCCGATACGCTTTCGCGGCAATCTTCGTGCTTGCGTCAGTCTTCTTCCTATACCGCTGGATGAAGTGGGGCAGCACTGTCTACGCAGCCACTGACGAGAGGATCATCACGCAGCGTGGCATCCTGAGCAAGAACTACGAGGACATCCCCCTGACAATGATCACGAATGTGGACCTCGCGCAGTCGCTCGGGAAGCGGGCTCTCGGATACGGGACCATAGTGTTCTCGACCCAGGGGTTGTCGAGCGGAAGGAAGGCCGATGTGGTTTGGGAGGCCGTCCCGGACCCGTTCCGCGTCAGAAGGAAGATCCAGGAAGTCATGGACGTACGGGTCAAACCGAAGTGATTCCCGCCCTCACCACCTGATTTGTTCGGCGGAACGACAATCCCACCGTCTGTCATCACAAACACAATTAGCCCCTTCGACGCTCAGTGGAGGGGACAGGAACAGGAGGCAGGTTGCATGGTGGCGGAAGATGTGGTCAGGGACGGTCCGGGAAAGGCATTCGTGATATGCAACGAGGCAATCGTCCGCGGGGCTATCGAGGCGGACGTCAAGGTGATCTCGGAGTATCCGGGCTCGCCGACCACGGAGATACTAGACACCCTATCCGAGGTATCACCCAAGTTCGACTACAAGATGGAGATATCTACCAACGAGAAAGTCGCTCTGGAAACTTGCGCTGGAGCGTCTATGGTCGGGCTTCGATCGATGACCGCTATGAAGAGCGTGGGCATGAATGTCGCCTCAGACTCGTTCTTCTCGCTTTCATACACCGGCGTCAAAGGAGGCATGGTGATTGTAGTGGCGGACGACCCGCATGCGCACTCCTCCCAATCGGAGCAGGATGGTCGGCCGTTCGGCCCGAACGCCTACATACCCATGCTCGAGCCCTCAGACCCTGCAGAAGCGAAGATGATGGTGAAGAGGGCGTTCGCTCTGTCGGAGAAGTACAGTGTGCCTGTCATGATGCGGACGACGACCAGGGTCAACCACCAGAGCGGCATCGTAGAGCTGGAGAAGCTTGACAGGAAACCTTTTCAGAAGATCCCTTGGACGCACACACCAGGAAGGTTCGTGACGGTCGCAGAGTCCGCCAGGAAGTTCAAGCACGAGCTGCTCGAGAGGACGAAGAAGATAGAGGAAGAGTTCGAGTCCTCAGATCTCAACACGGTGAGGGAAACGGGCTCTGATATCGGGATAGTCGCTAGTGGGGCCGGCTACAACTATGCGGTGGATGCAGCGAAGATCCTCGGCATACAGCCTTCGATTCTCAAGCTCG
>JBGQAM010000073.1:0-7914 GCA_041494275.1 Thermoplasmata archaeon | reverse complement strand
CTCGATGCTCGGGCTGACTCCGGGCGAGACCTATACGATCACCATGCTTGCGCAGGACTGGAGCGGCCGTCAGGATGAACTTGCCTTGCCGCTGCCCGCGAGGATCACCGCCGGGACGAGGGCATACCCGGGCATACTGATCAACGAGGTCTTCAGCAAGGCTCCTCCGGGAGGTGGCAACGACTGGATAGAGTTGTACAACACAGGTACGACTCCAATAAACATCAGCGGGTGGAGGTTGTACGTGGGCGGAGTCCTGGCGTATATCTGGCCAACAACGATAGTTGCGCCGGGACAGGTCTATTTGATGCCTGGTCTCAGCTTTGGGAAGGAGACCAACTTCGTGCTTACTGATGGGTCAGGCGCAATGATCGACCAGGTCACGACGCCTGCCTGGAAGGAGACATCCTATGGCAGGACGGGCTCAGCGCCCTACAACACGTGGGCGTCAATGTCGCCCACTCCAGGGGCAATCAATACCGGCCAGACCCCGATCCCTGAGTTCGGGGACCTGATCCTGCCCATAGCGATAGTACCATTACTACTGATTGCCATTCGCAGGGCGAAGAGCGCAAAGGAATCGAGCGATGAATAGAGGGGATGCACGACATGGCCGCAAAAGGAGAATCGGACCCGAGTCCTCACGCCGCCAACGAGCTCACAATCTCCAACATTCTAAGGGTTTTTGGCGAGCAGTCTGAAGCTGAGAAACCGTTCGTGCCCTTGGTAGGTGGTCCGAGGCTCTTCGTGCTCCTGCTATACGCCTCGGTCCTTGTCGCGGTCTCGCTAGAGTTCTTCGTGAGCCAGAGGATCTGGTACGGAAGCTGGGACGTATACAACACCTATGTGTTCACGGTCACCGGTGCGTTCGTTTTTCTTGGAATGGTGTTGCTTCTATCCTCGAAGACGAACGGAGAGGCTGAGTACAAGCTGCCGATCCCCAGACCTATCCTCGGCATTATCGGACTCGCAATGTTCTCCCTCAGCGGTTTTGCACTCGTCTACTGGGGGAAGTCGCTCGAGGGTTGGGCCATACTTCTCAGCGTCACGCTGCTCTACGGGTTCCTGTTGATACTGCTCAGCGGACGCGGTTACGAGACGAAGGAGACCTTCCGGCTGATGCTGTACAGCACCGGCGTCGTGATCATGGTGCTCGTTCCAGTGCACGAGGCCTTCGGATACGCCGTTAGCTCCGACTACCTGTTCAGCTTCCTCAACCTCGTCCTTCTGGTCTCCGGCATGTCCTTCGCACTAGTCGCGATACAGATGATCGAGACGAGGGACGGCTTCGTCGGCGCATGGCTCATCGGTGCCATGGCAATATTCTTGCTCGCATTCCATGAGCAGATCGGGATTGTCGCCTCGGGGAACTATTCACGTTTCGATAGAACGCTCGCGTTCATAGGCATAACATTCTCGTTCCTTCCTCTCGTGATGTATGTCTGGCGCGAGCGCGTCTATCTCTTTTTGTGGAGAAGGCTGAGGACCGCGAACGCCCTCATAGAGCAGGGCGACTACGCCGGCGCCTTGAAGCAATCCGAGGCGGCGATACGGCAATGCTCCAAGGTCGGGATCGAGGACAGATTCGCGCTCCCGTGGAGCCTCAAGGCGGACGCCTTATACCGCATGAAGGAGTACCCGAAAGCTATGGTACACTACGATACCGCACTCAAGATTGACCCGAAAGACAGCACATCCTGGTGTCACTTGGGCAACATGTACGCCTTCGAAGGGAAGCAGGAGGCGGCCTTGAAGGCGTTCGACGAGGCACTCAAGGTCGACCCCACCAACGGTTCCGCGTGGAACAACAAGGGGGCGGTCTACCAGACGCTGAAGATGTACGAGGACGCGCTCATCTGCTTCGACAAGGCCATCGGCTACATGCAGGACCCGTTCGACGCCCACTTGAACGCTGCACGCCTCTCCTCCAAGCTCGGGCACAGCAGCGATGCGCTCCAGCACTATCAGGCCGCGCTCGACCTCAGGCCGAAGAGCGAGCAGGCAGCCCAGGGTATACACAAAGAGTTCTTCAGAAGCATGTGCATGGACCAGATCGCTGGATGGGAACAGCTTGGACTGGACACGAGCCAGCTCAAGCAGATACTCGACCAGGACCCGGCCAATTTCGTGAAGCGTTCCAAGGAGTTCCTCAAGAATGTCGTCGAGCAGAAGACGGAACTTCAGGTGATCCCTGGCAAGGAGCACATTGATGTCAATTCGTCAATCCAAGCGATCCTGAAAGCCACCGAAGAGCCGCACGGCGCGACCCTGGAGTCGCTCAAGGAAGCGACGAGCCTGAGGGAGAGGGATCTCGTCCTTCCGCTGGCTCTCCTCATGGAGACCGAGCACGTGCACTTCAAGATGCTTGGTAAGCAACAGCTGTACGTGTCTCGAGGCAAGGCACCGGAGACTCCTCCGGAACCCAAGCCGAAGCCTGTGGAGGAAGCCGAGACAAAGCCGAAGGGAATGCACGCAGCTCGCCCGGGCGCGAAAGCTCAGTTGGTGCAGATCAAGTGCCCAGGGTGTGGGCAGCCATTGACGGGATCAGAGTCGAAGTGTCCCCGATGCGATTTACCTTTCGAGACCGCTTCCTTCGACTGTCCAATCTGCGGCGAGGATGTCCAGTTCTCTGCGGACTCGTGCCCGAAATGTGGTGCGGTCTTCAAGGGGGGCTCTGAAGAAACCATGCCCCGGAGGGCAGAAGCACAACACTCGCCCGTTGCCGAGGGTGTCGAACCGAAGAAGAAGGCTGGCCTCTGGCCGCGCAGGAAGCGGGGAAAGCGGTCCAAACCGAAGAAACCGAAAGAGCCTGAGGAAAAGCAGCTGCCGACTAAGCGTGCAGTCGTTACTGTCGAGCCGACCGCGTCGGTGCTGGTGTTCAGGCGAAGACCAAAGAAGTAGACCTTACCGAATCTCTACTCTCCCCTTCTTCAGAAGCATTTGGAGCGCCTCGTCGGCTGCATTGTCTTTCTTGGTCACGTCATCCAGAGCCTTCTTGACGGCGAGGTTGACATCCCTGATGGCTCTCAGTTCCTCCGTCTTCTCCATGCGCTTCTCTTTCCTTATCCCGATGATCTTCTCGCGCATCTCGGAGGCCTTCTGGTGGGCAGCATCGGCCTCTTCTCTCAGCTTCACGAAATCCTGATGCTTCTTGTTGGCTGATGCCGTCAGAGCGGCGATGTCCTTCATGAAGGCAGCCGCTACCTCGTGAGCTTTGTGTTGCTCCTCGGATAGACGAGCCACCTCGACGTGCTCCTTGTCGGCCTGTCTGAAGAGCGCGTCTATGCTCTTGTCCATGCTGTATATCTCCTTCGCGATCTTCTCCTGCTCAGCAAGGACCTTCTTCATCTTCTCTATCTCGGTCACCTTAGCTTTCAGCTCGTCGAGCAGCTTCCTCTCTTGTGGTATCGTCAAAGGCACTGTCTGTTGGCGGAGCTCCATCGCCTTCGCGTCCGCTTCCATCCCCATGATCTCTTCCTTCAGGCTTCCTGGATGTTTCCCCTTCGTCTTCTTCTTGAACTCGATTAGCTCTCTGGCCTTGGCCTGGAGCTCGTCCCTCTTCTGCTTGTGAACCCTCATCTCTGCGACGAACGCGTCCCTCGTGTTCCGAGCATCGTTCATCTCGTCCTGAAGAGCCATCTTGCGTTCGTGCAGGCTGTCTCGCTCAGATCTCAAAACCGCAGCCTGCTCGTTGATCTCGTCTCGTTTGTTCAACAGGGCTCTGAACCTCAGCTCGGCGCTCTGGAGTTCGCTAATCCTCTTCGGCATCTGGACCCGCCGTTTAGCTGTACTGGCATGGCATGAGGCGATTGATATAAGAACTCTATGTTCGCGGCCAACAATCATCCGTCGAGAGGAGTCACGATGCCCAGGCCCGGTCTCTTCGGGGCGATCAGGCATCCGTCCTCGAAGACCAGACCAGACGTTGGGTCGTCGACTATGTTGAAGTGAGAATCCAGGTCTGCCAAAAGCACGTTGTCCGAGCTCAGGGCGAAATGCAGTCCTGCGGCGATGGACAGCTGGATCTCCCCCATGCATCCGATCATAGTGCCCACGTCGGCAGCCCCCGCAAGCCTGTTGATTAAAACCGCGTCGTGGATTCCAGCGCTCTTCATCAGCTTGATGTTGATCATGTCGGCGATGCCTTCCCTCGCAACCTTCCGCGCATCCAGAACGGATTTGACGCACTCGTCGGCCATGACTGGCAGATTGCTCGCTTCTGCCACCTTCTTCAGGCCCGCATAGTCCTCTGCCTTGACGGGTTGCTCGACGACTATCACCTGGAGCGTCTCCATGACTCCACAGAACTTGATCGCCTGCTCGACCGTGTATCCTTGGTTCGCGTCCACGCGCAGCTGGATGTTCGGACCCACGGCGTCTCTGACCGCGGAGACTCGCCTGATGTCCTCATCGAGGTCCAGGCCCACTTTGAGTTTCAGCGCTTTGAATCCGGATTTGGCGTGGTCGAGCGCCCTCTGAACTGTGGTCTCGAGCGATTCTATTCCAATGGTCATGTCCGTGATCATCCTGTCGCGTTTGCCGCCCAAGAACTCGTAGAGAGGTTTCTTGTCCCTCTTGCTGAGAAGGTCAAAGAGAGCAATGTCGACCGCAGCCTTCGCTGCCGTGTTGCCGGCAGCGATCCCGTCCAGCCTCTCGTGAAGCTTGTCTGGATAACTCTCGTCCGAGCCCACGATCTTCTTCGGGACCATGCCCAGGAATGACTCCATCGAAGCCAGGGTCTCATGCGTGACATCGGTCGGGTTGCCACTTCCTACGCCGAAGTCGTCTCCGGACACCAACTTCACAACGACATTCTCCTCCGTATCTGACGACCCAGAGGCTATCTTGAAGGTGCGTGTTCTCTTGTTAATGAATGTCCTAAATTCCATGGAATCTATCATTTGCGGTATCTCCTTTCAAGCAGCTTGACCGCGTTGATGTCCTTCCTGAGTCCCAGGGCATTCGCGACTGGTGAGCATTTGGTTCTGAGAAGATATGCCACAGGCGCGAGGTCCGTTTCTGAGAGTGATTCGAAGTTAGCCATGCCTTTCGCGATGACCAGATCGGCGTTCTCCATCATTTTTCCGAACTTGCCTGTGAGCGAGTCGAGGTCTATCCCAACTGCGAAGCCAGGCGCCTCCACGATGCTGTCTGCGATCCGTTCCATCCCGAGCCCAGAAATGTCCTTTTTTGTCGCATCAGCTAGAATCGGCTCATCCTTAACGACAAGAGTGAGGTTTATGTCGAACCTCTTCAACTCCTTGAGCGCCAATCGGTCGAGAACGATCTCCCCGCAGTTGTCCGCGAGATAAACGACATTCTCGGCTTTCTTCAGCAAGGTCTTGATGCGCGTGGTGTCATCCCAACCGAGGCCCTCGCCCAGGAGGTTCTTGAACTCCTTCTTCAGTCTTGCTGGATTGTCATAACCGACGCCGATTCCGAAGTCGAGCACGTTCCCGACGATTGAGCATAGGAAGGCGCTTCTCAGCGGGTCCTTGGATGATTTTACGAACCTCTCGGCGGAAGGATAGATGTCGAGCGCTATCTCGTTGCTCTTCCTCTTCAGCGCGCCGTACGGATCATTCGTTCCGAGCAGCTGGTATGTCTTCCTGTGAACCTGAGTCGCGACCGTTGCCGAACACACGCCTTCTCCGAAGAGCTCCCCGAGCATCTCGGCGGCATTTCTCGTCGCTGCCGCGCCTAGAGAATCGTCAACCTGCTCAGCCTCGAAGAGCACTCTTCTGATCAAGCACGGGACGCACTCTGGAGTCATCTGCATGGCGTGCGGGAATCTTGATTCATGGATTTAACCTGTCTTGAACTACACTTCGGACTCCAACATTGATAAGTGTGGAACGACTATCATAACATCAGACCAGCGGGTCCAGCGGTAGTTCTCATGGCGGTCGTCATCCGGAAGATGAAAGTGGAAGACCTCGTCGATGTGAAAGGAGTGGACCTCCTATGCTGGAATGACCTCATGGAGAGATCCTACGGATTCAAGGACAAGCTCTCTGCGAGGACCGACGAAAACATCCTCTCGTTCCTTCACTCCGACCCGGATGGAGCCCTCGTCGCTTCGGACGAGTATGCGGGCGTCATCGGGGTGTGCTTCTCTCATGTCTGGGGGTCAACTGGCTGGGTGGGACCATTGTCAGTTTTGCCTTCGTATCAGGCGAGAGGATTGGGCAAGGAGCTGCTGAGGCATTCCCTGCGATACCTAGAGGACCAAGGATGCGTAGACATAGGCCTCGAGACGATGCCAGAGAATGTCACAAATCTGGGGATGTACATGAAATCCGGGCTTCGTCCCGAGGGACTCGTCTTGGTGCTGGCCAAGAAGCTCACGCCTGACGACGTGGAGCTCGAACCCGCTGGCAAGGTCTCGGTCGAGCGTTTGTCAGAGTCTGGAGTCGGCGATCACTTGAAGTCGCAGATGAGGAGAGTATCTGGATCACTGCGTCCCGGATTGGATTGCACGAAGGAGATAGAACTGACTCACGAGTTCTCTTTCGGAGACACGCTCGTTGCGACCGCCGGCGGAAAGGTTCTCGGCTATTCTGTCGTTCACACCGTACGGAGGCGGCTCAACCTGCCCGGGTCTTCCGTGAGGATCCTTCATGTGGACCCCGACGCCAAAGAGGATGTTCTTGAAACCCTCGTATCCTCAGCCGAACTCATGGCTGCAGATGCGGGATCTCCAGAGGTCTCCTTTGCGGTGCCCGCTCAGACTAGGCACGCTCTCGACCTGGCTCTATCTCGAGGATACTACATTGTGCAATCATATGAGCGGTTGATGTGGATGGGCAGCTCCGGACTCAGCGGCAGAACGTATAACCTGTGCTCCTGGTCCGGCTGAGCGCTCACTTCATTATGCCGATCTGGGACAGTTTCTCGGGCAGGTAGGTGTCGGTGACGTAGTCGAGGCCATACTTCGCGAGTGCCTGCTGCTCCGCCTTCTTGCCTATCTCGAGCATGAGGTCTATCTCGTGCTTCCAGAACTCGTCGTTGAACCTCGGGTCGGTCTTCTCCGCGTTCAGCGCCTGGATGTCTTTGTCGTTCAGTTTGTCCGTCGGGAGCTCGTAGTTCAGTATGTCCGAGGCGGTGATGCCCACGAACTCTGCCGTCGGAGTCGCGAGGTACTCCGACAGATGGGCGGTCTTTATGGCGCCATACGCAAGCGAAGCGTGTATCCTGAAGCTCCATGGATCGCCATCGACGAATGTGCAGACCGGGAGCTTCATCTCCTCGTTGATCCTCTTGATGAATCTTCTCGTGCTCCTCGCGGGCTGACCCTTGAGGTGCACCAGCACGGCGTGAGCGTCCTCGTCGAACTTGTTCTCGACCAACCTATCGAACATACCACCGGTCTCGATGGCTATGATGAAGTCCGCGTCGCAGTCGATGAAATTGATCTTCTCTTTTTCGACATTGTATGGGATGCCGTAGCCAGAATCGCCAACATCGTCCCTGCAGTTGATCTTCTTCTTCTTGCCCTTCCTGTCCATCTCCTGGATGGTCACGTTGCCGATGACTCTAGCGCCGTCTTCCTCGGGCCTGAGCTTGAAGTCCTCTCTCATGCAGGTGGTGATGATCTCGAGGTCCTCTGCGAGCATGTTCGATTCGTCCTGGGCGTTGAACTTGCCCTTCGCCCAGCCCTCTGAGATGTAGTACATCTCTCTGAGGGTCGAGCTCTTCTCTTCCTTGATCATGTCCTCGATGAACTCTAGCATGTACATGGTCCGAAGGAGCATCTGCGCGCCCGTCAGCTTCTTCGCGGACCTCGCCCCCATGGCCTTGCCGTACTTCCAGACCGCGGACTTCGAGTCGAATCTGATGTTGCTCTTCGTCCTGAGCGGTATCATCATCTTCGGGATCTTGCCGTCGTCGAGCTGGTCATACACGCTTCCGGCG
>JBGQAM010000060.1:0-10352 GCA_041494275.1 Thermoplasmata archaeon | reverse complement strand
GTCAGGGTCAGGACGCAGTAAAGTTCTTTACGGACAGGAAGGTTGTCATCACTCGGTGGTTCTGATGGTTGAGTGCGATTTCCCGGAGTGCAATACGTTCGGCTCGGTAATCAGGTTCGCTCTAGAGCTGGAGAAGGGCGCCTCGGGAGTGTACGAGGAACTGGCCAGGGAACCTCGTGCGGCACCTGCTGCGGAGATCTTCAAGGCTCTTGCTGCAGCCCACAAGAAGCGCGGGGAACTGCTCGAGTTCACCCGGCAACAGAAACTGAACGAGATGATTCTCGAACCCATCCAGGACATGAATGGCAAGAACTACCTGATTGATACGAGGACACCGAAGGGCGTCGATGTCAAGGCCGCAGCGAAGTTCGCGGGGAAGATCGAAGAGACATCAGCCAGGTTCTATCTAGATGCCGCCAAGATCGCTAAGATGCTCATGGCCGAGGCAGCCCGTATAATGGACAAGCTCGGTAAGGAGAGTCAGGCGAACAAAGCGAAGCTCGATGCACTCTGAATACTTCGAACACTTTTCCGGTCAAACCCCTTCAATATCTTCATTTTGTTTTGCAGGTGACTTCGAGGACTTGTTGCGGTCTATCTCTGTCAGCTCGTCTATTCCCTTGCGAAGATGTCACCGTAGAGCTTCCTCGAGGCGAGAGCTCCTCCGATGATCAGAGCTGCGGGTATGATGAACACCCAGAGGTCTAGAGCCCAGTGCGTCCCGATGAGTGAATTGGAGAGGAACATGCCGCCCTGGTGGAACGGGGAGAAGACTGCAATCCAAGCGTTGTCGTGGTACATTGTGTCCCAACTCGTCGTCTTCTGCCACTGGTCGAGCACGAACGACAACCACTCGAAGACCGTCAGAGTCCCAAGCAGCGCGAAGTATAGGAACATCCTAGATATGACGCTCGGCTTCAGCACCATCTTCTTCGCCACGAGGTAGATCATGCATGATCCGTACGCAGCGCTGACCATGGTGAGCGCTGCCATAAGGTACGAGACGAGTGTGATCATTAGCACGTCCATAGTCGACTGGTTGAATTGCGAAAGGCCGATGAACACGACTGGGAATATGAAGATCGGACCCACTATCAGCGGATAGAGTATCTTCGAGAAGATCATCGTCGTGACCGAGATCGGACCGAAGAAGAGCACTTTGACGGTTCCCTTGGTTATCTCGTGCGTGAACCCTTTCGCGAACAGTCCGCCAACGAAGATGACTGAAGCCAGCAAGGCGATCCCGTACGAGTATGTCAGCAGGTTGAACGAGATCTCTATGTCGAATGGAGTGCTTGTCCAAGAGATCGTGCTGAAGTCCATCCCTGGAGGCGTCGCGATGGTCGTTCCCTCCATTCGAGCGTAGTTGCCCGCACCATCCCTCACTATCAAAGTCACTTCGTATGGGCCGAACTCGCTTGCGGTGAAGGAGACGGTGTCCCCCGTGAGAGTGGCTATGGTGTTGTTGTGTTTCACGTACCAGATTGTCGAGGAAATGCCCTGATTGTCGGTCGAGTCTCTGGAAGAGAGCTGGACCGTATCGCCGACCTTCACGTTCTGTGGGATATTCGCGTTCACCTGAGGCGGCTCGGTATCCCCACCCATGCTGGGGATGTTAACCGATGCCCCTTGCTGGGCTGTGTTGCCAGCAGCATCTCGGACAACAAGTCTTATGTTGAAGGAGCCCGCATAGTTGAATGAGTATGATTGGAACTCACCGTAGAGTACCTTCTCGTGCACGTCTTCGATGATCCATGTCCAGTTCACGACGCCCACGTTGTCGGTGGCGATCGAACCATTTAGGTTGATCAATTCTCCTATGTTGGCGTTGAACGGTGGACCGCTTGATATGTTCGGGGTCTCATTGTCGGTCGATCCGGCTGCGCGCATGACGTCGACCACCAGAGAAGTCTCGTTCATGTTCCACTCGTCATCTACAACGGTCAGCTGTATGTGATAGGAACCCACTGAGTAGAGTGTCATATGAGACGTCGGTCCGTAGAGACTCACATCGTTCTCTCCGTCGTTTACGCTCCATACATAGTAGACAATTCTACTGTTATCCGTGGAGGTGGATGCATCCAGAGACACGCTCGTTCCAGAAGAAACGGAACCACTTGGTGTCAGGACTGCCCTCGCGGCGGGTGGATCCACCCCTGAGGCGCCGGGAATCCCTTTGCCTCCGCCGTCGCCGCCTTGATCGAAACTGAACTGCATCGCTTGCTTCATCGAGAAGCTCATGATCGAAAACACGATGACCAGGAAGATGAACAGAATCACCGCGCTGACGAGCCCGTGCTTCGCCATCGTTCTGATGTCCTTCTCGAAAATGATGAACGCCCGGCGCATGGTTGCCAGAGGCTTCGACTTTTTGACCTTTATGTCTGGGTAGTCCTTCGACTCCGCGGCAACGTCGGTAGGGGGCGGAGGCAATTCGTCGTCACTTATGGGGGCAGGAGGTTCAGGCGTCATTTCTTCATCGTTCAAGCCACATCACCCCTTGCAGTGCGCTCGAAGACTTCCTCCATCGTTCCCATGCTCCTCATCTCGAAAAGGTCGATCCCTTCTTGAACGAGGATCTTGGCGACCTGGGGGGCGTCCTGGCGCCTCTGGAGGGTGAGTGCGACTTCGCCTTCGACTATGCTTATGGATGTCAGTCTCAGGCTCCTGTCAAGCATCTCCCTCGCCTTCTGCGGATCAGAAACCCTGAGCATGTAGGCAGGAGCGAGGTACTTGTCCTTCAGCTCCTCAGCCGTACCGACAGCAGTGAGTTTCCCGTGGTTGATGAACGCGAACTTGTCGACGATGTACTCAGCCTCGATCAAGTTGTGGGATGTGAAGAATATGCTGTTTCCATCTTTGACTGACTCCCTGAAGAATTCTCTGAGCTTCCGTCTATGGATGATGTCGATTCCGCTGAACGGCTCATCGAGGAACGTGAGAGGCACTTCGGTCAGGAGGACTCTGGCGAGAGAGACTCTTTGGCGCTGCCCCTGCGAGAGGAACGATATCCTCTGGTCGATGAAGCCGCGGAGGTCCGCGAGGTCCGCCGCCTCGTTTATGGCAGAGAGCCTGCTGGATTTTGGCATCAACATCAGCTTGCAGAACATGCTCAGATACCTTCTGGGAGTCATCTCCTCGTAGAACCTGGTTTCCTCTGAGAGGATGGCGATATTGTCCCTCAGCTGGACGGGGTGTTTCTTCACATCTATGCCGAGAACTGTAGCGTCCCCTTGGGTGGGCGGCGTGAGACCGCAAAGGACCCTAATGCAGGTGGTCTTGCCAGCACCGTTGGGACCGAAGAATCCGAAGATCTCTCCCCTGCCGACTTTGAGAGAAATGTCATCTAGCGCTCTGACTGAACTGAAATCCTTCACCAGTCCATTGGCTTCAATCAACTCAACGCACCGGCGTTTGACTAGGTCGACCGGGGTTCATATACCCCAGAGAGGCGGATATCATGATTGATAATGCTAGCTGGCTATGCCTGTTGTTGTCAACACGTGGTCTGGTCACTTCTTCTTGACTGGCATCATGATCTTGGCGTATACGATCGTCTCGCCCTTGACGACCTCTGGCATCTTGCCGTAGACCTCGATTGGGCAATCCGCAAGAACATAGCCTTTCTCCTTGATCCAGGCCTCCATCTTGTCGTAGGATCTCTGATACTCGCTAGAATTGCCTTTGTGAGAGTAGCTGGCGACTTTCATCGCCGGCAGCTTTTTGATTTTGATATCGCCACTCGGCTTCGCCTTCCCATAGATTGCGATCGCGACGCTCGTCTTGCATTCCTCCGGAGGAGTCTCTTTGGGATTGCTGTGATAGATGCCCATTGGATGAAATCCTGGCATGACCTTGTTCTCCTTTGCCCAGCCGTAGAGCTGGCCGATGAGCTTGTCGAAAGGGATCTTGCCGTAGCTTCCGACATGTTCGATGTACGCTATCGTGATCGGTTTTCTCGTCTCAAGCTTGACGTTCGCCATTGTGACACCTGGAGTACGAACGTGGATTTGGCGTATTTCAACTCTTTGAGTGGGCAGCTGAATATGAGGTCGGGAATCCGGCTGTCATCCGATTGGAGGTCTTGCAGACCTCCGTTCACTTCTTCTTCTCGATGGCGTCCTTCGTGCCCTTTCCAAAGGCTTTGGCTATTCCGAAGCCTTTCTTCAAACCCTTTCCGAGCAATTCCCCGGTCTTCTCCGCCGTCTCTTCCGCTTTTCCTTTCTTCTCGTCTGCCATTATGACCGCCTCGAATTGACAAGTAGCAATCGGACAATAGATAGATATTTCGGAAGGATTTTGGTCGGACCCACTACTCTCCTTCAACGCTCTGAGCGTCTAGCCAAAGCGACGCCAATGACAGATGCGAGCAGTTCGAGGCATTTGATCGTCTCAGCATCGGGGAATCGGCCGCTCTTCATCCCGGAGATCTCGATCCATCCGAGGAGGTCGTCGCCCTTCCCGAAGATGCAGATGTCGAGGTAGTCTCCCTCGATAGTATCGTCGAGGGATTTGCGTTTCGATTGCAGCATGAGATCACGTTCGTAGGTGGTCTCCTCGCCATCTGCGTATGGGTTGTCCTCTGCGAGCAGAAGACGCGTGTACCTGCTAATCTGCATGGATTTGTAGACACCCTGGCTGTCGAAGTCCTCATGCTTGTAGGACAGGTGTTTGTGGGCCTCCCACTCGGAGTCGGATAGACCAGACATGACATCGTATCTGTACAACCCGTCCGTGGGTGATCTTAGGCCTATGGTGGTTTCTTTGATTCCCAGCTTTGTGTTGATTGTGTCTGCAGCTTCTTGCAGGAAATTGTGCATGTCGATGGCCGGATCTGCGAGCTTGATGACTAGCGCGTGGACAGCGTCCGTGCGCTCGTTGGCGGGGTTGTTGCATGCATATTGATATGCGAGCCACATTCGCTTTTTGATTATCTCAGTATTGACTGCAACTTCGGACCCCATATGTCTACCTACTTGCCGGTCTTGCACGACGGGCCGCTGGACCGTAGAGTGTTCAATGCACTCCAATGTATATTGCCTTTCTGGGAAGGTGGCCGTGATTGGAGCAACAGGTGGAGGATTTCTTCGACGAGGACGATACTTTCAGCTCCTTCTGCAGTGAACTGGATCTGAACCAGCGGCGCCATTTGCGGTTCCGGCCCCATCCTTCGGGTCATCGTAGGTGTATGCCAGTCAGCTCTTCCGTGGCTTATGGGTCCTGACACGTGCCAGTTCTCGAGGATGACTGTTGTTGACTTCTCGGTCAACACGAAACTCGTAGTCATATAGTGTCGAGGGGCCATGTCTTCCTCGATAGACATGAACAATCATCTCAGGATTGCTCTTGCTGTGTGCATGGCCGCGACCGCTCTAACCGCAGGGACAATCACATATGCCATGACCAGGGACGGCGGGTCCTTCTTCCACGATGGTCTCCTTCAACCTTTCTCTTCCTATGGCGAGCTCAGAGGGTTCCTAGCGAACATGGAATCATACGGTGAATCGAACGCATACTACAGATCCCCCACGATGTCGCAAGACACCACGGGAGGTCAAACACCATCCCACTCCACGACCAACATCCAGGTCGCTGGCGTGGATGAGAGCGACATCGTGAAAACCGATGGCGAATACCTATACATTGCATCCTATGACAAGGTAACTATCGTCAAGGCATATCCGTCCTCTGACCTGGCGAATGTCACGGTGCTCGGTATCGAGGATATTCTTGGCTTCAAGCTTGAGAACGCGAGCGCCTCTGTCTCAGGAGTCTATCTGTATGGAGCCAAGCTCGTTGTGGTTCTTTCTTACTACGAATGGAGGAACCCGACTGGTGACTACGCTAACTACGTAGGTCTCCTATGGTCCAGCATGAGATCCCTTGTCTCAGTCTTCGACATCGAAAATGTGAGTGCTCCCAAGTTCCTATTCTCCCTCGGCGTATCCGGCTACGCACTGACTTCGAGGATGATCGGAAGCTACGTCTACCTTGTCGGGCAGTCGTCCGTCCTGTTGGTTGACAGGCAGCCATACCTCCCACTGGCCTGGAATGGCAACTCCAGCGAAGAGGTCAATGTGCGGGACATCTACTATGATCCTGAAACACGCGATGCAAGCGCGTTCATGAACCTGCTGGCCGTGGACGTTGTCGACGGTGACCACGCAACCACAACGATTCTGGCAGGCTACGCCTCGACCGTTTACATGTCCCTCGACGCAATGTACCTTTCCGTTCAGAAGTGGTCGGGCGACATGCTCGTCGTCGAGACCGATTCCGCCCCCGAGAATGAGATTTCCTCGAGGACAACCATATACAAGGTGGCAGTCGACGAGCTCACGATGGTGAACGTCGCGAGAGGGGACGTCCGCGGCTGGCTCTTGAACCAGTTCTCGATGGATGAGAAGGATGGTTTCCTGAGGGTTGCCACGACTACTGGATGGTCTACTCCGGAGAGCGCCGTTTACGTCCTTGATTCCGACCTCGCCGTCATAGGCTCTCTCACTGAGCTCGCTCCGAATGAGCGCATCTATTCCGCCCGTTTCCTGGGCGACACGCTCTACATGGTCACCTTTAGGCAGATGGATCCCTTCTTCGTGATAGACTTGGGCGATCCTGCGCATCCATTGGTGCTGGGCGAGCTGAAGAATCCTGGTTTCTCATCCTACTTGCACCCCGTCGACGAGGATCACGTCCTCGGGATAGGGTCGGAGAACGGGTCCGTGAAGATATCGCTGTACAACGTCTTGGACCCCACGAATCCCATAGAGCAGAGCAAGTGCCTTCTTCCATATTGGTCTTGGTCGAGCGCCGCAAATGACCCTAAGGCAGTTCTGTTCGACTTCGAGAAGAGGTTGCTCGTGATTCCTGTGTGGACATCCATCTACGAAGAGGCTTACAGCAACTGGACTCAATGGTGTGGCGCCTATCTATTCAATGTGTCTACCGACAATGGCGTCTCTGTGAAGGGGACAGTCGCACAAGGCGGTACTAACGTCGTCGATAGTGTGCTCCGGGCGCTGTATATCGGTGATACGTTGTACACGGTTTCGCAGAGCACGGTGAAGGCCACATCTCTCCTGGACCTCTCCGAGCAGGGTGAGCTGATATACACCATTCCGAGCCAGTGGTACTACAATGGATACTCCACACTCACCAGCCAATCTTGAGGGAGATATGGGATCAAGCGACTCCTCATCCACGAGTGCTACATTGATGATACGGGACCACGTTTCGGTGCCTGGAGCAGGGCAAATGCGCGTTGAGCTCGACAAGAAGTCGCTGTTCGCCTTGGCATCTGACACAAGGCTTGAGATTCTGAAGGCCCTCCAGCCTATGCGCAGGACCGTATCGCAGTTGTCCGAGGTCGTGAGCGTGGACAAGGCTGCGGTCTTCAGGCACCTGAAGAAGATGGAGGATGGCGGGCTGGTCAAGAGGTACGAGGAGCACGGATTCGTTTACTACGGCCTCACATGGAAAGCTAAGGATCTGATCGCGCCCAGCGAGAGTACAAGAATAATAGTTCTTCTGTCAGCGACCTGGCTGCTGCTGCTATGCGCCGCCATTTTTCTGTCAGCTGGTCTGATGGCCGAGGAGGGGAACCACTACCTCTACGGGTTCCTGCCGACTAAGGGTGCGACATATGATCAGAGCGGCTCCATGTCGAACGGAGGAATCTCATGGTTGTCCTGGGTGGCGCCGGCTGTTGCGTTCGGACTCGCTGCTGCGGCTGCTACCTATCTCGCAGTGTTGAGAATCAGGAAGCCCTTCCAGATGCCCCCCTACGACGACCCTGTCGCTCCGGAGCAGCTGGCTCAGGTGCCTTCAGATGACGTTGACTGAGCCCTTAGTGCAGTGAATTCCGAAGCATTAGCCAGTAGGAAGACGCGTTGTTTCTCTGAGCAGGTGCAGTCACCCAATGAGCGCGTCCTAGACTCGAAGTCCCAGCTGGTCGAGGGCGTCCTTGGTCGGTATCCCTTCCGATGTCCAGCCCCAGAGCTTGTAGTATTCCTCGAGCTCCTTGTCGAAGTCTGCTTTGTTCACGACCGCGCCCTTGGATGGGCCGTCGTCGATCGCCAGCGTGAACAGTCTCTCCGGAAGGGTGTCATCCTTCTTCGAAATGCCCTCTCTGAGATTGAAAAGCCGCTCCATGGTCCACGACCTCGCGCCGACCTTCCTGAGCTCATCGACATCGTATCCAAGGCCCGAAGCTGCGTTGGTCAGGGTGACCATCTCGTCCCACGAGTTGCCGAACGCGTTTCTCGCGCCGAACTTGCACAGGATCATGCAGTCGTAGACCGTGAACAGCTCCTGCAGGTCCTTCAGCACGGCCGATTTGCCCTTCACCGTGAACCTGTCGAGCTTGCCTTGGAAGAGCTCGGGAACGTACATAGTTGCTCTCAGGTGGCAGGCGCCCCTGGTCGAGGTCGCGAAAGCGAGGGCCATCCCCTGTATCCCTCTCGGGTCGTATCCGGGGAATTCCATGCCCTTGACGTTCATCGCGTACTTGGCGGCATCGGGTCCGTACTTCGCTGCTAGCCTTCTGGATCCCTCGCCCAGGAGCTTGCCGAAGCCCTCCCTCTTGCCGGTCATCTCCACGAGCTTGACCATCGCGGCGTGGTCTCCCCACTTGAGCTTCAACCCTCCGGTGTCCTTCTCCGAGATGATCCCTTTCTCGAAGAGCTCGTACGCGCACGCTATTGTGTCCGCGCACGAAATCGTGTCCATGCCGTACTCGTTGCAGATGCTGTTCGCCATCATGATCGATTCGATGTTCGAGTTGCCCAGGTTCGAGCCGAACATCGCGAGCGTCTCGTACTCAGGCCCCTCGGTCTCGACCTTGTAGTCCTTCTCGGCTTTCGTCAGGTTCCCGCAGTGAAGAGGGCATCTCGCGCATGCAGTGTCCTTCGTCTTGTAGCCGTTGACGAGCGTATCCCCGCCGATCTTCTCGTACTCAGGGAAGTATCCCGTCTGGAAATTGCGTGTCGGTATTGTCCCGGCCTTACCAGTGATTCCAACGACCATGGATGTGCCGTACTTGGCAAACGCCTGGGACTTCTCCTTGACCGTGGCTGTGGCGGTCTTGAACGTCTCCCTGAGCTTCTCAATGTCGGCCTGCGGGACTTCTTTCGTGCCGTGCACGACCACTGCCTTGAGGTTCTTTGAGCCCATAACCGCGCCGACGCCGCCCCTGCCTGCAGCCCTGTTCATGTCGTTCATGATTGCTGCGTATCTCACCAGCTTCTCGCCGGCTGGGCCGATGACGGCCGCCTTGGACTTCTCGTGTCTCTTCTCAAGTTCGTCGATCGTCTTGAAGACATCCTTTCCCCAAAGGTCGGAGGCGTCCTTCAGCTCGGGCCCCTTGTCCGTGATCAGCAAATACACTGGCTTCGGCGACTTTCCCTTCAAGACTATGCCATCGTATCCGGTCTTCCTGAACATCGGGCCCCAGTGTCCTCCGGAGTGCGCCGACAGGATTGCTCCAGTGAGCGGTGCCTTCGTCGTGACGTTGTAGAAGGCTGTGAATGAACCTTGTGTGCCCGTGTACGGGCCGGCCATGAATATCAGCCGGTTCTCGGGGTCGAAAGCATCTATCTTGGGCTTGTTCTCTTCATAGAGAATCTTGGCCGCCAGGCCCCTTCCTCCCAAGAACTTCTTGCAGTCTTCCTTCGATATCTCCTGGTCTGCGAACTTTCCAGTGGTGAGGTCAACTCTCAGTACTTTCACGAACTCAAGCCCCCATCGTTGGCCACCGAACGAATTGCCACTGGATATAAAAGGATTTGGGATATTTCGATTTTCGCCCGCGATTCTTCGCAAATCATCCGTGAATGAGGGTGATTGTTCGAACGATTGTACAATCGCACTCATTTAATATGCAGGATTTGTTGACAACTACATGGTCTTCGACGGCGTAGAGATAACCTCGCTCATAGTCGTCGCCATTCTCGTCGCTGTGGTCGCGTTCTTCTATTCGAATCTTGGACTGGGTGGCGGCCAGCTTTACGTGCCCATCATGATATTGTTCTTTGTCAGCATAGAGCCTAAGGAGATTGTCCCTCTGTCTCTAGTGTTCGCCTTCGTCACGATGCTGAGCTCGACCTACACTCACAGCAAGAAGCACCTGGTCGATTTTCGGCTTGGACTGCTGCTGGCGGCAGCTGGTCTCATCGGAGTGGCCGGAGGTGTCCTCTTCACCTCCACGGTGGATGAGAGAGTCTTCAAAGCTGGCTTCGCCACGCTCTTGGTGATCGTGGCCACGAAGATGATGTTCGACATATACAAGGGGAGGAAGGAAAACGTCACAAGTCCCACAGACTTCAGCACTCGCCGAATGGTTGCCGGCATGGGCG
>JBGQAM010000036.1:0-16818 GCA_041494275.1 Thermoplasmata archaeon | reverse complement strand
GTACATTCCCGCGGACGCCATCTCAAGATAGCCAAGGATGGTCGTGAGCGGCGTGCGCAGTTCGTGCGATATGGTGTCGACGAGGCTGTCCTTCATCTTGTCCAGGTCTTTCATGTCCTGGTACGCCCTTTGGACTTGTTCGAAGTTGAGCTTCAATTCGTCCCTGAGTCGCGCGTTCTCAAGCGCTATTGCAGCGTGGGCTGCGAAAGGCTCAACGACTGCATACTCCACCCCCGAGAACTTCCTGCTCTTGTCCCTGTACAGTTCGAGGACGCCTTCCACCCCATGCTTCCCTTTGAGCGGAATCGCCATCAGGGTCTGGCGGACCTCGACGTCCTCTATGCCGGGGATGTCCTCGACCCTCGAATCAGCCATCGAATCCTCGACGATCTCGACCTTGCCAGACCTCGCAACTTCACCAGCAAGGCCGGATATCGGGCCGATGTCCGCCAGGACCTCGTCGGAGTAGGGTCCCGTGGCGTAGGCGGGGATCAGTAGATTCTTGTTCCAGTCGACCAAGTATACGCTGACCTCGTCGAAGGGGACCAGCTCATTGAGTCTCTCAACTATGTTCTTGAGCGTCTCCTTGAGGTCGACCGCTTGCTGCATGGCAACGGTCGTGTCAAGGAGCGCCCTGAACAGCTTTACTGTGCGGTTCAGAGCTCCTACGAGCTTTGCGTTCGAGATCGCGATTGATGCGAGCCTCGCGAATACCTCCAGCTTGGTGATTGCCTCAGGAGTCGGGAGCTTCCCGGTTCTTGGGCCGTCAGGTTCCAGGAATCCGACCATGTTGCCGTCCGCGTCCTGGAAGATGACATATAGCACGTCCAATTCGTGCCACCCGTCGGGCTCTGCCCTGGGCAGCTTGACCCTTTCGGGGTGGAGAACGCTGTAATAGTCTCTTCCGTTCGTGCTGAGATCCGCCTTCAACACGTAGGTGAGGTTCCCTATCTTCCGCGCTATTGCCAGGTCTTCTAAGAT
Organism: Thermoplasmata archaeon; assembly: GCA_041494275.1. Taxonomy (GTDB): domain Archaea; phylum Thermoplasmatota; class Thermoplasmata; order UBA10834; family UBA10834; genus COMBO-56-21. Next base: position 15,837 of record JBGQAM010000036.1, on the reverse strand, counting down.
GGATTTTCTCGACTTCGCCAGACCTTCTACTCTCTTGGACACGTCAGTGGGAAAGCCCTTGCTGATCTTCAGAACGAAATTGTCGTGCTCCTCGTCCAGCATGAAAGCATCGCAGGCCTCAAAGCCGAACTCATCTGTGATGTCGTCGACGATCAGTCTCAGGATCGTGTCGAGATCACGGGTGTTCATGATCGCCGTAGCAAGCTCTAGCGTCTTGCCTAGCAAATCCGCCTGCATTGCGCTGTCCATGCTGTTCTCGTATATTTCTGGTTTTTGCACAGACAGCTTAGCCCTTAGGACCCCTCACTCGGAATGTTATTTATGGAGGATGACGCTGAGAACCGATTGACGGTCCGACCGCCCCAATGTCCACATCGAGCGATTGGAAGTCTCTTGTACTGGCCGTCAGGTCTTCTTCCAGAACAGCCCGCAGTAGCACTTGCCGTCGCGCTCGACGTCCCCACCCCTGGTGGGCTTGCAGGGGCACATGTACTCGCCCACGTGCTCCATCCTGCATGGACAGTAGAAATCCCCGAATCTCTTGTTCTTCCCGAGCAGGCCCTGAATCAGTTCCTCCTTCATGTCCTTGAAGACATATCCGTGGAGCCTCGCGTACTCGTCGACCCTCTCTCGGATTTCCTTCTCGGTTCCTTTCTCGGGCCTGTCGCCTATCCACCCGTCGGAAGAGCGCTTCAGCCGCAGCTTCTGCCCGCAGATCGGGCATATGACTATGGAGCCTTCCTTCCAGCTGTCGACGAACCTGAACTTGGCCTGGCAGACCGGACAGTAGACTCTCTCCGGCTGTTTTCCGTTCATAGCTTCAGTGCCTTCCTGAGCTTGTCCTCGTCATGCCCCACGATTATCTCCTTGCCTATGATGACCACAGGGAACGACCTCTTGCCCGTCAGCTTCTCGATCTCGTCGAGGACCTCGTCCTGCTTCGCGTCATCCAGAAGGTCCACATCGGTGCAATCGTATGCGATCTTGTGATCCTCTAGGAATCGTTTCGTCCTCTTGCAGTACGGGCATGTGCTCAGGGCGTAGACTTTCGGTTTCTCCTTCATCGTCGTCACTTACTCCAAATCCGTTTCAAGGGATGCTATCCTTGCGATTGCGAAAGGCAACGGGTAGGATAAAGTGTTTGCCCAGAACACTTGACCGTTCCCGCGCTTCAAGGAGTTCTGCCCAGTATCCTGCGGCATATCTCCAGTTGCTTCAACACCTCAGGATATCTCTCCTCACGCCCAAACACGACCTTCACATTCTCACCGATGTAGTCGGAACTGCTCTTACCGCCCCACTCACCGTACACGAGCAGGTTCTCGTTGTCGAGGGAGACCAGTCCGAAGGTCACGGCGAGATCGTAGAGCAGGTCGGACAATCTCCACGGGTCGATCCTCGCGTGTTCGGGCACAGCAAAAGGCAATTCGAGCTGCAATGTCATGAGTTCGCTGGTCCTCGCGTGGTTGACCATGTCCTCGTCCGCGGTGAGCAAGAACACGTCGTAGTCCCCGCTCCTCGCCCAGTACTTGTACGACTGCGCGATTTCGATGTCGTTCATCTCTTTGCCCTTGGTCGGGGTTCCTTTGATCCTGAGCGCCCTGAGCTCCGTGAGCAGATAGTTCATCTCGTTGAATGCCAGCTTAGCAATCCTTGTGCGCCTCCCGCTGCCGTTCGAGAATTCCTTCAGAAGCTCCGGGTGCGCGAGCACTCTTCCCATGGCCTGGATCTCGTCCCTGGAGTACTTGTGGGTGATATTCGAATCGAGTTCCATCAGGACGATCTCGCTGATGACGTACCTGAAGTCCGAGGCCTCGACCGTACGCCCCGAGGAATCGTCCTTCAGCGGCAGATGTCTGGACAGGAACCGGTCATAGAGGATGTTTGTGTCAACGGCGACGAACACCGGCCTCGGCCGCTTGTTCGGGTCTTTCGCCTCCTCCCTTAGCTCGATGAGTTTCTTGGTGATCTCCGCTTCATTCTTGTAGCCCAGGAAACCTGAGGACAGAAGGCAGTTTCTGAAATCGGTGAAGCTCGGGAGTTCGTCTGCGCTCACCGCTCGGTCTATCGGTTTCTTGGACATCCGTGTCCAATCGAACGCATCTGGTCTGACGATCTTGGTCAGCTCGGGCTTCTCGATGTCCAGGGTGAACAGCTCTGTCTCGTAGAACGGGTACGAGACGTGTATGTACCTCTTGTCCCCGCGGTATGTCGCGTTGGTGAGTATCTGGAGCTCGTTTCTGGACATCACGAGCTCCTTCACTTCCACACCTCCTCTTTGAGGTCGACGAAGTGCTGGAGATGGAACGGTATCATTGGGTACGGGTTGGACGCGTTCCGCATGTCCTCCAGATAGAGGTAGTAGACGTGGTCCACCTGTTTCTGCCAGGCAGAAAGGAGTGCGGAAGATATGATGGCCTTCCTGCCCGGGGTGATGTCGATAGCTACCTCGTTTCCAGCGGCGCGCTCCTCCTCCATGACGGCCGTGATCTTCTTCCCGGACGACGCGAAATTGCCTTCCTCTATCGTCCTCAGCAAGGGCTCGACATTCTTGCCATACGAATCCATGAGAATCTTGATCCAGTCTGAAAGGGACTGGGCCTCGACCTCTCTCCCGATAGTGACGAACAGATAGATCTTGTCAGGCACGTAGCCCTTGCAGCAGATCGCTGCCCAGAGGCTGTTCAGAACAGGCCACTTGTTGATGCCTGTCATCGTGATGTATACTTTCTGAGCCATTCTTGTTTGGATAATGGTCAGGTCGATGATATAACTGTTTTAGGCGTCGTCTGGATGGGAAAGCGTGATGTTAATACAGGACTTCGGGACTAGCACTCGCCTAGGATTCGCTCTCAGGAGGCTTTGCGGCAAGATCCGTCATTGGTCGAACGCACTTCAAAATCGTCTGGCCTCAGTGAATGTCCAATTCTGCTCGTTCATGGTTTCTGGCAGTCATTGATATGCCGACAGAACACCTCAAATAGGGGCGTGCTATTGCTTCTCTCGGGGGTAAAAACCTGAGGAGAATATACATAGTCGTAGCTGGGGTGCTAGCACTTGGAGCAACCATCGCTTTGGTGGCCGTTGGCGTTACGCCATCTGGAGGCCATACTTGGCTGCACTCGATTCAGACGGCAATGACCTGTGTGGCGGACAAGGTCGGAACGACCGGCGGTCACACGTGGCTTCACTGAATCCCAAACCAGAATGGGTGACGTTTCAGTAGACGTCCCCACCAAAACCCTATAGCACTATGCATCCCAGGAGCGCAACTCTGCTCAGAGACCAGCGAGCGTAGCTTCGGCTTTTTTGGCCAACGACAAGTTGCCGATGTTCCGGTACACTGTCGATGATCTCTTCAGTAGTTTTCTTGCCAGCCTCGGATCTGTCGCGGTCTTAATCAGTGCCATGCCATATTCGTAGCAGCAGGCCGCGTATGTGTCTTCTACTCCAGAGGTCTTGGCTGACCTGACGCTCTTCTCAAACCATTCAAACCCTTTTTGCAGATTCGCATTGCGGAACTCGACATAGCCGTAATTCCTATACGCAAGCGCAAGCATGTTGAGGTTGTTCGGCTCTTTGAAAATCGAGATTGCCTCGTCCGTGAATCTCAGTGATTTGTCTGTTTCGTTGGTTCGGGCGCAGCAATACCCAGCGTTCACAAGAGCTGCCCCCAATACCTCCATGTCTCGAGTTCTCCTGCATGCGACTATCGTCTTCTCGAAGTATTCGGCTGCTGTGTCGTATCTCTCCCTAGACATGTTCAGGACTCCAAGGTTGTTCGAGATCCTGCTGGAATATTGCACATCCCCTATCTCGACGAAGTATCCGAGACAGCCTATGCTAGCGTTCTCCGATTCCTCTGTCCTGCCCTCCAAATCGTAGATTATTGCGAGGTTCCCAAGTGCCTTGGCTTCGCATTGCTTGTCTCCGATCGCTCTTGCCATGGACAAGCTGCTCTCGAAGCATCGGATCGCCGAAGCGTGGTCTCCCTTGTTGCCGTACACGATCCCCATGGCGCCATTTGTGAGACACACACCTTTCCTGTCGCCAGCCTCCATGTATTTCTCGATGGCGTTCAAGTACGATTCGAGTGCCTCTTCCCAGCGGTTCTGTGCAACCTCAACCCTCCCTTGATAGAAGAAGGAGAACGCCAGACCATCGATGTCCTTTGTTCGCTCGGCAATCTTTCTTACCGCAAAACAGTTCAATAGTGCGCTATCCCAGTTGCTCATGTCGCACTGTATTGAGACGAGCCTCTTGAGTGCGTCCTTGCGTGTTCCATTAGATCCGCCGTCGGCTTCTCTCAGAGCGGTGATATGGTCTTGGACATTCTTCTCAAGGTCACAGAGCTCAGGGTGATTAGCAGCGATCCTCCTTCCTTCTTTGGTCAGCGAGTAGCTCTCCTCATAATCCGCAAGGCCGCCGTGCCCGATCCAGCCTAGGTCCTGCAAGCCTCTGAGGGCAACGACCCGACTCTCCTTCGACACTCCGTCGAGGCCGGATTTGATCAGCAATTGCCGGTTGTTCTCTCCGAGAACATAGAAGATGAGACTCTCTATCTCGTTTCTAGTGGCCATGCTCTCTCCGGGAAGGGACTTACCACATCGGCTTATGGAATAGATAAGGCTTGTCCATCGGAAACCATGGTTCTCATATGTCCATTCCAGGAAATCCTCTACCCACGCTTCTCGTGGAACATCTGCTGACAACCTGTGAAGTCAGTAAGCTGTCGACGAGAGGCGGAACCAATATGCATCCCCTCTCGAATCGGTGTCCGATGAAGCGCGAGAAAGCCTCGTCCGAAAAGGGCAGAAGAGGGGGTAAAGGGCACCGTTTCTGGGCCGAAGGTGAGTTCATCGAGCGCCTCGAGGGCTCGGAACGGAGGGAGAACATCCCGGTCGAGGTTATCTTGCCGAGGCTCGGCCTCGGAAGAGATGATGTGGTCGCGGATCTCGGAGCGGGCATAGGGTACTTCACGTTTCCTGTCGCGAGAGTGGCTCGAGAAGTGATCGCGATTGACATTGAGCCGAAGATGCTTGAGATCCTTTCGAAACGTGTCCGCGAGAGAGATGTGGACAACGTGCATGTTCTCCGAGGAGAGATCACCGATCTTCCGCTCGCCGATTCGTCAATAGCTCACGTCCTAGCAGCGTTCATCTATCATGAGGTTGGCAGTCAAGAAAGACTCTTTGGGGAATGCGCTCGAGTACTTCGAAGGCACGGATCGCTGACGGTGATTGAGTTTCAGAAACGCGAGACTCCGTTCGGCCCGCCTATGAGAGATAGGAAGAAGCCGGAGGAAGTCCTGAGAATCGCGAGCAAATCGTTCACGCTGGTCTCTCGATTCGAGACCCAGGTGTACTATCAGTTGCTTCTGTCGCGCAATTGAAGAAGGTGGCGCCCCGGTCGGGATTCGGACCCGAGTCCCGAACTCGACAGGCTCGGATGATAGGCCGCTACACTACCGGGGCACGTGGATTGGCGCTGGAATAGCGGTTTCCAGAGCGCCGTCTTGAGGCAAAAGCGAACTGCGTATATAAGTGTTGGTGGATTGAAGAAATGCTGGCTCCAGTCCAGGTCGAGTCACCGTTCAGATCTTCTTGTCTTCGGGCTTGGCCGGAGCTGGAGGTGCAGGCTTCGGTTCATCTTTGAACTCGTCGACAGGCCTAGTCGTGTACACGCCGCACTTCATGCAGTAGAAGGAAACGAAATCGTCGTCCTTGTCGTCGGCGATGAGCTCTTTGCCGCAGATCCGGCACTTGGTCTTCATGTCGATTAGTTTCATGTGAACCATCTTGTGAGCATCTTCGGAATGACAGCTTGTTCTTTAAGCTTTTTGCAGCAGGTTGATGGCTACTTCCAGTTTACCAGTATCTCTTCCCTGTTGAAGACTCTCAAGCTCAACAGCACTATGCCAGCGTCGACCGCCAGTACTCCCAGGGAGAAGACCATCATCGGGAGCAGCGCGGTGGAGAGCACGCCTGCTAGGCTGAAGAAGAAGAACAGCAGGACCGGCAGGATGAGGACGCCGCCGATCTGCTGCGACACCCTCACATCGTTCACTCTGGAAGAGATTATCACATTCGCCAAGATGCTCATCAGACACATTCCAGGAGCGAGGAGCAGTATCCCGACGATCCAGTATACGTTCGGGAGTGGATAGTACCCCAATGACGGTTCAGTGAGAACATCGACCAGAACCACCGCCACTACGAACGAAAGCCAAGTAGCAGCCATGCTCACTGCGAAGATGGACCCCGATTTGCCCGCAAGCAGTTCAAGGTCGGTCGTCGGCGTCGCCAAGAGCGGCTCGAGGCTCTTGTTCACTTTCTCGCCCACAAAGCTGTAGGAGGCCGTGACGGTCGGTATGGTGACCGGGATCATGATCAAGAGTATCAGCAGCACATTGAACATGAGCGCTTTCAGCTGGTCGAGTTCATGGCTGCCTCCAGCGTACTGCGATGTGCGGACCGTGTTGCCGACGTCGAGCGACAGGTTGTCCAGATAGCATCGTTCGAGCATGCTGTTCCTTACCGATGAATATGCTATCCGCGATTCATTGAAGTTTGAATTCAATATGGTGCAATTCTCCACGATGCTGTTGCGGATGATGCAGTTCGTTATGTTCACGTTCTCGATCTTTGCATTGAAAATGGTTGCGTCCGTCAAGGTCGCGTTGTTCAAGTCGTAGGTGATGTTGAATCTCAGGTCCAGCTCAGCCTGGCTCTGCCTGCTAAGCTGATTGATCGGTACAACATACACGATTGGCAGGATCACGGCTGAGATGAGTGGCATCATGACTATGGTCATCATGATGTACCTATTCTTTCTGAACTCGGAGAGATCCTTCTTCGCGACGATGACGGCTCTGTCGATCCTCATCGGTTCCCACCTCCGATGAGCTTCATGTAGACGTCCTCGAGCGACCTTTTGAGCTCAGTGACGTATTCTATCTTCGCCCCTGCGCGTGTCAGTTTCTCAACAATCACTGGATTTCTGATCTCGGGGTCATCCAGATCGACAAGTATCCGTCCATCATCGACGCGCACATTGGTGGCGAAATCCAATCCGCGAACGATATCCACGTATGCGTCGTCCACCACGGCGAGCTCCAATACCGTGGTCCTGTCCCAGTATCTTCTCGCTAGATCTTTGGGCGAGCCGATCGCAAGAGCGGTCCTGTTCATCACGGCGATCCTGTCGCAGAGCCTCTCCACTTCGTCCAGGTGATGGCTGTTGATGAAGACTGTTCTACCTTCCTTCTTCAGAGCCACGAGGAACTCGCGCACGGTCAGAGCGGCTTGAGGGTCAAGGCCAGCAGTGGGTTCGTCCAGGAACACGACCTGTGGGTCATGGACGAAAGCACGAGCAATGGCTATCTTTTGCTTCATGCCCTTGGAGTATGTTGCCACGGGCTCGTCTCTGCGGTCCCAGAGTTCGAGCATCTTCAGGAGCTCCTCGATCCTCTTCTCTCTCTTGTCCTTCGGGACGCCGTACAACTGCGCGAAGAAATCGAGATTCTTGTTCGCACTCAGCGACTCGTACAGTCCAGGCGACTCCGGGAGCACGCCGACTATGCCCCGTATCTTCTGCGAGCCCGAACTCGTGTTGATCTCAAGACCGTTAACGAAGGCCGTTCCTGAAGTCTGCTTGATCAGGCAGGCGAGCATCCTGATCGTGGTGGTTTTTCCGGCGCCGTTGGGCCCCAGCAATCCGAAGACCTCACCCTTCTCCACCTTCAGGTTCAGGTCTTCTACCGCTGCCTTCCCGTCGAAGGTTCTGCCGAGGCCGATGATCTCTATCATGAGTGAGTTGCTCCACCAGCACGTCCGTGCCCGTTCAGACAATGGCCCCTGATAAATAATGCTGTGGGACCATCAATTTGCGCCTTACATGCGCGAGGACATGATCTTGAGGATGGCTTCTGCCGGAGCTCCGTCTGTCTCCTGGAGCGCCTTCTTTGCCTCAGCCGCCGAGCAATCTGTTTGTGACATGACCAGTCTGATGTCATCCTCGGGGACTCCGTCGTCTTCCTCGCCCTCTTCGCGCCTTCGCTCTCTCTCCTGCGGCGTGCCCACAATTTGGTACGTCTTCTGTCCCTGGACGGTCACAGCGGAAACGCCTACGTCCTTGAAAACGAGTTCCTTCGTCTTGGTTCTTATCACGACTTCCACGACATCGGGCATCTCCTCTTGGTCGATCCCCATCCGCTTCATCATCGCTTTCATCTGTTTGGGGTTCATCCTTCCGCCGGGCATCATGCTTGGTACCTCTCGTGGCTCTTTCTCTCAGGAACAGGCACATGCGATAAAAGAGTTTTGGCCGACCATTTATATCAGGAGACCGTCATCCAGAGCCAGGAGATGGGTATGGTGTCGGAGGCTCATCCTGGTTCTGGGAGAATGAAGCGTCTGCGGATGCCGCAAGTCGCTCTTGTTATTGCGGTCGCGATCATCCTCGTGATGTCGATTCTATCAGTCTTCCTGTATAGTCAATCTCAGGACTATCATGATGCAAAGTATCGCGCCCAGAATGTGGCTGCGAATAATCTCATCAATCAATTGTCTGCTGCCAGTAGTAACGTCGATCATATGCTGGACGTGTCTTTCCTCATGGAATCACGATATCAGACCGGCCTGGATGCGGTGTCCGCGCTAGGTCAAGCATCTCAGTGGACTTGGGCAATCGAGGTGATGTACCTCGATGATGATGAGAAGAACATGACATTCGGGACGATGAAGCACGCCCTGGATGATTTCAAGGACAATGTCTACAAAGTCGTTTGGGCGATGGAACAAAACAGGTCCTGGGACGTGACATATGACGAGAATGTGACGCTCAACGAAAGACTGGATACGGCCCTTGGACTGATGAACGGATTGATTCCCTTTCTGCAGGCGGGTTTGCGGAACGTCAATTGGCAGGAGCATCCGTATTCAGTTGTGGACGGTATGAGTCTAGGATACATCTATGAGAACTCGACCGCGATAATCGACATATTCTAGATTGTGAAGAGACTCTGATCCTTTCGAGGAAACGTTTTATACGCCCTTCGAGTATTGATATACCCGAATCTGAGATTAGGCGGGCGGAGTCTATGGCGGGTATTGAGAAGGACTTGATGGAAGCGCAGGATGCGTTGGCCAACGGCGATTTCGACGCCGCAGTATCGAAGTACAACAAGGTCCTGAAGGCGGACCCCAAGTGCGCTGACGCCTACTTCGGAAAGGCCGAGGCATCCGTAGGTGTTCCGAAGATGGCTCCCGAGGAGGTCATGGAGCTCTACAAGAAGTCCGTCGAGCTGGACCCGAAGAATCCCATCTACCAATCATCGTACGCGGCATATCTCATCGAGATCGGCAGGTTCAACGAGGCGGAGGCTGCCTATCTGAAGGCCGCCGAGCTAGACCCGGACAATGCGAGATACTACTTCTCAGAGTTCGGGGTCGAGTACATCCTGAGGGCGCCCGTGGTCATGGAGAAGTTCCTTGACGACAAGACCAAGGAGATCATTCTCAAGAAGGGTCTGAAGTACCTCCTGAAGGCCGCGGGCATCACAGAGGAAGAGGCGAAGAAGCTCCTCTGATCACACTCAGGTCAACCGCTTCACTCCATGTTGTCTCCCACCGCAGGTCCGGCACACGCGGGTGACGGGGTCAGAATCCTGCAGGCAGACAAGCCTTCCACAGAGCGGGCAAGTCGAATTTGCCGGCCGACCGCATATGCTGCAAATGCCGATCATCGACATGGCGTACTTCTAAGCGATTCGCTGCGAGATAAAACCTTCCGAGACTAGCGTCTCAGGATCGCTAGCCACACGAGCCCTTCGATCACGCCTTTGCCATCGGATCCCTTGGCGACGAAGGACGCCGCTCGCTTCGTGTCCTCGAACGCGTTTCCGACCGCGATTCCGTATCCGCACTCGCGGATCATCATCTCATCGTTATCTGAATCGCCTATCGCGGCCACATCCCTTGGTGATATCCCGAGTAGCTCACAGCCCTTCTGGATCCCTCTGAACTTGTTCATCCCCTTCTCCATGATGTGGACCGCCCAGCCTGTGGTCTGAACATCGACTGGCCAATCCTTCAAAATCTCTCTTACCTTGTCGAGACTCACTTCGCGCGTGAGTCCAACTTCGGTCTCTCGCCATTTGTCGGTGAAGAGCTTCTGAGCGTCCATCTTCGTCCTGAGAAAATCGTATGCTTTGCGGGGACCCGTGGGATCTCCCAATACCCATATCTTCTGATTGTATGATACGATCCCTCCGTTCTCGGCAACGATCGGCCCTCTGAGGCCCAGGTAATTGGAGAGCGCGTACGCGATCGGCAGGACGTTCCCGCTTGCTAGCATCACCGGTATCCCGGAATCTTGGACTTCTCGGAGCGCGGCCACGGTATCGAGGTTGACCCTCCTAGAATCATCTGCGAGCGTTCCGTCGATGTCCACCGCGAGAGCTTTGATCGCCCCTGGCTCGGGCTTCTGCCTTCTTCGCTCGGTCACTTGCTCCTCAGCTCGCCCAGGGTAGTGACTCTCTCGGCAAAAGCGTTGTGCTTGTGGATCGACTCCTCGCTCTCGCTCCGCACTGTCACGTGCACCGAGTCGTCCAGGTCCTTGTACTTCCGCAAGACCTTGCCGAGTATGTCCCTGACGACATCCTCTACGAACTTCGGGTTCTCATGCGCCTTCAAGACGACGTTCGCCTCGTCCTTGCGCTTCAATATTCCGTACGTCGGGCTGCTGAGCGAGCCCTCGACGATGTCGATCAGGTCGTCGGCCTCGATGTCGACGTGTTCGGGTACTTCGAGGATCAGCGAGGTCCTATTCCTCTGATTGTGGGATATCATCGGGACATCTGACGGGATCTTCTTGAGGCCCGGACGCTTCGCCGCGAGCTGGTGCCTAATCGTCTCCATGGCGCACGGACATGCCGTCATTCCCTGGACTTCGACTCCGATGAGTTTCATCAGGCCGTTCCCTCGCATCGCCGTGGCCTTCGCCGTCAGCTTGAACGGCTCGAGCGAGGCTTTGCCGCCATCAGGCCGCCGCTCGAGAAAGTAATCGGCGGACATTTGGACCTCGGCGAAGCTGGCGTATTCGTGCCTCTCAAGGAGCTTCTTGCACAGGTTCGCGGTCAGCTGCTCGAGGCTCGATACCTTCGCTCTCACGCTCTCCTCGAGCATCTCGGTGATGACCTCGACGTTCCGGGACATGTGCGATCCGCGCTGAGTCGATGGGAGGTCGACGAAGACATCGATCACGGCAGTAAGATGGTTGTCCTTCCCGTCCCTGTGGACAACGATGGGTTTGCGGACTCCAGTCACCCCAACCCTTGTCAACTTGAAGCTGTCTTTGAGTCTCTTGGCTTGACAATCCAGAGTGTCTTTTTGCGTCAACGGGTCGCCATAACCTGGCTAGAATAATAAATAGTGGCGAATTTACTATTCGAACGGTAGCTCAGCCCTGCTTTTTATTCACTCGTACTGCTGGCACCGATAGCAGAAGTACCTGTCGTATTCAGGGATGTACCTGAGCGGTCCGCCGCACTTCGGGCATGTCCTTCCAGGCATCGGAGGAGGTTCTGGGGGAGCCACCGCGGCCGCGGCGACGGCGCTCCTCGAACCAACCCTATCCATCCTGCGCTTGTGCTCGGACTCGTCCTTGAGCGCAATCATCTGGAAAGCGGCGCCAAGGACCATCACCGCTAGAAGGCTGAGCACGACGACCATCATGTCTTGCTCCATCAATACAAGCCCAAACCCTACAAGCAGACCGCCAACGACAGCGGTCACGATTCCGATTGCGACTTCTATGAATGCGAAGGTGAGAGCGAACGCGGCGACTCCAGCTATGAGGGCAGCCATCTCGTTCGCGAAGAGAAGGTTGACCACGAAAAAACCCAGAACACCGCTGACAACACCGATTCCTACCCGCGCCAAGAAGACGAACAGAGCACCTCCGACCATCGAAGCTAGGGCACCAACGATGAACCCCATGAGCACGCCTCCGATAGCAGTGCCGATCGCGAAGCCGATCAGCCCACCGATGATCGCCCCAATCAAGGACATCACGCGCTTCCAGATCCTGCGGCCAGAGAACGCAAGGAAAAGACCGACAACAATCAACAAGATGGAGACAATGAGAAGCAGGTCCTTGTTCGCACTCAAATCCAAGCCAAGAAGACTCTGCTGTGCCCTAGCAATCATCTCCGGCAATATTGTCCAGAGGGACATTAAGACTTTCCGGACGGAACTCAAAACCTCTATCTACGCTCTCCCCTATCAGAGAGCCATGATTTGCGGCGTGGATGAGGCGGGCAGAGGGCCGGTTCTGGGCCCGATGGTGGTGTGCGCCGTCGCGGTCGAGTCGGATGCCTCACTCATTAGTCTCGGCGTCAGAGACTCGAAGAAGCTCACGCCTAGGAAACGAGAGGAGCTCGCGCCAAAGATACGCAAGCTGGCGATGGTCGAACTGATCGAGGTGCCCGCGGAAGAGATAGATCTGAGAGACTGTTCTCTCAATGAGATGGAAGCAGATGTCTTCGCGCGACTCATCGACCGGTTCTCGCCCGAAGTGGCGTATGTCGACGCGGCCGACACAAGCGAAGAACAGTTCGCGAAGATGATCAAGGCCAAGCTCAAGTGCAGTCCCAAGATTGTCTCCGAGCACAAGGCCGACGATACGTACCCCGTCGTGTCAGCGGCCTCCATAGTAGCGAAGGTTGCGAGAGACGCCCGCATCAGGGAAATCGAAAGCGAGATAGGAGTGCCGATTGGCTCGGGATACATGACGGATCCGATCACCACCTCCTTCTTGGAATGCTACGTGTCCGAACACAAATGCTGCCCTCCGCACACCCGCATGTCCTGGGAGCCCGCCAAAAACCTAATGATGTTGTACTCTTTGCGGAAGCTCGATACATTCGAGGGATGAAATTGGTCGAAGAGCTCCTGAAAGAAACCATCGTTAGGTTCAACAAGAAGGCCGCGGAGGATCCGAAACTCAGCGCGGAGCTCCAAGGCGTGAGGAAAGTCATACAGGTCGAGATCACGGATGGGGAGCTCTACAATTTCGTGCTGGAGAACGCGCGTGTCGGTGAACTGAACAAAGGCCCGACTCAGAATCCAGACATCCGAATTATCGCGAGCAAGGAGACGCTGCATCAGCTGCGGAGCGGGGAACTGAGAGTGATGAAGGCTTATGCAACGAGGAAGATTCAAGTGAAGGGCTCGATCGAGGATTTGCTCAGGCTGAGAAAGTTCTTCTGAAACGATTCATCACTCTGTCACACGGATACTTTTAACTATACCGTCACCGTTAGTCGGAAACAGCGGGGTGGGGTAGCTTGGAAATCCCATCAGGCTCATAACCTGAAGATCGCTAGTTCAAATCTAGCCCCCGCTAAATTTAAGCAATTAATATATAAATCACTGAATTTTATATGCGCCATTAATGATCCGATTCCTCTTCCTCTCCTGCCTGATGAGATTGAGCTCCAAAAGCGTCTTCGTTTCGAAGCTGGGGATTCTCAATATCCATTGACAGCTCCAGTAACCATCGTCTTTCAAATAGATGTTCGATAGGCGGACCTTTGGGTTGAACCCGAGCTTGAGAAACAAGCATGATACGTTCTGGAGTATCGTGCTTCGGTATACTGCTGTCAGCGACTGGAGTGCCGATGTTCCGTTCAACGGGAGAAGAGCCAAATCGCCTCTTCGTATGTATCTCGGTCCCTTTATCGCCGGTGTGTATGGCAAGTCTGCGAGACATAGATCAGTGTGTCTGGCTTGGACGAGTGAGAATGTCGGTTTTCCGTTCTCCTGCAATGCGACAGTGCCTTCGCCGTCGCACCATGGTTGGAGACTAGCAATCAATGTATGTGCGTCATGGCTATTCCTTACCCATTTCGGCAAGTGCATATCTCGCGCCGATTTCTCGCCAGGCAATACTTCATTTTCCATTAGCCATTCTGCTACGAATCGCGAGTAGATGAAACCTCTAATCGCAGCTGCTCCGTTTCCAGGTTTCTGGGGAGGACCAATGTCATAGAGGAAGACATCCCTACACAACGACCTGAAATGATCATATAGATCCGTCTCGTGAGCGGCGAACGTGATGTTGACGGCACATTCTCCCCACCTTTCCTTCTGAAGCCAGACGGATCCTTCGGCCAAGACGTACGATACGATGGCGGCTGCCTTCCTCCTGAGTTCGTCATCTTCTTCCAGTTCATCTTTCGTCGGCAATCTCAGCTTGTCGCGGCACATCTCGCGGAAGACACTGATCGCATGTTCGTTCGCCCATGTCCGGTCTTTGGTTATTCCTCGGCCTGCGATCTTCTCCTCGAGATCCTCGTCTCCTGCAATCTGGAGCATCTGATCAAGTATGGAGGCCGGCATGGTGAGTCTCCCGATTCGATAATAGTGCACGGAGGACTTCGGTATGTTCAGGTGTTTGGCGAGCTCTTGGCAGTTGCCGTACTTGGCGGCTGCCTTCTCGACCAATTCCTTCTGCAGTTCCGGTGGCAATGCGATCCTGTCTTCCTTTCTGTAGGCGCCTCTGGTCCCTCGATTTGTCATGGCATCCAGAGGATCTATTTCAGCACGGCCAGATAGTAGCCAGCACTGCTTGTAGGCTACATCCAGATGGCTCGGGAAAACGGCCTAGGTCGGCCCCATCAATAGAAATTCTGATATATCGGGTAAGACACATACGAGGCCCGTGACTTCTCATCCATCCTGCAAAGGCGGCAAGAATGAGCGGCAGTTGTGCCCAGTGTGCTTGTCTTGGGACCCGCGGCCCGAGGAGGGTTCTGGACCCGGATTCGGCTACTGCGTGAAGAAGGACATGATGACTCGTATCAGGTGCGAGTGCGATGTGTTCGAGGAGGCCACGCAGATGAAGGTCGAGGCACGGAACCGTAAGATCTATGGTCAGATCAACGAGGAAGGCGAAGAGGAGGAGTGATTGCTGGCCTGTAGTGGGAAACCATTAAGTGGCGGCAACCATGTAGGATTTTATCCGGTGGGTTTCTGATGAAGGCTGTAGTGCTGGCTGCGGGGGAAGGCATGAGGCTTCGGCCGCTCACGGCGTCGGAGCCGAAGGTGATGATTCCCATCGCGAACCGGCCTATCCTGGAGTATGTCGTGGATTCGCTCGTTAAGAACGATGTCCACGATATCATCATGGTCGTCGGCTACCGCAAGGAGCGGATCATGTCCCACTTCGAGGACGGGAAGAAGTTCGGGGCGAAGATAGAGTATGTCGTCCAGGAGAAGCAGCTGGGGAACGGCCATGCCCTCGCATGCGCGAAGGACCGGATGTCCGGGGAGTTCCTGGTGCTTCCCGGGGACAACGTCATCGACAGGCGCGCAGTGGGCGACCTGTTGAGGGCTGGAACATGTCCGAGCGCGCTCGTTGTCGAGAGCGAGAACCCGTCCAAGTATGGTGTGGTGACCCTTGAGAAGGGCTCGATTAAGGGAGTCTACGAGAAGCCTACCGAGATGATCTCCAACATAATCCTCACCGGCATGTACTGCCTCAGCGACAGGATATTCCAGTTCATAGACCAGTGCATCGCTATGGGCGAGTACGGCCTTAGCAACGCGGTCCAGGCCAGCTTGGGGCTCGACCCCCTCACGCCCGTGTTCTCAGACGGCCTCTGGATCGACGCCGTGTATCCATGGGACCTTCTCGAGCTGAACGCTGCTGCTCTCGAGAACCTTCCTGTGCGGACTGCTGGCAAGATTGAGTCCCAGGTCGTCATCCAAGGGCCTGTCGGGATCGGAGAGGAGACCGTGATAAGGGCCGGCACGACCATTTACGGGCCCGTGC
>JBGQAM010000097.1:0-4166 GCA_041494275.1 Thermoplasmata archaeon | reverse complement strand
TGGGGGCCAGCATGGGTCACAAACAAGGGTCCCGCCAAGATCGACAAGATCATCTACAGGATAATTGCCAACGAGGCTTCGAGGTTCACCGGGTTCGAAAGCGGGTCAATCGATGTCCTGCAGCAGGTGCCTCCGAACAAGGTCCAGACATATGCGGCAAACAGCGAGATGACCGTGATCACTGGTGCCGGGCAGGGAACATACCATGTGGAGTTCAACTGCCAGAAGGCTCCATGGACGAATGTGTCGCTGAGGATGGCGTTCGGCTTCGCAATCAACAGGACCCAGATCGTTGACTCCGTTTGGCATGGATATGCGGAACCGGGCGTGAACTACTTGTCTCCGATCGAGATCGAGGGGAGGCTTATCCCGTCGCAGTACAACTTCTCCTACGACCCCGCCAAGGCAGCCACACTGTTCGCCCAAGCTGGATTCACGAAGAACAGCGCCGGCTGGCTCGTGAACTCCACTGGCGAACTGACGTTGCATCTGTGGACGACGAACAAGGGCGAGGACGTCCAGATGGCGGAGATCCTGCAGACTCAGTTCCAAGCTGCGGGAGTTCACATTGAGCTCCGGCAGTTCGAGGAGACACAGCTCAGAGATGAGGCTGCGGCTGGGAACCAAGAAGCGATCTTGTTCTGGTACTCATGGCCGAGGGCGGAGATCCTTGACTGGCACTTCGGCGCATGGGCTGCTGGAGGTTCGAACACAGGCTGGTACAATGATTCCGTCTTTGACGGCTACGTAGCCAACTGGACCGTGGCAGAGACTGAACAGCAGTTTTCGGACAACGCGACCGCCGCACACATCAGGCTCCTGACGCAAGGTCCGTGGGCGCCGATCATATTCTGGCACCAGATCTTCGCAGTCCACAACTATGTGACAGGATGGACCGTCAACCCGCTGGGTCAGGAACAGGTCATAGACATCACTGATGTGGACATCGTGAAGTAGCGAAAACCCTAGCAAACCCTTTACTATTCTATTCCATTACCAGTGAACAACAACCAACGGGGCAAACCGAGCGATGTCTAGGGCGCGGATGGGGGTCAATGCGAGAGGAAACCTATGGCTGATCTAGTTTCATACGTTGTCCGGAAGATCCTGCTCGCCATCCCTGTAATACTCGTCGCCACCCTGATCGTTTTTCTCTTGATCTACCTGACTGGAGACCCCATCGCATCAATGGCGCCTCCCCACGCAGACGCTGCCGAGATGCAGAAGTTGCGCGTCAAATACGGCTTTGACAAGCCGTTCTACGAACAGTATGGCATCTTCCTTTGGCAGATGATCCATGGCGACCTTGGCACATCGGTCGGTCGCAATACTAAGAACCTCGAAGTCGGCGACCTCCTGATTCAGAAGCTGCCCCGGACTCTGGAGCTCATGGCCATCGGATTGACCATATCGTATTCGATTGGAATCCCGCTCGGAATATTCTCGGCCTTGAGACAGAACTCCATCGCGGACAGGGGTGTGATGGTGTTTACGCTCGTGGCGTACGCCATGCCCTCGTTCTGGCTGGGCATACTATTCATGATGCTTTTTGTCGTCAGACTGGGCTGGTTGCCGGCAGAAGGGACTGTGGGTGGGTTCGCGAGCATAATATTGCCCGCGATGACCCTCGGCATAGGCAACGCGGCTCTCACGACTCGCATGATGAGATCGAGCATGCTCGAAGTGATCAGACAGGACTACATCACACAATTAAGATCGAGAGGTCTGCCAGAACGCGAGGTCATATTCAGACACGCCTTGAAGAACGCAATCCTCCCCGTGATAACCGTCATCGGCCTGGACATCGGATGGTTCGTCGGTGGAGCTGTGGTCGTTGAAAGCGTCTTCTCCTGGCCTGGAATCGGGCTGCTCATGACGAGGGCGATTTCGAACGCTGACTTCCCCCTCGTCAGAGGATGCATACTGATCCTTGCCATCTTCGTGGTCCTTGGCAACTTGATGGCGGACATCTTCTACGCATACGTGGACCCGAGGGTGAGGCTAGGATGAGCCCTCGCAAGAGCCTGAACGACAGGCTGGCCACCTGGAAGATATCGGGTGGGTTCAAGCAAACTGCTGCGGACATTCTGGAGAGAGGCAGCAGGAACAAGATGGTATTGATAGGTTTCACCTTGATAGCCATCATCGTTGCACTCGCCCTCCTCGCGCCTGTGTTGCCCATCGGCAATCCGACCGAGATCAACATTGACCCTGCAGCCGCAGAAAGGCCGCCCACTCTGAACCATTGGTTTGGCACTGACGAGCGTGGTCGGGACATCTTCAGCCGAGTCCTATGGGGCGCTCGAGTCTCTCTTTCCGTCGGCACTCTGGCAGTCTTCGTTTCCATGATGATCGGAGTTGTTCTGGGACTCACGGCGGGATACTTCGGAGGAAAAGTAGACTACTTCATCTCCGGAGTCATCGACCTCTTTTGGACCTTCCCCGCGTTCCTTCTGGCGCTCGCGTTCGCAGCTGCGCTCGGTCCGAGTTTGGAGAACGTGATACTTGCCATTTCCATATCCTATTGGGCCGGGTTCGCTAGACTGATCCGTGGCCAGGCTCTCACTGTCCGTGAGAGACAGTTCGTTGAGGCTAGCAGGGCTTTGGGCGCCAACAACCGACGGATAATGTTCACCCATGTCTTGCCAAACTGCCTCGCCCCTCTGATAGTGTGGGCGTCGATTGGAGTTGCAGACGCAATTACCATCGAGAGCAGCCTGAGCTTCTTGGGAGTCGGAACGCAGCCGCCCACCCCGAGCTGGGGTTATATGTTGCAGCGTGGGATAAGCTACCTGGAGGAGGCGCCCTGGATCGCGACCTTCCCGGGAGTCGCCATGCTCTTCACGATCCTAGGATTCAACCTGCTCGGGGACGGCTTGCGGGACGTTCTTGATCCCCGCATGAAGGGGTTGAGAAGGTGATCTCTGGAAAGAAGCCGGTCCTGGAGATCAAGGGTCTGCGGACCCAGTTCATAATGCAGGAGGGGACAGTCACCGCCCTCGACGGCATAGACCTCACGATCTACGAGAACGAGTCCGTCGGCATTGTCGGCGAGACCGGCTGCGGGAAGAGCATGACTGCGTTCTCCATCCTCCGATTGGTCCCCAGACCGGGAAGGATAACGGCAGGCTCGATTAGATTCAAGGGTGTCGAGCTGACCAAGCTCCCAGACGATGAGATGCGCGGGATCCGAGGCAGCAGGATATCGATGATTTTCCAGGACCCATCCACCTCTTTGGACCCTGTCTTCACTGTCGGTGATCAGCTTGGGGAGGTCATCTCCCTCCACCAGAACATCTACGACGAGACCGCCCTGTTGCAGAAATCGGTGCAGATACTGAAACTCGTAAGGATTGCAGCGGCCGAGAGCGTGATCAAACAGTACCCGCACGAGCTGAGCGGAGGCATGAAGCAGCGCGTTATGATCGCTCTCGCACTTTCATGCTCCCCGACGCTGCTGATAGCTGACGAACCCACGACCGCTCTGGATGTAACCATCCAAGCGCAGATTCTCAGACTCCTCAAGGAAGTCGTTGGCAGAGTCGGAAGCTCGATGATGCTCATTACGCACAACCTCGGGGTTGTGGCCGAAACCTGCGACAGGGTGTGCATAATGTACGCCGGCAGGATCGTCGAAGAAGCGGAGACTTTCGAACTGTTTGGGAGACCCATGCACCCGTACACCAAAGGGCTTCTGACCGCCTTTCCGAAGCTCGGGGAGAAGAAGGAGGAGCTGTCGGTCATCAGGGGGACAGTCCCGAACCTAATGAATCCGTTCCCTGGCTGCTCGTTCGTCGAAAGATGCGATTTCGCGACTGACCGGTGCAAGCGGGTCAGGCCAACAATGGCGGAGGTCGCCCCGGGACACCTCGTAGCGTGTCATCTCTATGCAAGCGGAGGTGAGAAAGACAATGCCTGATGGTCCATCAGATGGTCCGGACACCAGCCCTCTCATCTTCACGGAGAACCTCCGGAAGCTATTCCCAATCAAGAAAGGCGTCTTCGGCAAAACCGTCGCCCACGTTCATGCTGTCGACGGTGTGACCCTGTCGATTCGAAAAGGGGAGACGCTCGGACTGGTAGGCGAGTCCGGCTGCGGAAAGACAACCTATGGGCGCGCGGTACTCAGGCTCATCGAACCGTCTGGTGGGAAGATAGTCTTCGAC
>JBGQAM010000087.1:0-5894 GCA_041494275.1 Thermoplasmata archaeon | reverse complement strand
TTGATTTCACCGCCTCTTCCAAGGCCATCGTCCGGGGTGCACCTTCGTTCGGCACCAAAGCGAGTCTCTCGTGTTTGACTTTCTTGAATCCCCGCCACGATTTGTCCTGAGGATGCACGAAGAGCTCTGCCTCCATCATTGAGAACTCCCTGAGCCTCAGCAATCCCTGTCTGGGGGAGATCTCGTTCCTGAAAGAACGACCTATCTGGACAACGCCCACAGGCAGACTCTCGCGGCCGTACCTGTATATCTGCGAGAAGTTGACGAACATCCCCTGGGCTGTCTCGGGCCTCAAATAAGCTGTCTTGCCTTTGCCCGCGCCCAGCGAGGTCTTGAACATCAGGTTGAATCGCCTCGGAGCGGTCAATTCACCTTTGCACTCAAGGCATCTCACGTCCTTGTCCCTGAGAAGAATACCAAGCTTTTCTTCGCTGAGGGATGCCGGATTATCATGCAGGCCAGCGGCTAGATGGTCTGCGCGAAAAGTCTCACCGCAACTGGTGCATTCGACGTACATGTCGGAGAATGCGTCGACGTGCCCAGACGCCTTGAACACCGGCTCCGGCGCCACCACGGGACATGATATCTCCTGGAACCCCTCCCCGAGGACGTACAGCTTCCTCCAGTAGTTCTCTATGTTGTTCTTAAGGGCCGCTCCCAATGGGCCGTAGTCGTAGAGACCTGCGACCGAGCCGTAGATGTCGTACGCTGGCCATAGGAATCCCCTGCGCTTGCACAGGGACAGGAGCTCCTGCGGATCCATGAGCATCACTTCGTGAGCGTTGATATCACATCTATGTCATAAACCATCGCCACGAGGTTGTCCTTGGAGTCTCTGACAGGCAGCTGCCCGAAGTCGTTCTTTCTCATTGTTCGAGCGGCGTCCCCCACCAGAGTTTTCCTGAACACCGTCATTGGGTTCTTGATCATAATCTCCCTGACCGTCAACTTCGGCAGGTCGACTCTTGAGACCTCGTACCAAAGCTTCATCACGTTCCTGAGGCCCTCCCAGGTCCAATTGTCCTCGTCGTCGCTGATGCCCAGATCGCTCATTACGACTGAGCTGTCGACCACGGTCTGATTGAAGATGTCCCTGTCCGTGATTATCCCGACGAGCTTCGCGTCGTCATCCAGGACAGGCAGGGCGTACACCTTCGCCGCTCTGAAAGTTGCGAGCGCGACGGATAGTGGCGCGCCGCCATAGATCGGTATGCACGGGGAGTGGACTATCTCCTCGACCGCTATCTGAGGGTTGTCCTTCTCGACGACTATTAGAAGATCCGTCGGCGTGACCAAGCCCACTAGCTTGTTCTTCTCCACGACCGGCAGATGGCTGAGGCGATTCTCGACCAGAGTCCTAGCCGCATCCCTGACGCTCGCATTGGGGCTGATGGTCGGAATATCGCGTCGAATGACGAGGGCGAGCTGCTCCTCGTCGGGCTTTGCGAATATGTCCTGCCTTGTTACGAAGCCAGCAAGGGTCCGGTCATCAGCCTTCACCACCGGAAGACCTGTGAGGTTGTTCTTCACCAGTTTCTTGAGTACTTCCGTCCTGGTGCCCGGAAGCTCCGCGACAATCGGGTTCTCGGTCATGATCTCTTTGACCTTCATGTCCCCGATCACCTCTTCCGGTTTCTGACCACAAGCACAGGGCACGGAGCGTATCTGGTGACTCTCTCGGCAACGCTGCCCATGAACAACTTCGAGAGAGCGGACCGGCCCAGAGTGCCTATCACGACAAGGTCGAAATCAGCCGCCATCTCGACGATCTTCCTGGTAGGAGAGCCTTCGACGACGACTGGAGTCACCTTGACTCCCTGCAATTCGCCCTCCTTCTTGACCTCATCCACCGCGCGCTTGCCCTCGTTCTCGAGGAGCGAGTAGACACTCACTATGGACGAATCAATCGGGAAGCTCACGAAGGAAGTCTGGTCGATAACATATAACGCGGTGACATCGGCTCCGAGTATCTTCGCGAGACGCAGACCAGTGGACACTGCTTCCTTGGTGTACTCGGAACCATCGGTTGCTATCAGTATCCGTTTGATCTCGTCCAAACCTAGGACCTCCACCACACCTTTCCTCCGCGCACGACCGCCTTGATGCTCTCCGACCTTCCCACAGTCACGAGGTCGCGGAGGGGATCGTCGCCTCCAATACCAATGACTGCTAGGTCGTCTTTGACGGCGATTTCCGTAGTTATATTCCCGTTCGCATTTAAGACTTTGCGCCCGGAGAATGACGCCAGGCGGACCGCCTCCAGGGGGGTGATCCCACCCTTCGCCTTGCTGAGTCTGTAGGCAGCCTTGATTTCCTCTAGCATGTCGGGTTTCGAAACCATGCAGTTGTCAGTGCCTAACCCCACAGTGACTCCAGATCTCAGCATCATTGGGATGTCCGGACAGAGGCCGAAGAACTCGTTGGAGCGAGGACACACGACTATCGGCAGATTCTCCCGAGCGCAGAGGACAAGGTCGCTTTCGAGCGCGCAAGTCATGTGAACCAGGAATGACGGCCCAAGGTCCAAGATCGGTCCCAAGTCCTCACGGACGACCTCGCTCGCATGCAGAGCGAACATCTTCTTTTTGGATTTGGCTGCCCTCGAGACATCTCGAAGGAACTCCACAGGCCAGTCCCGGTAGGCGCTCATGCCTATCCCATCACACGCGTCCAGAATGGCGTTGACCTCACGCCCCTTGGACTCGGCCCCTATCGGTCTCCCGAGCGCTACTGATTTCAGAGAGTCGCCCGCAAGCGCATCGGCGAATTCCTTCAGACCCTCGAGACCGCCTTCTCTGAAATCCATGAATGCCGAGGTCCCTGTGCGCGACATGAGCCTGATTGACTCCTTCATTGCGTCGATCTTTGACTTCCTATTGGCTGAGCGCAAGATCCTGTGCTTGTAGCCGTCAGGGGGACCAACGATGTCTTTCACGGAACCCTTCGGTGCCGGGAATGCGACCGAATCGCCGATGTGGGTGTGGGCGTTCACGAAGCCAGGGACCACAATGGCCTTCAGGGAGTCGGAGGGGGCCTCACCCAGGCAGACCTCTGATACACTATCCTCCTCAATCCTAAGGTATCCCCGAACAACTCCATCGTACGTTAGGAGCCATTTGCCTGCAAGAGTCTCTTTCATGGGCAACTCGTTGCTCAATGCAGTACTTCTTTCTAATAATTTGCCGGCGCATGGTCAATTCGACGATTCATGAGACCATCACAGCCCGTGGATTGGCCAATCCAGAATTTAATAACACGGTTCAGCTAATATTAACATAATATGCTTGATGGTCGCGAACGTTTATATGTGGGGAGGAATTCCGGAACGCCGAGGACTCGGAGGTATTCGGATGCCAGCGAAGGTCAACAAGGATGAATGCGTTGCTTGCGGTGCTTGCGTGGATGTATGCCCAGAGGGTGCCATCACGGTCGAAGACGTTGCGGTCGTCGACGAGAAGAAGTGCCTTGACTGTGGAGCTTGTGTCGACGAGTGCCCGAACAATTCGATCTCCGTTGAAGAGAAGAAGTGAGCCCCCAACCCGTTCGTTCCTAGTCTGCAGACTCAAATGGCCCTACAGAGGGCCAATTCATTCTCCCCTTTGCGATTCCGCGACATCCGCGCCACCAAGTTTGAAATATGGATCAGTGGTTTTTGTAGTTGAGTGAGCAGATGGCTCTTCAGATCTTGGACATCATCATCCTCCTGGCCGCAGCTTTTGTACCTTCGCTCGTGTACCTCATCTGGATAAGGAACACGGAGAGGTACGGTCGGGAGCCATATTCCAGACTGCTCCGGATATTCTCCTACGGCGCAGTGATCTCGGTCATCCTCGCAGTGATGATTGAAGCAGTGCTGATGATGCTCCTCAAGGTGAACTTCCAGAGAGTCACCGATATCTTGGGTCACAATCCCAGTCTCGAGTCTCTGCTCCTAGCAGTGGTCATCGCGCCCTTCACCGAGGAATTGACGAAATCCATCGGAGTGCTGAGGAACCGCAGGTTCATATCGGAGCTGGAGGATGGAATTGTGTTCGGAGCCGCTGCAGGCCTCGGCTTCGCAGCCACTGAGAACCTGCTGTACGAAAGCAATGCTTATCTCTCCGGTGGCGCACAGGCTTTCATCGCGACCGCCGTCATAAGGAGCCTGTCGTCCGCGCTGCTCCATGCGAGCTCGACATCGGTCGTCGGACTCGGAATAGCCAGAAGCGCGCGCCAGAAGAAGAGCTGGCTTCCCTACTATCTGGCAGGCGTGTTCATGCACGGGGTCTTCAATCTGGCTGCGTCCTTCGGATCGTTGACGGAATCCCAGCTCGGACCATCCGCGTACCTGATCGGTCTTGCGGCTGCCTTCGCGATAGCGGTTGTTGGGATTTCCATGGTGAGGGCGAAGATCAGGGATCTCGACGACCCGCGCGCGAGGTATCGGAAACAAGCGGGCGTCATACGATGAAAGAGATATGAGTAGGAGGAGCACATCCAGTGTCTGTGAAGTTCAGGGCGTTCGTTTCCGTGGACATCCGCCCAGCCGAAGCGCTGATATCTGCAGTCAGAGACCTTCAGCGATCGCGTGCCGACCTCAAGATCGTCAGGACGGAGTTGATGCACTTGACCCTCAAGTTCCTCGGCGACACCGACGAGGACCTCATCGACGATGTGATGTCGCGTATTGCAGAAGCCTCCGATGGCGTCGGACCCTTTTCGATGCGCCTGAAAGGGATGGGGGCATTCCCATCCCTGTCCAACATTCGTGTGGTCTGGGTTGGAATCGAGGATGGAAGGTTCCTTACGCAAATAGCTGGGAAGCTCGACAGCTCGATGAGCGACATGGGATTCGAGAGAGACAAGAAGGGGTTCGTGCCGCATCTGACACTGGCCAGGACTCGGAGCCCTAAGAACATCATAAATGTCCAGGAGATCCTCAGGACCAACGCTGCTACGGACTATGGAGAGTACCCGGTGGACAGAATCCTCCTAAAGAAGAGCGTACTGAACCCCCAGGGTCCTATCTACTCGACTGTCGGGGAACATCTTCTGGGAAGTACAAGCGATTGAATCAGCTACGCTTCCCAGATCTTCTCGCTCCGGTCTCGGACAACGACCGCTCCACCACGTCGACGAGATCCATCACCGAGACAGCTGGAGATTCTCCCTGACACTCTCTCAGATTCTGCTCGCACCAAGGGCATGACGTGACGACGACTTTCGCACCAGAAGCCTTCGCCATCGCGACTCGATCCCGTCCAATGGCCTCGGCGAGGCCTGCATACGCGCTCTTCACGCCAGAGCCCGATCCGCAACATGCGCTGTTCGCCCTAGTAAGTTCCATCTCGATCAGGTCGCGCCCAAGCGCTTTTGCCAGAACCCGACGCGGCTCATCATACAGGTTCTGGGCTCTCCCCAGATCGCAGGGGTCGTGGAAGGTCACGGATTCGAGACCTTTCACTGGTTTGCACATCGACTTGTCCAGGTGCTCATCCAGGAACTGAGAAATATGCTGGACCTTCACGCCATGCTTCTTTGCAAGATCTGGATAGTGATTGAGAGCGGACGAACAACCAGGGCACGATGTGATGACGGTCCTCGCTCCTGCCCCCTTGAAGTCCTTGAAGCACGACTCCGCCTTTTCTCGGGCCATCAGCTCCTCCCCGAGCTTCCGTACAGTCGATCCGCAGCATTTCTCGTCTTGGGCAAGGTGCGCAGGTTCAACACCCAAAGCCCTCATCACCCTCACGACACGCTTGGCAGACTCCGGATAGAGCAGCGACGTTGAGCAACCCGCGAAGTACAGCACCTCGCCTCTCCTCTTCAATCCTAGCCCTTCGGACCACTTCGATTTCTGGCGCCTCGGGACCTGCCACGGATTGTCGTAATTCCTGACGCTCGCAACGAGAGTT
>JBGQAM010000006.1:0-39913 GCA_041494275.1 Thermoplasmata archaeon | reverse complement strand
GGATGGGCTTTCTCGTAGAGCTGGAATACCTGCGCCCGAGAAAGTACTTGGGCGACAAGTATGACATCTTCTCGCTGGTCTCCTGCAAGACGACAACAGAACAAGGCTGATGTGATGGCAGTCTCCGGCTTGGGATGTCTTTTCTCCGATGCGGCGGGACTGGAAAAGAAGGTTTAAGAGCTGGTCGGCCATTGCTTGGGCCATGGCCCTCGAAGCTCTGAAAGCGTCACTTGCGGATTCCCCGGTCGTCAAGCGCGGTGACTACGATTACCTCGTGCACCCAATAACAGACGGAATACCGTCCATCGATCCTGCAATCCTCCGCGAAGTCACGGATGTAATGGCCGAGATAGGCAACTTCGACTGCGACCTGATCACCACGATAGAAGCCCTTGGGATTCCCCTCGCGGCATGTCTCTCTCTGAAAACTGGTAAGCCTTTCAACATCGTCAGGAAGAAGATGTATGGATTGCCTGGCGAGGTCAGCGTCACTCAGGTGACAGGGTATTCGAAATCCGCTCTCTTCATCAACGGTCTTAAGGCCGGAGACAGAGTGGTCGTCGTTGACGACGTCGTCAGCACGGGCGGGACACTGTGGGCTCTCGTCGAAGCCCTCAAGTCGATGCAGGTCAAGATCGTCGACATAATCGTTGTGATTGAGAAGACGGACAAGAAGGCCGAGATCGAGAGGAAGATCGGGATGCCTATCAAGACCCTGGTCAAGGTCGATATCGTCAACGGGAAGGTTATTGTCCTCTAGTGTGCAATTTATGAGCGCGTTGCTTCAGGCATCTAATGATATTCGCCTATAAAAGTGCATTAACTCAGGCCCCTGCGAATGCTTAGTGCAGTGTGCGCGCGTAACTAGAATCCATGAGTTGGTCGGCCTGTGTTCGAGCTCGGCCTGCTTCTGTCGCTCGGGCTTTCCACACTTGCGGGGTTCCTCCTGGGATTCCCAGCAGGTCTCGTGCCCGGGCTTCACATGAACAACCTCGCGGCCGCGGTGACTGCCTATGGCGGCGCGTCTGTAGCCATCTTCGGGGCGCTTGGCGATGCTATGGGAGCCGGTGCTAGTGTTCTCCTGGTCGCGTGTTTCATATCTGCGGCTCTGACCGCTCACCTGTTCGCCAGTTCGATCACATCCACATATGTCGGCATTCCCTCCGAGGATGTCGTCTCAGTTCTTCCAGCCCACAGGTTAGCGATGGCGGGTCTTGGTCAGATTGCGGTCCGGTCCTCGGCTGATGGGGCTCTGGCTGGCATAGTCGTGTCGTCGTTGCTCCTCTTTCCGATCTGTTTCATGATGGGCCCACCTATGGAGTTCTACGAGATTCTCAGAAAGGTCATGTTCTTCGTGATAGTCTTTTTCTCAGGGATCCTTCTTCTCTCTGAGGGGTTCTCTGGTGTTCGCTTCCGAGCGAAGGCGCATCGCCCCATCTGCAAGGTCATGGGTGCTGTCATCGTTTTTTCTCTGGCTGGCATTCTCGGCATGGTGGTGTTCAGGACGAACTATTACACGTGTCATGTTCCCGATTTTCCATGGCTTCCTGGCAACTTCGTGCCGAGGTCATCGCTTCTCCTACCGATGTTCGCCGGACTGTTCGGAATTCCTGGCTTGTTGCTGAGCCTTGGCTCGAGAGCCGTCTCAGACATCGATATTGGTCCCACCGGCCCGAGCGGATACAGAGCGAAGCCTCGCGATTTCGTCTTGTCATCCGTCGGCGGCATCATTGTCGGCTGGCTTCCTGGTATGACCTCAGGATCGGCTGCAACCCTTTGCGTTCCTAACACGGACGAAGTGTCTGAGGACAACGAGATCGAGGGAGCGCTACGGTTCATCTGGCTCTACTCGTCGATCACGGCTGCAGGAGCGGTGTTCGCCGTCGGGGCTCTGTTCGTCATTGCGCGCGCAAGAAGCGGATCAATGGACGCCATTGCGTTCTTCCTTGGCGAGGATGCTTTTGCGGATCCTGTGTCCTCGGACATACTCCCGATAACGTCCATCCTGCTGGCAATGGTCCTCTCCGCCTTGATATCGCATTGCGTCCTCGTGAGATTTCAGTCCAGACTAGCAGGTCTTCGCAAGATTCTGTGCTCCAAAGAGCTTGCTATCTCATCTTTGTTCTTCGTAGTCTGCCTCTCGATGGCTCTCACCGGCACGCGAGGCGCTCTGTTGATGGCGGCCTCGACGACTCTCGGACTTATTCCGCCGCTCGCAGGCGTCCGGAGGATACAACTGATGGGATGCCTGCTGGTCCCCATCGCCGTCCTTCTTCTATCATTGCTTTGATCATCCTCTCTCAAGGTAGAGAGCGATCGCGTGGTCGACAAGCTTGTCAAGAAAAGTCGGCCTATAGACTATCAGCACCTTCATGACGCTCTCCTCGTCGACGACGAAGTACAGGTTCTCCTTCCCTCTGCGTTCCCTTCTCACGACATTCTTCTTGAGAAGAATCGAGAGGTATGTGGAGAGCGTGGAGGGCGGGAGTTGCAGAGCCGTCATCATGATGGAATGACTGGATCCAGGGCTCTCAAGGAGATGTAGCACTATCCGTCTCAGGCTGTCCTGCCGAAGAGCCTAGAAGGTCTCGGTCGGAACGTTTGGGATGCGTCCCTTCGGGAAGAAGCGCTTGAAGTACCTATCCTCTTTCGCGAAGATGAGTTCCTCTCGCTGCAGGCGGTCCAGATGATACCTCACCACCCCC
Source organism: Thermoplasmata archaeon (assembly GCA_041494275.1). Lineage (GTDB taxonomy): Archaea > Thermoplasmatota > Thermoplasmata > UBA10834 > UBA10834 > COMBO-56-21. The sequence goes on along the minus strand of JBGQAM010000006.1, from coordinate 37,208 downwards.
AGAGTGAGTCCGGTCTGTCTCTCTATCTCCCTGAGGTGGACGCCTGGAGTGCTGACGACGAGACTATACACTCTCTTTCTTGTCTCCAGTTCCGGCTTGTCCTTCAACTGACGCACCTTTTTTCCAGAGAAGTGCTGCAACGAACAGCAGGATGATCGCGAGGTCGATGGCCGCTTCCAGGAGCTCGAGTCCAGAATGAGTCACGGTCGGCGCATGCGGGTTCCTTTCATTGATCACGATAGTGAAGGTTCCGGCCGCGAGCAGTATCTCCTTCACGACGAAAACGCCGAACCCGAGCGCTGCCAGTAGCAGCCTTGTCATCCTTGTGCGCAGATACGACGTCAAGAAGACGACGAAGGGTATGAGCGCGCACAAGGCGACCGCGAGCCGTATTACAATTGCCATCTCGTTGTCCATGGCACTCACCATCTCTGTCCGCGGTATCTCAGCCGTGCATTATTAACTGTCTTGAGGGGCGAGAATGGATGTTATAAGAGGAAGGGTCCGCCTTTCTCCCCCCGAATTTGCAGTACCCGGCTTGGGGACTTCTCCATCGACCTTGTTAGTCGTCCTCATCGGACGGAGGTCAAGGATAAATCGCGAGTCCCTTTGGGCCTCCTGCCCAAGGCGGTCTCCCTTCCTCCTTTATCGTCAATTCCTTGCCAGTGGTTGAAGGCATACTCTGTTGCTGGCAAACCGCTCTTCCCCCTCTGCAAGCGCACCTCATTTCCGTCGCGACGCTATATATTCTTATCTGTGGGTCAGTACGTTTTCTGGCACAAAGCTCGAATCAGCCCTTTCTCGGGTTCTTCGCGTTGAAGGATTCGGAGAGTTTTTCCTTAGTGTATCCGAATGGAAGAAGCATGCCCTCAACTCCTCGCAGGAGGAGTTCGACATATGCATCGACATCGTATTCTTCACATCCGGAGATGAAAGAATTGACCTTCACTCGCTTCCTCGGGTCTTTGCTCCTGCAGTCGCATATCAAGAATCTCACGGCCTCTCCCGGGTTCACATCGAAGCCCTCGTCGTCCAGCTGCATGAGCGCGGCGACGCTGTCGTTGAACTGCCGATATGCTCCGAGCCCTTGCGATACCCGCTTGGTCATCAGCAGCTTGTTGAGCGGGACAGTCTGAGATCTGACGGTATCAACATAATCGTTGACGATGTCCAGCGCGGAGGGTATTAGCTCTATGAACTGCTGCGAGTCATCTGCTTTGGAGAAGTTGGCAAGCAATTCGTTCTGCATATCCTTCACCAGCTCCGTCGTGTCGTGCTTCCTGAGCTCGATTCCGCGCAGCTTGAACTTGCCGTCCTCGAACATGCCATAGTATCTGTTCAGGACTCCCACTCCGTTCGATCTGTGTGGCAGGAACACTATCCACTTGTACATTCCCTCGGGCTCGAGCGGGATGCCAATGTGGCCGGACACGTGCTCGCAGAACTTCTTTGGATCGCCAGATCCTTTGAGCCAGAGCGAGTCAACGATTCCGTGAAGTATCTCAAACCCGTGCGCTTCTGCCATCTCGGATGCCTGCAGCATTATCTCTCTTCCGTATGCGTTGATGGCCTCGTGACATTCTATTCTCCCGAACCTCGCGTTCCTGTAGCCTGTGTATCCGAAGCAGTTGTGAGTGAGCACTCCGTTGGCGAGCGCGAACCCGTGCAGCGGTTCGGCCACTCCCAAACAGTAGACATGGTCTCCTGATGGCCTGATTTTCCGTACGGATTTGACTTGCATATGGGTGATCGAGCCGCAAGAGCTGGATACGCCGCTATAGAGAGGCGTGAGCGCTGGGAGGATGCTGCCTCTTGTGACGTTGTCGGCTCTCTTCAGCTCGAGCCGATCGCCTCTCATCACATAGCACGGATGCTCGGGCGTTAGTCTGATGTTGCTTTCTCCTAGGTTCAGCTCGACCATGTGCTCAGGCGCTGGAAACTTGAAAACCTTCGATACGATCTTCAGAGATTGTTCAAGGCTTTCGTCCAATCCGAACGCTTCGAGCTCGTCGGTGACTGGATGCTCACCACAGTTTCCGCGTGTATACCTCTCAACCACTTCGTCAACGGTGGAGATATCGAACCTTCCGCGCCTTCGGAACGGGATCTCGGTTGCAGAGTCGAGGCAGGTAACGAGCAGCCACTTGAGGATGTTCACTCTCTCTTTGTAGAGTTTCGTGTCTCCGATTCCAGCTCGAACCATCCTCTTCAGCTTCGTCCTGCGTTCCACCACGGGTTTGAGGACGCGTGGTATCAATCCCAGTCGCTTGTCACATATGCCATATCCGAGAACGGGCACGCGTCTGGTAGGCTCAGGACAACAAGAACAGGTGATGGTCTCAGGCGAGATGTTGAACCTGACCATGATGTTCGGATAGAGGGATGTGAAATCAACTTCCAGAACGCGGTCGTGTATCCCGACCGCGGGCTCGTAGATGAAACCTCCGCGGTCAGCTACGATGAGCTCCTCCGCCGTCTTGAACTTCTCTGGGAGGTTCTTCTTCCACATTATTATGCAACCATCTTTGAGCGCGAGGTCTGCTTGCATGGCGCTGATGGCGCTTCCAGGGGAGAGCCTAGCCAGCTCCTGAACGGGCACACGGGATATGCGCGAGAGATCCGTCAGGCCCCCCAAGCCGCTCTCCATGAACATGAACGAGGTGGAGCGATCGATGTGTATCCTCCCGCGGAGCTTGTACGATGGCGGTTTGTACTTGATTTGGCCGTATGTGAAGTACGATTTGCCCTTCCGATCCGTTCTCTGGTTGTCGGCGTCCCTGCCCAATTTGACATCTTTCAGTCCGACATGTCTAGCTCGTTCGTACAGGTACGGTATCAGGAAGGCGTCGCCGTTGTCCGTGTATATCACGTCAGGGTCCTCAGCTTTGACGATCTCCTGGATCCCTTCGAGGATGGTCTCCTCGTCACCATCTACAACATCGTCCCCTACTTTGGCAGAGATCAGCCTGTCGTCGAAGGTTGGCAGGCCCTTCCTCGCCTCTGGCACAGCACTCAGTTCTATCCCTGAGAGCGGTGGCATCTCGTAATCGATCTCGTATGGATCGTCTGTCATCCGCGGTTTGGGTCTGAACTCCAGCATGCCCATGGGAAAGATGTTCTTCTCGCAGAAGTACCGCTGGCTGAACCTGAGGTCGACGTTGAACAGAGTGTAGTCCTTGTACCTTCCGCGATTGTCGATGGTGTGCGCAACGTCCTCCACTTTCGCGTAGTCTCTTATCGTGATCCCAAGGACTTCGCGCTCGTCGTCTCCGAGCCAAATCCGTTTCATCTCCCGTTCAGTTGAGCGCACTTCATCTAGGATTGGAAGGGCCCTTTCGAGATCGTTGAGGTTTTCGGGAGTGGAATGCGCAAATATCTTTGGGCGAAAGGCGCGGTCGACAATCCTGTGCGCACTCTTTCTAGTCCTTACCCAGTATACGATGGAGTTCGTCTCGTAGTCGGGGTATATGTCGAACAGCCAGCCTTTCATCTCTCGGACTCACTGCTCCCAGTTCCCCCATCCTGGGATCCGTTGCTTTCCTTCTGTTCTTTCAGGTTCCTTCTTAGAGCTAGTATCTCTTTCTCGTGTTCCAGGAGCATCGAGAGAAGGGCCGACTCCGTCGGGTCGAGACTTATCGCATATGTCGACGCTGAAGCGTGCATGCGCGCTCTGGTAACGAGCGAGTCGAAAGCCTCTCGATCCCCGCTCCTGAGCGCCCTGCGAAAATCGTTCCATTGCTGGGCCATCGCCTCAAGGGCCAAGCGGTATGTAGGCACCGTTCTTCCCGTCAGAATCCCCCCTGAACTCGTCTAGCGTTGCTTGATTCCAAGGCACGGGCAAGAACACGATCTCGCGCTCCGCCCTTGGCAGCCGGAAGAGCAGGCCATCTCTTCTGGTGCGCATCTGAACGATCTGGTCCGAGTGTTCGTACAGCAATGTTGCCAGCTTTGGGCTTGGTCGGACCTGCTGATGAGTGTTGTTTGTGAGTATGGAGATGGTCTCGTGCTCCTTCGTCACCCTGGATATATTCTCCAGGCATCTCCTCAGAAGCTGGTGCGATTCCATCCACTTCATGTCCTTATCGAGGAACATCTCGGTTATGGATGACACGATGACGGCGCACGGCGAGCTTCTCTCGACCTGCTCCTCGAGTTTCTCGTCGATCAGAGTCACGAGCTGATAAGCGGTGAACGCCCTTGACACGTTCACTCGAGACAGTATGTCACGCTTGTTGAACCTAAGCCGCTTGCACAGAGAGCTGATGGCATACGGGTCGATGGCATTCCCGCCATCTATCCAGACGACCTCCTCGTCGAACTGCGAGATCGCGCGGACGCAGAGCAGGTGCAAAAGGCTGGAGGCGTAGCTGTTGTCGCTGTCGAGCAGCGCGACCTGAGCTGAACGGAATCCGCCTATGAGCTCGTCTAGCTGCAGGATCGAGGTCTCCAGAACCCTCTCATGGAGGAGCGGCTCCTCGCCGACTATTTGCACGAGTGGTTGTTCGAGTGCTGCTGTTCTCTGGATCTGCAAGCAGTGTCACCAGCATCGCATTATCGGTCGTTCTGGAGTTAAACGACTGCAGGGGGGAGCATGGTGAAACTAGTGAGCGCGATAAAATCCAGCAAGTTCAATCGCACTATACACGATTGCACCGCATGTGTCTCTGAATCTCACCTTCAGCAGCCAATGTAATGCGTAACAGTTTCTGAGGCAAACTTCATCTATATTCTCGAATTCCATCTTCATTGTCTTGATAATCGCCACAACTATGTTTAAGTACACTTAGGGTGCTTTTCGCTCAACGATTCCAGAGTATCGTTGAGACTTATCGGGAAGGGACAGAGGAAAATGGCGCCCAGAGCATCTTCTAGAAAGCAACCATCATCGAGACCCTCGTCGACTCAGAGGACCTACGCGGAGCAGATAGAGTCTGTCGAGGTGAAGAGGTCGCGCAAGGCCGCCATACTGCAGCTAAGGATGGGCCGACTAGCACACACGATAGGGATCGCGTCTGGGCTCGCGCTTGCATTGACCGCCATGATCGCATACGGCCTCATCAACTGGGAATTCCTCCGGAGTGCTCCCGGGATATTCACCACCCTGAAATGGATAATCCCACTCGTTGCGGGCGTTGTGGTCGCTGCCGTCGCTTTGGCGGTCAAGTGGGAACCGTATCTCACGGACAGGGAGGAGACGCACTTCGTGATGAGCATCGTTGCATTCGTGGCTCCCGTTTTCATCATAGCTCTCATCGTCCTAGATGAGTACGGCTATGTCGAGCTCGGCAGGCCCGCTTGGCTCTATCCAGCCTCTCTCCTGGGGATATGTCTCACGGAGATATCGCTCGCGATGACCTGGGAGGGCCAGAGCTCCCGTAGGACGATCAGCATAGTCTCTGCGGTCTTCCCATTGGTGCTGCTCGTGTTTCCAATGCTCTTCCATTTCACACCTGAGGAATTGGCTAGCATCCTGCCGATGGCATACCTCGGCAGCGCAGTCGCGATCCAGCTCAGCGGCGCGATGCTGCACATAATAGCAAGTTCGACGTCAGTCCAGCAGCGTGAAGTTCTCAAAGCCAGCGACAGCAAGCTGCGGGAGCAGCTCCAGGAGCTCGACAAGAAACGGCACGCACTCATGTACAGAGAGGATGCGCTCAGATCCAGAGAATCCGACGTCGAGACCTATGAGAAGCGGCTCGCGGACGAGATGGCTTCTATTGAGGAGAGGAAGACCCAGGTCGCGGCGGCTGAGGCCGAGATGGAGCAGCGTTTTCTCCAGGTGCGCGATGAGAGACAGAAGCTTGTGGCACAACAGGCTGGGATTGAGGATGCCAAAGAGACCATACAACTGAGGCAATCCGACTTCGAGAGCCAGAGAAAGGAGTTGGAGAAGCGCACCAAGGCGGTTCTCACCAAGGAAGATGCTGTTTCCGCAAGGGAGCGGGAAGCCAACAGGATACTGATTGACGCTCAAGCGAAGGAACGGGATATCAAGAGCAGATTGTCTGAGGTCGAGGCTGAAGAGACTGCTCTCGGCACAATGCGCAAGGAGATCGACGAGCTCCAAGAGGCGCTCGCGGACCGCGAGAAGCAGATTGGCGTCCGCGAGAGCACTCTGGACATGAAGGTTCTGGAGATTGCCGCTGCCAAGGAAGAGCTAGGCACGGTTGCGAAGGAGAAGACCTCCGTGAAGACTCTGGAACAGCAGCTGCTGATGAGACAGGAGTCCCTTGCGGAGAAGGAGATAGCCGTCAAGACGTCGGAGGACGAGCTTCGCCAGAAATCAGAACGCGCTGAGAGGCTGGTCGCAAGGGCCGACAAGCAGATGAACGAACTCATCGAGAAGGAGAACGCGATCCTGGCTCGCGAGAAGACCCTGGCTGACAAGGAATCCCAGCTCAGGGCAGAGATTGAAGGATTGAACGCCAAACTGGAGGAGACGCAGAGCGCTCGGGAGACAGTCTCAGACAGGGAGAAGCAGTATCACAGCCTAACGGAGACCACCAGGACCAAGCTATCGGCGGTGACGGCACAGGAAGAGGAAATTGCCAGGAAGATGACCGCACTCGAGCGAAGGGAGGACAAGATCAAGGAGCTCGAGACGAGACTGAGGACCGAGCACGAGACGATGAACTCCAAGCTGAGAGAGCTCCTGGAGAAGGAGAAGGATCTCATCGCCAAGGAAGATGAGATAGGTCTTCGCCACGCAGAGCTCAAGGCAATGGAGAGAGAGGTTCTGGAAAGTGTTGACGAGGTTGAGCAGGTCAGGACGTCCTTCGAAGTCCCGGAGGAGGACGAGCAAGCCAAGACCATGGACTACCGCGAGAAGCACCTGATGGAGAGGGAGCAAGAGATGAAATCTCGCCTCTACCAGCGCGAGAAGGAGCTGGAGAAGCGCGAGCAGTCTCTGCGTGCGCATCTCAAGAAGGATATCGAAGGCATGGAAGAGGCCGTCGAAGAGGAATACGCGGAGGCAAAGGTCAAGACGGGCATTGAGCGCCTGGACGACCTACTCATGGGTGGCATGCCCTTCGGGTCCAACATCACATGTGTCGGGCCTCCATTCATAGGCAAGGAGGTCGCGATGCTGCTGTTTCTGGCCGAGGGCCTCAAGAAGGGGGTCCCGGCGGTGATTGTGACCACGTCGAAGCCTCCGGACGAGATATCGAAGGACATGGCTCCGATACTGCCGTCATTCAAGGAGTTCGAGCAGCTGGGGCTCGTCTATTGGGTCGACGCGACCGGATATCGTGGAACTGGTAGCAGTGGGCAAGCGGAGCCGAACATCGTCGCGGCTATGGGCTCCGGGGACCTGGACGGGATCAGCAAGGCGATTGACGGATGCATCAAGAAGATACAGAAGCAGAAGCACCCTTACTTCCGACTCGCGTACCTGTCGCTCTCGATGAGCGTGACGCAGTCCGATGAGAAGAGTTCGTTCCAGTTCGTCCAGAACTTGGCTGGCAAGCTGAGACAGGCCAACGCGATTTCTGTCTATGCGCTTGAGCGCGGAATGCACACCGAGCAGCAGCTCGAGTCGATCCAGCATCACATGACGGGGGCTCTCCAGTTCAAGACTGACAAGCAGAAGACGCTCATCAGCGTACAAGGCATCGGGGACGTGCAAATCAGGGACTGGATCGAGTACAAGCACACGAACAAGGCGATCATGATAGGAGCATTTTCACTCGAGAGGATAAGGTAGTCTGAGCCTCGTCTTGGAAAAGCCCATAGGGTGGGAAAGACGATCCAGGGCGCAAGAGGTTCAAGAATGCAGAATGCAGGCACACCCGAGCAGCTCGCTGCATATATGTTCATCGTGAATCCAGTAGTCTGCCCGAAGTGCCTAGTCAGGTATCCCAAGGGCACAAAGGTTTGCAGCGTCTGCGGAAAGGAGATACCTCAGAAGGACGAATAGGAGCAACGCCTTTGAGCCTCGCCTCGGATAAGACCAAAGGGGAGGAAAGGCGATGCGAGGAAGGAAGAACGGGAGTTTCGAAGATCCATATGTCAAGAGGAGATGCGAAGAAACGTAAGAAAGATTCGATCATTCTAGGACCAGTATGGAGACATCAGTCGTTGTATCCGCTTCCCCCGCTCAAGGCACCAGGCCCGAGCTACATCGAGAATCCTCTCTATGATTTAATGCGATGGGCGCAGCCGAACGCGCTCATCCGATACCATGAGCTGACGTCAGGCGGGGCCCTTGTCGCCACGTTGAAGTGGCCGAACATGTATGGGTCGCTGGCCATTGGAGAGTGCTCAGCGGGCAGATACACATTCAAGCGCGCGGGTTTTCTTCGCCCTTACGTCACGGCTCGGGTCGAAGGAACAGAAATGGAGAAGGCCATCTTGAGGCTTGGTTTTCGCCTTAGTGGGTCAATTGAGTTCCAGGATGGTGTAAGATTCTCGTTCAAAAGACCAAGCTACTTGAGATCGAAATGGTGCTTCACCAGCGAAAGCGGTTCCCCGGTAATGTCAATTACGAAGAGAGGAGGGGGCAAGCCTAGGGGAGACTTGACGAAACAAGGGGATATGGCATGGGATTCCTATCCTCACATCCTAGCGCTTGTTGCCTGGTATGCGATAATCCTGGACTACGAAGAAGGTGAAGCCGCCGTTGGCGCACTTAATGCTTGAAGCACTCTCATTGATTTCTAGCCAGAGTCGGAGTTCAAATTCCAGCGGGAGAGCCCTGAAGAGAATAAAGGAAAAGGGTTTGTGGGGACGGACGACGGAAGTTGAGCGCATCCAGCATGTTGTTGATTATACTTTCGACTTCCCTGGCGTAAGGTAGTTTATACCTCTGCACCCTGCAGTCTCTTGATCCACTCACTGCTCCGAAGGTAGAAATGAAATGATCCAGCTGGGCAATGGCATACTCGTCGAAATGAACGGCTGTTCGTTCAGATTCGACCCGAAACGAGTTCTTCCTGACGAGGTAAGTATGATATCTCACGCCCATTCGGACCACCTTCCGAGCTCGTTCAAGCAGATGTCCGCGATATGTTCTCCCGTCACTAGGGACCTGATCAAGGCGCGCAGGAACAAGGAGATCGTAATCTGCTCTGATGACCGTGTGACCGAGCTTGACGCAGGACACATCGCTGGCTCGAGGATGTTTCTTGTAGAGGGAGAGACGAGCGTTCTGTACACGGGCGATTATTGCACAAGACAGAAGGAACAAACGAAGGCTGCAAAACCTCGCAAATGTGACATCTTGATCACAGAGGCCACCTACGGGAAGCCTCACTATGTCTTTCCGGACCACGATGAAATCATGTCCATCGCTCGAGATTGGCTGCGGGACATCGTCGGGAAGGACGGATGCGCGGTCCTCTATGCGTATCCTCTTGGGAAATCACAGGAGCTTTCAGCGTACCTGAAGGACCTTCCTTTGGTCCTTCATCCTGCGATTGCCGAGAACAACCGAATACTGCACAAACACGGCTACGACCTCGTTCAAAGAGAGTATGATGCCCATGGCACGAAACCTCCGTTCGTTTACATAACGTCTGGAATGGGCAAGGACGCTGCTCGCGTCCAGTCTTTGAAGAAGCAAGGCGCCAAGATAGCCGCTTTCTCCGGATGGGCCCTGGATAGGGGTTTCATGTATCAGTCCGGGGTGGACGAGGCCTTCCCGATCTCGGACCATTGCGGATTCGACGAACTTATCGAATTCGTCCGAAGATGCAGTCCCCAGAAAGTGTTCACGAACCACGGCTTCTCGAAGGAGTTTGCGATGCACGTGCGCCGCTCGTTGGGAATACAGGCTCAACCGCTCGTGGCGAGGCAGAGGACCCTGGATCACTTCTGTTGATCGTCTTGCGCGGAGCTGCCCCAGGAACGCGCGTAAGTTCCTGTCGGCATGAACACTCGCGAGACATCGACGGCGAATCCCTCCGAGCGTTTCATGATCTCTTCGGAATCCATCAGCGATCTGCCAAGGGCGACGCCTTCTCCGCTCAGGGTCATGATGGCAACAGTCCCGCCTTTCCGGATGTGTTCGTCCAGGGTCACTACTCCAGGGATCGCGAGGTTCGCGCCATGACATATGGCATCGACTGCAGAATCCTTGATCTCGATCTTGGGCATCTGAGCCAGCAGCACCTCCTTCGGCCGGAGCATCTTGCGAAGTGCGGCGCTTTTCCCGGCTTTGTGTTCCTCGAACGCATCCTTGAGGTCGTGCAAGGAGACAGCGTCCTCCTCCGTCAGCTCGCCTGCTCTCGTCCGCCTAAGGTCCTGAAGGTGGGCCCCCAACGCAATCGCGTCACCTATGTCGACACAGAGGCTGCGGATGTATGTGCCAGCTTCGCAGTCGGTCTTGAAAAGCACATCTCGTCCAGAGATCTCAAGGAGGGAGAGGGAGACTATTCTCCGGGTTCTCAACTCCCTCTTGACAGCAGAGCGCATCGGAGGAGTCTGGTAGATCTCGTCAGTGAACTCCTTGAAGATCTCCTCTAGCCTCCTGCGGTCGATGTTGCCGTGCATTCTCATGACGCCGACATATGCCTTTGTGCCGTAGTGAAGCGCGTCCATGGCGCGGACCGCGTTGCCCAATCCGACAGGCAGGACTCCTGTGACCCTGGGGTCGAGAGTACCTCCGTGGGCCGACTTCCTCGCGCCGACCATGTCGCCTACCCAGCTCGTCACCTGATGCGAAGTCGGGCCAGAAGGTTTGTCGATGACTATGACGCCGTCCTCAAGGAGCTCTTCGACCGTGCGTTCTTCGGGCCTCTTGCCCTTTCCTGAGCTAATCGGCCTCTTGGATTTGACTAGCATACTCCGCCTCAGCCTTCCTCGCCTCGTCCACGATCATCCCCGCGATCTTGTCCGCGGGAGTGTTCGAGGAATCCACCCAAAGGTCATAGGATGCTCTATCGGATGGATCGATGCCGTAATATGCGAGGTACCTCTTCTTTTCTGACCTCTCTCTCATGCGCATCTCCCTGAGGACGGATTCAGCTTCCTTGCCCTCTCTGCGAGCTATCCTGTCCGCCCTCACCTGTTCCGATGCGTCGATGAATGTGGCGAAGACGGGGACCTTCTTCGACTTGAGTATCGGTCCTGCCAGCCTCCCCTCGATGACGATGTTCTCGTTGGCCTTGGCGAGCGCGACCATGCGCTCGTCCAGTTCCCTGTCGATGGTCTCGTCCTCCTCTGCCAGCCTTCCGAAGGTATCGAGATCGACTTTGCGCTCCATCGCCATCTGCCTGAAGATCTGGCCCACTAAGATGAAGTCGTAATCGAGCCTATTCGCGACGAGCATACAAATTGTGGTCTTACCGCTTCCAGGTGGTCCGGAGATTGCTATCCTCATCAGCCTGCTCCCTCTTCCTCGGACTCCTTCCCACCATGCCCTTCGGACACTCCCGATTCCAGCTCGCGCAGTTTCCTGCTGAAGCTGAAGTACTTCAAGACTCTCGTGAGTACCTGTCCGAACGGAAGGGTCAAGAGCGAGTAGAGAAGGACCCAGTTGGGCAATACATTCGAGCTCTTCATGCTCGTGCTGAAAGACCACGGGACCGAGAAAGTGGTGGACTGCACGTCGATGTAGACGAAGTTCGCTAGCCATGCGAATATCGGTATGATGACCAGCATCGTCACCGGCATTAGCTTGAGCTGGGTCTGGGATGCTTTGAGCGACTGCGCCATTATCTGCGGCTGCAGTTCTGTCAGCTTCTTCAGCTTGTATGTGTTGTTGCTGGTTCTCGCCTCTCGTAGCTCCTTCTGGAAGGCTGACGATATCCTGGCGTTCCTTGCCTGTTCGATCCAGTCAGAGAACAGGTGCCTCACTGTGATGCTGAAGAAGCTCATGAGGAGACCCGTGAGCAGCAGTGTGATGATCGGCTCGCGCCCGCTGAAGCCTACGAGCGGAGACAGCCCCAAGCCGACCAGCTTCCCAAGACCTTGCCGCAGGTTCTGGTCGAACATCACGATCATGGCCGTGACGAACGCCATCATGACGACCATCTGGTTGCCGATGCCTGCTGTCGGAGGCCTCGGTCCTGACGGAGCAGCGCCCGAGCTAGCCATGTCTTCACTCGCCTCCGAAGAAGCCCCTTAGCACGGGGTGCATCTCCATCATCTGCTCGCGGCCTATCGCGTCGTAGAGTTGGATCATTATGCCCACTGAGAGCAGCACGCCTGTTCCAGAAGCATTGCCCACAGTCCCTATCAGATCCGCACCAGCAGCCAGTCCACCGACGGTGGCGCCTGAGATGACAGTCACCACAGGAATGTACCTTTCGAGCACTCTCTTCAAGACTCTGGGGTCCCTCCTGAATCCAGGTATCTGCATGCCGCTCGATTCGATCTGAGACGCGACCGCCTCGGGACCCATGTTCGTGGTCTCTATCCAGAACTTCGCGAACAGCACGGAACCGAATATCATGACGCTCACGTAGATGAGCACGTGGATGCCAATCTGCAGACTGCTCTTGTTCAATCCTGTCGCTGCGAGATACCTGCTACTCAGCATAGGCAGGAGCCAATCGCCGACCCCATTTATGGTTGAAAGATAGTAGGCCAAGCCTCCTCCTGCCTTTGTCTGGCCTTCGGCATAGTACCCGACCATCCAATTGTGGCCTAGGATCGGCACGTTTTGGAAGGACGGGTGGCTCCAGAAAAGCATCGAGAACATGCTAACGTTCGCCAGCAGCGCGGCCATAAGGATGACCGGGATGTTGGACGCATAGATCAGCTTGATGGGGTACCTGCCTCTCGCGCCTCGAGCTGTCCCGTGCGCGAGGGGAAGTTCGATCCTGCTGGATTCCGTGTACGCAACGAACAGGAATATGACCACCGTGCCTATGAGGGCGACCATCGGGTTCGGCTGCGCTAGGAATATACGTTCGTATCCGCCGCCTGAAAGTTGCGGTGCCGACATATGGTGGAACAGGTAGATCGTCTTCGGGATGGTCCCTGCTGGCGGGTTGTTTTGCGCGTCTATAGGCAACGAGTTGTCCGCGGGATGCCAGTTGATCGAACCCGTGAATATCTGCTGCGCTACGCCCGCCGCTATGAAGAGTGATATGCCGCTCCCGATCCCCCACTTGGAGACGACCTCATCCATGAGGAATACGAGGTACGATCCCACGAACAGCTGAATGACTATGAGGGACCTCGCGAGCCCTTGGCCATGTCCGGTCCAGAACCCTTCCATGTTGCCTATGAACTTGGTGGAAGGCTCCATGAAGCCGTAGACCTGGGGCGCGGCCTCGACGACTATCATGATGATGACCATGAGCTTCTGGGTGCCTTGGTAGACTGCCTTGTCTTCCTCGTCCTTCAGGTTGAGCTTGATGATCTTCGCGCCTGTGAACAGCTGCATTATGATGGAGCCGGTGACGATTGGGCCGATCCCGAGGTGCATCAGAGAAAACTGCGCGCCCGCAAGTATCGCCCTGTACTGGGCGAACAGATCGACTCCTCCTTTCGTGTCCAGCCCGTAGATCATGATGTTGGTCATCGCGAAGTACAGCACGAGTATGAGGATGATCCACATCATCTTCGTTCGGAAGTGCACATGCCCCTCAGGCCTAGTCACCGCGGGGAGTCTGTCCGTCAGTGGCTTGAGCTTGTAGAGCAAGCTCTTGTCTTCGTCACCCTCAGCCATCAGCACCCTTCCTTAATCCAGGCGTTTCCGGTCCTATCTCCAGTTCGATATTCATTCTTTGACTAGCGTTCCGCCAGCGCTCTTGAGCTTCTCCAGAGCCGTTGCGGAAGCCTCCGCCACCTTCACCGATATGGCGGTACTTATCCTGCCTGACCCGAGCAGCTTGTCCACGCCCATCTTGGTCAAGTCGACGCTCCACTTGCCATCCTTCTGAACCGCGAACCCATCCTTCGCCATCGACGGGAGCGCCTGTTCGACTTCCGAGAGGTTCATCGTGACCTTGTCGCACACGACGGACTGCGGTCTCTTGAACCCGTGGTGGCCGAAATAATCAGGACAGTATTTAACGACGCTTATCCACTTGTGCTTGTGGAGTCCAGCGTTCCCTCGGCCGCCTCTCAGGCCAGCTCCTCTGCCGGCCTTCTTGCCTCGTCCGTGGGTCCTGCTGCCTCTGAACTTGCTCGTCCTGCTAACCATCTACTTCTCCTCCACGGGCTTGGCGAGCATGCGGTCGAGCAACTTCTCGATATCCGGGCCGCGGTATCCGAGTGAGCCACGGTCGACGAACGCGCGCCTCGTGCTCTCGTAGCCGTGTCTCGGTGGCGGAAGCCTCAGGACCGGTTTGAGCCCTTTCACATCCGTGATCTTGGCCTCTCCCTTGTCAATGGCCTTCGCGAGCGAGAGTATCGATGTGTATTTCGAGTTCTCCTTGACAAACGCGTCGGTCAGCTTTCCGCCGCCCGTGACCTCGCCTTTCTGAAACAGCAGTCTCGCAAGTGTCTCGTGCGAAAGTTCTCCCCAGGTGACGAAGTCCTTCACTACTTGGAGCATCCCCTTGGTGGTGTCGTTCTGCGGGAGCACCACGCATTGGTTCACCCTTGTGAGTTTCATCATGTTCATCGTGTCGACGGCCCTGTGCTGTATCTTCGCGTGCCCTCGGACCCTGACTATGGCCAATGCTGGCATCCTACTGCACCTCCTTCGGTCCTTCCGGGGGCGCGTCAGCCATCTCCGGTGGCTCTTCATCCTGAGGAGCTCCCGCGACATGGATCTGAACAGGACCAGACATTATCTGGAGCCTGCTCTTCTGCTCTTCGGTGACTCTCATCTGTGATGTCTTCCTGAGCGCCTCGAACGCAGCGATCGAGTTGTTGATCGTCGTCTTGGTGTGGCCCTTCGTGAACCCCCAAGCGTCCTTCACTCCCGCCATGCGGAGCACGCTTTTTGCGATATCTCCGACTGCAAGCCCAGTTCCGCGCGGAGCTGGCTTCAGCGAAACGACGACCGAGCCCGAGTGGCCGATCACTTCGAACGGAAGCGAATGAGGTGTCAAACAACCGCATTGCCACGAGCCGCAGCCTCTCTTGACCTCGATGACGTTCAGCTTGGCGACGTCTATCGCAGCTCTGATCGCAGGTCCGACCTCCTTGCCTTTGAGCCTTCCCAGGCCAACGAAGCCGTCGTAGTTGCCCACGACGACGGTGATTGCGAACCTCACCCTCCTGCCCGAATCTGTCATCCTCTGAACCATGTTGACATCCAGAACCTCGTCGACCATGTCTGGCAGAAGGATGTCCACGATCTCGGGCTCCCTCAGGGGCAGTCTTGTCCTCAGGGCTTCGCTCATGGTAGTTATCTTGCCCTCGGCCACAAGCTTGCCCAGCCTCGTCTTCGGTATCCAATCACTCATGGGTCGCACCTCCGATCTTGCCCTTCGCACCTTCGAACATGGCAGCCGTGCCCTCTCGCATGTGCTTGCCCGTGATCCTGTCATCCTGCGGCAGCATCTTGTCGCTGTGTGGCACTTCGATGCCAGCGTCGACGATGCCCTTCAGAGCGGCGAAAACGACTGCGCCCTTCGTAGGCTTCCTGAGCCCTATGTCCAGCACGGCCTCTTCCACACCCTTCTCCTTGGCCCTCTTGCCTGCCAAGAGGCCTGTCAAATATGCGCCCGGCGTGCTCTTGCCCGAGCCAGTCCATCCGAGCTTCTCCAGCTCGGTCGAGACCGCCGAAGCGAGAATGACATCGCCGTCTGCCTTGTACTCGACGAACTGCACGCGCACATTGCGGTTGGATTTCCGCACGACAGCTCTTGCCATACCGCCTCTGATGAGCGCGGCCCTGTGCCTGTAATCCGTTCTTCCTTCTCTTCTTCTTCTGAACGGAACTCTAGATCTTGGTCCTGTAGCCATGTCACTCACTCCTTCAGGATTTCCTCAGACTTTAGGTGCGATATCAAGTGCGATCTGCTCTTGAACACCCCACCCTTTGCCTTGAGGTAGTATATGCGGTATGTCGCGGGGTCGATCTTGCCCGTGTCCCTTAGCTCCTTGAGCTTCAGTCGGATGGGCCTGATGGACTGCATCCAGCGCTCCTTCGAGGGCTTCCTCGCTCCCTTCTTGCCCCGTCTCGAGCCGTGTCCGGACTGTCGGCCCTTCCTCTTCTGCGCCTTCTCGAACTCGGCTCTTCCTCTGGAGACTCCCTTCTTCTGCCTCGCGACGATCGCTCCCGAGTTGATGAGTATCCTGACATCTGCCCGGGTGATTGCGTCGGAGATATCCTCTGAGCGGTTCGGGTCTACCCAGACCCTGTTCACGCCGCACTTGAGAAGCTCTGAGGCCATCCTTCTCTGGTTCTTGAGATCCATAGATCATCCGCTCCTGTTGAGCACTCTGATTCCCAGCTCGTCCGCCTTGACCTCGATCTCTTGGCGCTTCCTCATGCCGACCGAATGGGCCACTCTTGCGGCATCCAGTTCAGGCCTGATCTTCTCGAGATCCTTGACGTTCCATACCAGGACTTCCTTGAACCCTGATGGGTGAAGGAATCTGGCACCCTTCGGGGAACCGTACCCTATCGACACGACGTTCGGTCTGTAGGCGTAGTGCTGTCTCATCTTCGAGTGGTCTCCCTGAGGCTTCCGCCACTTGACGTTCTGAAGCCTCTTTCTCCTGTGCCACTCCTGCCTGAGGAACGTCGGCCTTCGGCCGTGGATCTCCGCCCTCTTCCGGAGCGCGTCCAGAGTCTCCTTCGAGAGCTTGGGCTTGAGCTTCACGGTATAGCCCTCGTCCTCTTTGATCTCGACCTCTTCGTCCTCTTTTTCACCCTTCTTAGCCTTCTCCTTCGGCTTCTTCTCATCGGCTTCCTTTCCGGCCTCTTCTTCCTTCTTCTTGGTGGCCTTCTTGGGAACCGTCTTGACCTTCCTGGACTTGACGGACGGTTTTGGTTTCTCTTCCTCGTCTTCCTTGGGCTCCGCCTGAATCTTCAAGTCCTCCTTCCAGTGCTCGATGGTCTTCGGCCCCGCTCCCTTGAGGTGCTCGTGTATCTCTTTCGTCTTCTCCTCGTCCGCGAGGGCGGCCGCGAGTTCCTTCGGCGACTTGATGCCGATGGCCTCGAGCTTCGGGATGTACTCCTCCTTGAACATGTGGAGCTTCATGAACTCGTCATGGTGTGCTGTTTTCTTTTCTGCCATCGCGTTCACCTCCCCGGCTTCTCGATGATGTATATGCCATCCTGGAAGACCCTAGGGTCGAACCCCTTGATCTTGGTAGCTCGTTCGATGTTCGCCGCTGTCTGTCCCACGTCCTCGACGTTGGGGCCGTTCAGCAGCACCTGGTCTCCCTTGATGGTGACCTTGGTGTCGCCCAGTATCTTCGTCTTCCTCGCGCTCTTCTCTCCGAGGAAGTTCTCGATCACGAAGGTGTCGCCCTTGATCGCGGTCTTGATCGGGAAGTGCGCGTATACGATCTTCATCTTGTACTCGAACCCCTTGGTCGCGCCCACGAACATGTTCCTTATGTGCGCGCCATAGGTGCCCACGAGCGCCTTCTCCTTCTTTCTGGGCATCTCGCTCGAGACAACGATGTGCTTGCCCTTCATCTCGAGCTTCACCCTCGGGTGGGAGAGCCTCTTCGAGATCTCCCCATTGGGTCCCTTGACCTTGACGACGCCTCCGTCAAATGTGACGTGGACCTTCTCGGGGACTTCGATCTCGTCCTTCAGAAAACCTAGTCGCATTGTGAACACCTCAGTACACGAACGCCAGCAGCTTTCCGCCGACGCCTCCTTTCTTTGCTTCCATGTGAGTCACGACGCCCTTGGTGGTCGTGAGTATGAGAACGCCGAAGTCCTGCGCGGGCAGATACCTGGCCTCGTACTTCTCGAGATCCGCAACCTTGACGGAGTACCTTGGCCTGATGACTCCGCAATTGTTTATATGGCCTGCGAGAGCGACCCTGAATATCCTGCTCCTTCCGTCCTCGACGAGCTCGAACTGCTTGATGTAGCCGCTCTCCTGCATGACCTTGAGCACGCGGCCCACGAGCTTCGACGACGGGCGGACCGTGCACTCACCCTTGCCGACCTTTTCCGCGTTCTTGATGACTGACATCGCATCGTTTAGAGTATCCTGTTGCATGTCATCTCACCTCATGAGTACTTCCTGAAACCGATGTGTGGCGCGACCTCTCTGAAGCACTGCCTGCACAGATGCATCCCGTATCTTCGTATGATGCCCCTCTTCCTTCCGCATCTGGTGCATCCGACGGTTCTTCCGAACTTCTTCTTGGGCTTCAATCGACCACCTCCACACCGAACTTCGATTTGACGAACTGCATGCCCTCCTTCTTGGTCACCCTGTGGTGCTTCGGAAGCTTGGTTCGCATCATCTTCCTCTTCTGCACCCTTCTGCCGGGTCGGCCTATGGCCGTTGTGACATCAAGGCCGAATATCCCTATCTCAGGGTCGTACTTCATGCCCGGGAAATCCGTGTAGTCCTGTATCCCGAACGAGAAGTTGCCCTCGGGGTCGAACGAGTAGTTTGCGATCCTGTTCTCCCTAATCCAGAAGGCCTTCTTCACGAACTCCTCGGCCTCCTTGCCTCGGAGCGTGACCTTGCACCCTATCTGCATGCCTTCTCTGATTCCAAGATCCCTGTTGGTCGTCTTCGCGGTTGTCCGGACGGGCTTCTTACCAGTGACCATCTTCAAGACCTTCTCCGCTTTGCCGAGTCTCTCGCCTGCGTCTCCAACGCCTATGTTGATGACGGCCTTCTCTAGCCGGATGTCCTTCATCTTGTTGGTCATGCGGCCTTCGCCTCCATCAGCTTGATCTCCGGGACCTTGTCGCCGATGACGAAGACGTTCTCCTTCACGGTCTCGAAGCCCTCCTTGAATGTCACCAGGTTCGGAGCCGACCCTCTCTTGATCTGGTAGTTCTCTATGATTTGGACAGAGCCAGGGTGCGACCCCCCGACGAGGAACGCGATGCTCCCCTTGTCCAGCTTGAACGCTTTCATGATCTTCTGGGACGGCAGCTCGATCTTGAGCACATCTCCCGTCCTGTACTGGTCCTTTGGGAGGAGGATGCATCTGCCGTCGTGCATGTTCAGCTGCACCTTGCCCTTCCTGATGACCTTCTTGTCATCGACCCTCGCGAGCTTCCAGTCCTTCTCACTGTCATCGATTGGTATCAGCTGGAGCTTCGCCTTGTAGTCGATTAGCATCCTGAAACTCTGCTTCGTCTTGAGGACAGTTACGACATCCATGAGCCCGACTGGGAACTTGTAGTTCGTGACGATTTTTCCATCCACCGAAATCGTCCGGCTACCGATGATGAACCTAGCCTCTCTCGAGTTGTCGCACAGCTTGAGCATGTCCCTGACGACTCCGAGGAGCGGAATCGATTCGTGGGTCCCGTGCGGGCCTGGGCTCGGCTTCGTGATCCAGTGGCTCGTCTTCCTGGGAACCGCCCAGCTCTTCGGCGCTGCCATCCTCTTGATGTGTTTCTTCATCGCAAATCACGCTCCCTTAAGGCTGTCCAGCTTCTCCTTTCTCCAGGGGTCGGACAGGTCAAGTTTGGTCAACAGAACGTTCGAAGGGTCGACGGGCTTCGGCTTCTGCGTGCCATCAGCCTTCGGAATCGTTATGTTCTCGATTATGAGTTTCATGTGCTTGAGGTCGATACTGGCTACCTTTGCCTCAGACGCCTTGAAGTCCTTGTCCCCTCTGATGACCCGCACCGTGTCTCCCTTGCGGACAGCCACTGATCGGACGTTGTACTCCTTCATGAGGGCAGAATCCAGGTGCGCGGACACCATCCTCTTCTTCTTGTGAAGCGGTGCGTTCGCTCTCGCCTTCCTCTGCTTCCTGGCCTTCGTGCTCGATGTCATTCTCGCTCGCCCCTTACACTATCATCGAGGCCGTTGCCGCGATCCTGGGCCATCTCTCGGCCGCTTCCCGCGCAACTGGTCCCTTGATGTCTGTTCCCTTAGTCTCTCCAGTTTCTGTCACGAGGACGACCGCGTTGTCCTCAAACTGAACCATCGTGCCCTCCGGCCGTCTGAACGCCCTTTTCTGGCGCACGATTACCGCCCTGAAGAGCTGCTTCCTCGTCTCCGGGGAGCCCTTCTTGACGGTGATGACCATCATCTCTCCGAGGGCCGCGTTCGGGTACCGTCTCTTGGTGCCGTGGTAGTTCGGAACGCTGACGACCTGGACGATCTTTGCCCCTGTATTGTCTATACAGTCCAGCCTCGCGCCGGTCGGTATGCCCCTTGTCTGTCTTCCTGGAATGCCTTTCATCGCGACCACCTACTGTTTGTTCTCAATGACTACGTATGATACTCTCTTGCTCAGCGGCCTGCACTCCATGATGCGGACCTCGTCCCCGAGCTTCGTCTGAAGGCAGGGGGGCGCGTGAGCCAGGTACTTGCTGGTCCTCTTCTCGTATCTCTCGAATTTGGGTATGTACCTCATGTACTCCCTCTGTATGACGACCGTGCCCTGCATCTTCGCCGACACTATTGTGCCGCTCAGGGTCGTGCCCCTGACTGGCAACTGCCCATGGTATGGACAGTGGTTGTCCTTGCACGTGCCCTTTGGCGCCTCCACATCGAGCCCAATGTCCCTGACGCCGGGCTTCGCCGTCTTCTTGACCTTCTCTGCCATCGCATCTCACCCTACCGTACTTTCTTGATCCTGTCCTCAGGTCTGAACTTGATTTCCTTGCCGGAGACGATATGCGTTTGTGAGCCCTCCACGAACCTGAACTTGCAGCAGTCCTTAGGGATCGTCTTCACCCGCCCGTCCTGCTCGACCAGCAGAGTGTTCCTCGTCTCGTCCACGACCTTCCCCTTGATCCCAAGGTACTGGTCGCAGGTCGATTCAAGGATCTCCACCTCAAGTCCGATCAGCTCCCGTCTCCGGAAATCTCCTAAACTCATGCTCGGCTACCTTCACTCCACAGAGAACCCCAGCTCCTCGAGGACCTCTTTGACCTTCTTCTTGTGGTCGCCCTGCAACTCTATCCTGCCCTCCTTGGCAGTGCCGCCGGCGGCGCATCTGGTCTTGAGTTTCCTTGCGAGGTCGTCCAGGTCTATGTCCGTGTCGTCTATTCCCTCGACAACGGTCACAACCTTTCCGTACCGTCTGGTGTCCGTGAGTATCCTGATCTTCTGCTGTTCCTTCGCTATCTGCTCACACATGCACAGCTCTTCTGGTAGTCCACACACCGAGCATATTCCCGCCATTACGTCTTCTCCTCCTTCTTCGGCTTCTCAGCCTTCTCCTTTTTCACCTTGGGTTTCGGTTCCTCTTTCTTGTCTTCCTTCTTTGCGTTCTCTTCCTTCGCGGGCTTCTTCGGGCCGGCCTTCACGGCAGCGGCCACTTCGAGCTCGCGTGTGATAGTGTGAATCCTGGCGACGTTCGTTCTCAGAGCTCTGATCTTCCCAGGGCTCGACGGCGCGCCACCCATTGCTGCGATGCCCCTCTCGTGCATGAGCTCGTCGCTGAGCTCCTTGAACTTCGCCTTGATGTCATCGGGCCGCATCGCCCTGATCTCCTTCGACCTCAGCAGCGCCATCCGTTCATGCCTCCTTCTTCTCTTCAGTCGGCTCGGCCTTCTTCTCCGGCTCTTTCTTCTCGGCGACCTCGGCCAACGGCTTTGGCTCAGGCGCTGTCATAGCTTGAGTTGGGGCTGGAGTGATGGCCTCAGTGGCAGGAGCTCCTGTCTCCTTCTTCTTCCGCTTCTTGACAGGTTTCTTCTCTTCGCCAGGAACTGCCGCTCCCTGCGGTCCAGCCGGTGCGGCCTCGCCCTCCTTCTTCTTGGCCCTCGGCTTCTTCGGTTTCTCAGGCGCTTCCGCAGCCGCGGCTTTCTTCAGCTCTTCCACTGCCTCCATGGCCTTCTTCTCCTCCGCCTTGCCATCCGCCGTCGGAGCGACCGGTGCTCCTGGCGCCGGTGTGGGCTCAGCCGCAGGTGGGATTATGTCGATCTCGTCCGGCAGTCTCGCGTTCGGATCCATGATTTGAACGGTGACGCCTATGATCCCGGGCTTCAGCTTCGCGGCACAAAAGCCCTGGTGCATGAAGTTCAGCTTCGCCTCGCCGCAATACTTGATGTGCCCTTCCTTGAACTTCTCGGTCCTGTGTCTCTGACCCGTGAGCTTGCCGGAGATTATGACCTGGCAACCTCTCGCGCCGTTGTCCATGATCCTCCGGACCGTCGAGTGACCAGCCCTTCTGAAGTGCCAGCCTCGCTCGAGCGCGTTCGCCAGCTTCTCCGCCATGATCTGCGCGTTCAGGTTCGGGTTCTCGACCTCCTGAACCTCGATCTGCGGGTTGTTGAAATTGAAGTCCTCTTCGATCGCGCGTGTGAGGCTCTTGATCGCTTCTCCCCTTCTGCCGATCACCAGGCCAGGTCTCTCGCAGATGAGCGTGACCCTCGTGCCCATGGGTGTCCTCTGGACGTCCAGCCCTCCGAACCCAGCCCTGCCGACCCTGCTCATCAGGTACTCCTTCAACAGGGTTCTCCGGATGTTCTCGGTGACGAACTTTCTCTCGCTTGCCATTTTGGTCCCTCCATCAGGCAGTCCTAGGACGCCTTGATCTCCTCCAGCACGATCTCTATGTTTGTCGTCTGCTCGTTCCAGGGTGTGCTTCTCCCCTGCGCCCTCGGCATGTACGATTTCTCAATCCTGCCCCTGTGGGCGGCGGCAACCTTGACTTTCATGTTGTCCGATTCGAGGCCCTTGTACTCGGCATTGGATTGGGCGCTCTCCAGCACCCTCAGGATCGCCTTCGCGGCCTTCTTCGGGTACCTCCCAGGGCCGACCTTCGGCTTCGGGTTCGCGTACATTTTGAATCTTGTGTAGGGGACAGCGATCTCGAGGTCGATGACACCCTTCAGATACTTCTTCGCGTCATCCACCTTCATCCCCTTCAGCATCTTGCAGACCTCCCTGCAGTGCTTCGGCGATACGCTGAATTCCTTGCCGAGGGCTCTAGAGGTCGTCTCCGGGTCCGTCTCCTGTGTGTATCCCATTGTTTTCGGCCTCCCTCACTTGAGCGGCATGAACTTGGACGATCTGGTGGCACCTACGCCCAGGCCAGAGTGCCTTACTGCTTTCCTCGTCATCGCGAACTCGCCGAGCGCGTGCCCGATCATCTCGGCCTTTATGGATACCGGTGAGAACTCCTTGCCGTTGTACACGTGGACCGTCTTGCCGACGAATTCGGGCAGGACAGGGATCTCCCGTCTGTGGGTCCTGACAGGCTTTTCAGAAGCTCTCAGCCTCCGGACGAACGCTTCCTGCTCGGTGTTGAGGCCCCTGATGTAGGTCCTGCGCGCCCTTGCTGGCAAGAGCTCGATGATATCTGCGAACGGTAGCTTCAGGAGCTCATCCATGGTGTGTCCCCTGTACGTGAACTCCTTCTTCCTCCTTGCCTGGATCTGGCTCTTCTTCTTCCTCATCTTCCTTCTGGCGGCCTTTGCAGATCCCTGGTGTCTCGCGGAGGGCTTGATCTTCTTCTCAGGCGCCGGAGTAGGTCCGGCAACAGGTGCAGCGGCTGGCGCAGCGGCCGCTGCCGGCTTTCCACCCACGACAGGTTTGGCACCCGCCGCTGGCTTCGCTCCGGGCGCTGCTGGCTTGGCTCCTGCTTTGTCTGCCGGAGCCTTGGCACCCGGCTTCTGAGCTGCATCTCCCTTCTTCTCATCGGCCATTCATCACACCTTCCTCTTCTTCCTCTGTGGTGCAAGCCTGCCGACCTTCCTGCCCGGCGGTGTGTTCCTGCCTACGCTGGACTGTGTACCAACGTGCGGGTGGCCACCGCCACCGTGCGGGTGGTTGACGGGGTTCATTGCTACGCCTTTGACCTTGAAGTACGCTTTCGCCTTCGCGCTGTATGCCCAGAACTTCTTGCCGGACTTCGCAAACGGCTTGTCCTTGTGTCCGCCCCCTGCGACGAGCCCGACTGTCGCCAAGCACTTGTGGTCGACCTCCTTGAACTTGCCAGATGGCATCAGCAGGACGGTCTTAGCGCCGTGCGAGACGATGGTCGCAGCGGTGCCAGCGGTCCTTGCGAACTTGCCGCCGTCTCCGGGCTGCGACTCGATGTTGTAGACGACCGTGCCTTCGGGAAGGTTCCCAACGGGCATGGTATTGCCGGCTTCGACTGCTCCCCGGGGTCCGAAGGTGATTTCCTGGCCGACCATGAGCCCATCGGGTGCGATCATGAAATGTTCCGTCTTACCGTACTGGACCTTTGCGATCGGGGCTATCCTCCCAGGCTCATGTACTATGTCGAGTATCGTGCCGTTGCTCTCCCTCAGCCTCGGGTGAGTGGCATCCGTGAACCTGAGATGTCTCGGGGATTTGTATCTGCCAAAGCCTCGTCCCCTTCTCTGTGTGATCAATCTCTTTCCCATGTCAGCACCACCTCAGAATATGCCTATCCTCATGCCGATGTCCTCGGCAGAGTAGCCCTTCTTCAGTTTGATGATCGCGTGCTTGCCGTCCCCCATCAACTTGACGTTGATCTTCTCCACCTTCGCCTCGAACCTCTCCTCGAATGCTCTCTTGATCTCGGGTTTGGTGGCGGACTTGCGGACGACGAACTCCAGCTTGTTCCCGTCCTTCAGGTCCTGGGATGGAGTTCCCGACATCGAGTTCATTGTTTTCTCTGTAACATATGGATGCAGAATGATTGTGCGGCGTCTCATCTCTTCCAGCCTCCTATGGTAACGAGCGCGCTCTCAGAGACGAGCATGAGCCTCCCGGGTGCTCCGCCTGGCGCGAGAACGGAAGCGTTGAGCGCATTCGGAGTCACAACATCGATACCAGGGAGATTTCTAACGCTTCTCCCGCCCTTGCACTCCTTTGAGACGACTACCAGCAGGCTCTTGGGGATTCTGTATCTCCTGCCCCTCATCTTGCCCCTGCCGGCCCTGATGTTCTTCCCATCTATCGCCCTCTGGACATCATCGTACACGCCTATGGACGACAGGACCTTCACTGCGTCCTGCGTGCTCTTGATGTCTTCGAAGACGTCTTTGACAATTATCGGCACGGTCAGCTTGTCGTCGAATTTGTGGCCCCTGGCCTTGACGAGCACTGCCTCGCTTGTCGCACGCAGCGCTCCAAGCTTCCCGAGCATCAGTTCCTTCTTGTTGATCTTCTTGCCCAGGTCCTTCTCGACCTTCGGCGGGTGCGCGCGCCTGCCCCCCACGTTGTTCGGCGACTGGGCGGCGGTGGAGCTTCCCATCAGTCTCTGGACTCTGGACACTCCTCTGCCCTTGCCCCAGGTGGACACCGAATGGCGCATGCCTGCTGTGGGCGAAGGCGCGTAGGGCTGCCTCTTATTCGCCTCTATCGCGGTCACGGCCCTTCTTATGATGTCGGGTCTGTACTCTATTTTGAATATCTCAGGGAGGTTGGTCTCTCCGGTGACCTTGCCCTCGAGATCGTATACATTGAGCTTCCCGGGAGTGGTTGTCGGCACTTCCTCGTCCGCCTTTATTTTCTTGACTTTCTTCTCGGCCATGAACTCACACTCCCTGTTTTGATTCAATGGATATGAACGTCAATTGAATCGGTTCGGTGAGCTTGATCCCCGTCGTCCGAACGGGCTCCCTCAGGCGCACAATCCTCTTTGATGGCCCGGGCACAGTCCCGTGGAGTATCACATAGCTGTTCTTCACGTCGCCATAGTGGAGGAAACCTCCCTTGGGCGTTATCTCAGCGCCCTTGTCGCCGATCTTCAGAACACGCTTGTTGAGCTCGGTCCTCTGGTGGAATCCTTTCTGGCCACCTTGTGGAACTGTGTGCCTGACATAGTTCGGCCTCTTGGTGCCGAGTGTCCCGATGAGCCTCCTGTGCTTGCTGTTCTTGTGCATCAGGAGCTTCGTGCCCCACCTCTTCGTGACCCCCGTCCACCCCCTGCCTTTGGTTATGGACGCCACATCGATCATCTCGCCTTCTTTGGTGAAGTCATTGATCGTGACGGGCTTGCCCAGGACGCCCTTCGCATAGTTCAGTCGGTCTTCCATCTTGCCTCCTCCGACTCTGATCTCCATGAGTTCAGGCTTCTTCTTGGGCAGACCGGTGACGAGGATGGGCTGGGTATAGACCAGAGCGCGTATGTCGTCGTACTCGAGTTTCTCCGCTTCGGTCCAGCCTGCTTTCTCGTCGTAGTTCTTCGGGATCGGGAGCCTTCTGGCGAGTTCCTTGTCGATGTTCTTAGACCAGACCTCTCCTATCGCCTTCCTTCCGTAGGACGTATCCTGGTAGAATCGGATCGCGCAGACCTTTATTGGCGGAACCTCCAGCACGGTCACTGGCACCTGGATTTCCTGTCCCGCTGTCGTGCTCCTCGGTCGGTAGTCCACCATGATCGCGTGCGTCATCCCTGCCTTGTATCCAGCAAAGCCCTGGAGCTTCGCGCCGTCGCCTCCCTCGGGCCATGTTGATATTCTGGCGGTTATGCTGTCGGCTCTCTTCCTAGGTGAGTAGCCCATCGAGCCCTTTCTTGGACGTCTTGTGGTTGGCATAGCTATCCCTCGTCTCGAATCGATAGACCTAGCTGTGAGTCCTCGAGTGATCGAGCACAGCGTCCCATTGGCACTGCTTCTCGGCCGTGACGCCTCGTAAGCGCCTGAAAATATGTTTCAGCGCTTGTGGTGGGGTGCTCAAGAGGCATTGCCCATACGGCGTCTGGCCGATACCGCCTCAGGTATCGCAACTCGGCGAATGGGCTACTGATATATAAACGTGACCGCTCGTCCAGCACTCACGTCTTGCCTTCCTTGGCTTTCTTCTGTGCGCGCTTGCCCCTCTCCTTGGCGGTGTATCCCGTAGCCTTCTCGAGAAAAGTGTTGTAGGCTTTGATAGTGTTCTGCGCAACTTCATCTCCGACAGAAGGGTCGGTCTTCGTCTCAACTGCGAGATTCTTCTTCGACGGCCAGGCGTTGAGTTCCTTCAGCGCTCCGAACGACGAGACGAACTTGCCATCTTTCTCCAGGACGTTGCCGAATATCTCTTGCATCAGTGTCTTCAGCTTCTCAGGCTGGAGGTTTTCCTGGAATCCCTTTCGCATCTCGTACTCCTGCATCGGCGCACCTTCGGAGGATTAAGCTCTCTGCTTCCTGAAAAACCTTTCTTGGGCTTGGCTGATTGCCGGAGGTTCGAAGGCGATTATTGAACCGCGGACGTTTCCGTTGACGACTCGTACCCTATTCTGTCCGTCTCCTTCCGAGCCCGATCAAAGCGAACATGACTATCGTGATCAACACTGGTACAACGAGCATCGGGAACTCCGGAATAACGCCGAGAACGTCCAGCGTCACCATGTCCGTATCTGTGTTCCCGTCGCCATCGCGGACAGTCAGTGTCACATCGACCGTTTGGAATTCGTCCACGAACACATATGTGGCGATTTCGCCCCAACGCTCCACGGAGCTGGCTCCATCCGTGAATGTCCATGTCCAGTTCACGATGCCGACATCGTCGCTCGAGCCTGATCCGTCGAATGTCACTGTCTCGCCCGCCATCGCAGGGTCAGGTGTAACCACCGCAACTGCGGTCGGATTCACATCAACGTCAAGTATGTTGAACACCTGCTCACGGCCGAGCGGGTGGACGTACCAGCCCGAGACCTTGTCGTGGACGGCATCTATCTGGTGCCAGAATGTGATCGGTGCCCACGGGGCCTGGTCAAGCAGCCTCTCATGCGCCGCTGTGGCGTTATCCGTGAAGGCCTGCTCCGTCTCAGCAGAGGTCCAGTTGACAGCATATTCATCGAAGATCGGGTCAGTGTACCACGCGGTGTTGGAGCCGCCAATAGCCCATGTCCCGAAGTGCCAGTCAAGGATCTCCGCCCTCGGCCATGAGTACCAGAACAATATGGCCTCCTGCTCGCCTGCCGCAGCCCTGTCTCTGAGCTGGGTCTCGTCGTATGTGGTCAGCACCACGTGTACACCAACGGCCTGGAACTGAGTCTGCAGTATCTGCGACATAGCGATATCCTCGCCCTTGGTCGTGGTCCATAGGTTCAGGGTCAGCTCTGACATGTCACTCTTCTCCAGCCACGGGTCGCCGTCACGATTCTGGTACCCTGCCTGTGCGAAAAGAGTCGTGGATTTGGCCTGGTCGTAGGAGAAGTTGTACTGCGACGGGATAAGCCTCCCCTCGGGCTCGATCGGAGGCAAGTAGTTCACGCCCGGTTCTGCATATCCATGCCAGACGGAATCAACGATCTGAGTCCTGTTGATGGCGAAGCCGAACGCCTTCCTCAGTGACACATTCGTCCATGGATCCTTCTGACAGTTGAACTCCATGTGGTATGTCCCCTGTCCAGGGCCAGTCACGACCGTGATCCCTGGATCTGCTGCGTACCCCAGGACCTTGTTCGGAGGCACCTGCTGCAGGACGTCGATCGACCCACTTTCGAACCCGGCGAACCTCGTTGCTTCGTCAGCGATTATTCTGTAAACAATCCTGTCTATCGTGGCGGGTCCCTTGTTCACATACCACGACGCTCCCCAGTTGTAGTCAGCGTTCTTCACTAGCGTGACGTGGTCGCCAGCTACCCATTCAGCCAACTTGAACGGGCCGGTCCCAACGACCTTGTATCCAGGAGTGCCGTAGTGGTCAAGCCCGTCAGATTCAAGCGCATCAGGGCTAATCATCGAGCTGTACAAATGCGAGAGGTTGAACTGTAGCGCAACATCCGCCCAGGTCAGGTTCAGGACCATGTTGTAGGCGTCCTTGCACCATATTCCAGCGTTGGGCCAGCCGGTCTTGTTCTGGCATCCATATATCGCCCAAAACTCGTACTGGACCCAGCTGTTGTTGTCAGAATAGTAATTGATGATTCTCTTGACTGCCTGCGTGTCGAATGTCAATCCGTCGTGGAATTTGACCCCTTGTTTGAGGCGCATCTCGAACGTTGGATGACCCGGGACTGTCGTGTTCATGTTCCAAGATTCTGCAAGACCCGGCACGTAGGCCCCCGTCAGGTCTCTCTGGATCAAGGTCTCGTAGATCATGCCCGGAGGTCCGTACATAAGGGCGGTCTTCGCAGGATCCATTGTCTCAACAGCAGAGTCCATGGCAATTACGAGCAACTTCTCGCCGGAGGACATGCTCGTCATTGTTGAGGCAAGGCCAGAATTCGACTGTGACGCACTCTGAATGAACGAAGTGGATGACGCTGAGTCCTCACCGCCAAGAGCCTGATCCGAGAGGCTCGGGATATTCCCGCATATCATCAAAGCCAATACCGACACACTAAGAAAGGCCGTCATCAGCGTCCGCATCGCCAAATCCCCGTTGCTGAATGGTCTTATCACGTCTATCTTCTTTTCCTAGACTTGGCGAAGAATCTCTGGAGATCGACTGACCCGCCCATGACGAACTGTTCGACATCCATGCTGCTCTGCCACAGCTCCTTGCACTCACAGTCGGGAACCCCCAGCCTCGTGTAGTCCTGGGAGAGCGAGAAGGCCCTTATCGAGTCGAGGATCACGTCGTCGCACTTGCCGCAGTTGTGCGCTCCTCTCTCCTTCCCTCCGCCAGTGGGGTCACATATCAACCTCTTTCCATTCGAGTCCGATTCGCGAAGCACCATCACAACGCTCCAGAGCCACGGAGGTCGGTAAGCCCAGTTCCTCCACAATCTCTCAACGAGAGTGCCCCTCTGGACATTCACCGGGTTCAATGAGATCGTCTTGCTCGTTTTGGCCGCAAAGGCGATTGTCGCCCTGGCATCCTCAATCGCCTCAGACTCCGTGAGGAACGGCGGCTTCAGCAGGACATAGGTTCTCACATCGATTCCTTTCGCGTTCAATACCTTGGTCGCCTTCTCGTAGTCTTCGACGGCGAACCCCTTGTTGATGGAGTACCTCAGGACATTGTCATTCGAGCTCTCCAGACCGAGAGCGATCTCGAGATCATCGTGGATGGCAAGCATGTGGTCCAGTCGTTCTGTTGTGACATACTCGGGCCTTGATTCGAAGAGGAGCCTGAGATTCGCGTCAGCGCATCTCTTCAGTATGTGGTCCGAGGTATCTGAGGTGATTTCGCACTCGTCTAAGAACGACCCTGAAGTGTAGACCTTGAGGAAGCTGATTCCATCCAGTTGATCCATTGCGCTGTCGATCTGCTTCGAGATGTTTTGCTGTGATACGCTGTTGTTCGAGTCGACGTTGTAGCCGCACATCGAGCAACCACCCGTGTGAAAGTGCCTGCATCCAGAAGTCTGCAGGATCAAAACGCCAGCATCCGTGGGCTTGCCCTCTACGGATTCCTTCTCTCGCCAAACAGAAGCAGCATGGTCTAGGTCTCTATGTCTGTCTCGAGACCTTTGCTCAGGTTTCTCATTCGCTCGCATGTGCATACCGGAGACGCGCAATCATAGGTCGTACGGCTTCAGTGTTCTTCTGCCGTTCTTCTTGGCTCTTCGGGCGGCGCTCTCGATCATCTCATGGACTTCCCTGTCCAGCTCATAGTAGAATTCCTCGGAGATCCTGATACCTTCTCCGGCGACATCTTTGACATCAGACACTTTTATGATCATCTTGCCATTCCGCAGAGCTGAAACCTTCATGGGCTCCCCCTTTTGAATCCCCGAGTGGGACTAGTCCTAATACCTGTGACCTTCTTAACGTTTTCCTTCTAGCCCGCGTCACAAAGCTTTTTCCATTACACTCTTCTATCGGGAGAGGGCACGGCAATGGACATAGATTCCAGGTTTGCGCTAGCTTCCAGAAACGCTCTCGAGATTGTCACATCCGAGGAGTTAAGGACCCTTTTTGAGACCAACTCGAAACCCTCTGCATACATCGGCTACGAGCCAAGCGGCTTCGTCCATGCCGGGCAGATCATTACCGCCAGCAAGATAATTGACCTCCAGAACGCGGGAGTTGAGGTGATAATCTTCTTGGCTGATTGGCACGCACTCATCAACGACAAGCTCGGCGGGAAGATCGACAGCATACGCGTGTGCGGAGAGTATCTGAAGGAATGCTTCACCGCGCTGGGCGTCAAGGACTCAGCGAAATACGTTTGGGCCAGCGATCTCATCAACCGCTCAAGCTACTGGGAGAAATTCATCCGGATCGCCAAGGCCAGCTCGTTGACGCGCATCAAGCGTGCCATGACCATAATGGGCAGAACTGAGGACGAGGCGGAGATCGATGCATCCAAGGTGATGTACCCTCCGATGCAGGCTGCCGACATCTTCGAGCTCGGCGTCGACATCGCGCTCGCAGGCATGGACCAACGAAGGGCGCATATGTTGGCAAGGGATGTTGCGGAGAAGCTCAAGTGGAAGAAGCCGATAGCGTTGCACACACCACTGCTCGTGAGCCTGCAGGGTGGAGGCCGCATGGACCCAGTCGAAGCCAAGATGTCCAAGAGCAATCCGAACAGCGCAATCTTTCTCCACGACTCACCGCAGGAAATATCCAAGAAGATCAAGAGCGCATTCTGCCCCGCCGAGATAGAAGGCAACCCTGTCATCGACATGATGCGGCTCATCGCGTTTCCGAAGCTCGGCTCGATACATATTGATCGACCTACCAAGTACGGAGGTCCGATAGACTTCGCCTCTTTCGAGGAGCTCCAGACGGCGTATGTCGGAGGCAAACTTCACGCTCAGGACCTGAAGAATGGCGCTGCGGATTCCGTTTCCACGATCCTTCAACCCGTGAGAGACTACTTCGAGAAGAATCCGAAGAACCTGAGCAAGGTGAAGGAGATCTCAGTCACCCGATGATCACATCTTTCGCAGCAGCTTGAGCGCGTTCTCCAGCGCTATGTTGAGGATGGCCTCCACGTCGCCTGTGCCAGTCAGTCCCGCGGCGCCTGGATGACCGCCGCCTCCGTTGGTGGTCTCAGACCCGACCCCTCCCAGAAGCTTCCCAAGATGTATCCCCTTTCTGACCATCGCCTGAGTGGCCCTCGCGCTTATTCTGAACTGCTCTCCTCTCTGCGATCCGACGAACGCTATGTCCGCGCCTAGGGAGAGCAACGCTTTGCAGACTGATGCCTCAAATGCGCTCCCTTGCGAAACGGCCACGATGTGCTCCCCGACCTTCCAGTACTTCAGCCTCTGCGCTCCCTTCAGCTGGGATATTCTCTCGGATATGTCCGTCTCCACGTCGACAAGGCTCATCGCCTCGTCCATCTGGATCTTGTGAGTGCCCATCAGCTCGGAGAAGGTCACCAGCGTGTTGGGTCTCGCGAACTTGAAGTAGCCAGAGTCAGTCAACATCCCGAACAACAGGGCAAGCGCCGACTCCTTGGTCGGCATCTTGCCCGCCGATTTGAGAAGTTCGAAAACGATCTCTGAACAAGAGCTCTTGGTGTCGTCGCAGTGATACATCCACGCGTGTTCCCACTTCGCGTTCTTCGCGTGGTGGTCGACGACGATCGCATTCGAGAGGTCGAAGTCACCGTTCAGCTGCTCTGGACCAGATGTATCGAGTATCAATAGCCTCTTCCGCGTGACTCTCGCCACATCCTCCTTCGTCTTGATATCCAATGTCTGTGCTAGAACCTTGGAGACTCTGTCAAGTCCGCCCGGGACTCCGATGGTGACGTCAGGGAATGACTGTTGAACTGCGAACGCGCTCGCGACTGCGTCGGCGTCGGCGTTCCCGTGTAGCAGGATGAGGGTGCCGCCATCTTTTGACAATTCCGCCGCTATGCTGGAAAGCACGAGTGGATGTCAGAACGAATGACCTATAAAATAGATACTAAACTCCCGAAGATGAAATGCCTTCGGGAGGATGGATTTGTTTTCTAGACTAAGTCTCGTCGACCTCGGGCGCCGGCCTCGCAGGAGCTGGTACCTGTAGCGCCTGGGTAATCTGGTCCTGCAGGCTCTTGTGCCTCTCCCTCAAGTGCTTGTCCTGTCTGTCGAGGGTCTTGACGCGGACCTCCGCGGTCTCCTTCTGCTCCTTCAGTTCGGTCAGAAGCGCGGGCTTGTCCTTGACTTGGATCAGTAGCGAGCCTACATTCTTGAACACTGCCGACTCCTCGGTCACTCTCTCAAGTTCCTGGACCGTCTTCTCCAGTTCCCTCACCTGAGCCTCGAGCTGTATCTTCTGGGTCGTGACCATCTGGATCTGCTGAGTCAGTTGCTGGAACTGAGCTATCTGGTTCTGGACCTTCGGTGGTATGTTGTCCATCATCTCCTTCCCGCCTCCTTAGCTGTCTCTTCTGCTACATTAGTCCATCTGATATATGAGTTCAGGGCCGCCCTAAGAGCGTATTGGTCGTCAGCCTCGATGACTATCCGCACTTCGCCATGCCGTTTCTCCACCGCGACCTTCGTCCTCGGGATCTTCTCCGCAAGCTCAGGCGAGAGAGCTCCAGCGACGACGTCTGGTCGCGCGGTCTTCACGGTCAGCTCGGCCCTGCTGGTCAATGTCATCTGCCCTTGATCGACTTCCTCACGTTCGGTCTCTCTTTGTAGAAGACCTTCGAGCCGCACTTCTCGCACTGCAGGCCGACCGTGTTAACGTTCGTCCTCACGGGCTCCTTGCACTTCGAGCACTTGTACATTTGATCTACTCCTTCTTCTTGGCCTTCCTCTTCGGCTTCTTGGCCTTCTCTTCTTTCACCGGCTCTTCGACGGCGCCGGCCGCAGGCTCTTCATCCTTCTGTACGACCGCTTCTTCCTTGCCCTCGGCCTTCGCCAGCACTTCCGCGAGTTCGCGTCTGACCGCAGCTGGGGGAGTGGGCATGTACGAGCTGCTGGCCATCTTGGCGCCGCATCGTCTGCAGATCCAGATGCCGGTCGCACTCCGGCCAAGCGCCACGCCGTGGCAGACTGGGCACTCGTGCCTACCCTTAGTCTCGGCCTCGACGTCTGCTATGCGCTTCCTGACCGTGACTCCGTATCGCGGGCCGAATCTCCCGGATGTGCCGACCTTCTTCGTTCTCTTGGTCATGATATCCCCGTCCCTCAGAGCTTAGAGCGAACCTCGGCTCCGATTCTCCTCGATATCTCGACGACCTTGAAGACCTCTTCCATCGTGAACGCTCCGTTGAGGCCCTTCTGCATCGCGCACAGGTTCCCGGTCTCAATAGTAGCTGCGGTAAGCCTCGCGTCTGCTACCCTCTCCTCGTCGTGGGTCGGGTCAACGAGTATCTTCCCGTCGATCTTGACCGCAGTGATTGAGATCGGCTGGTGCAGGACAGGCAACGGATAGTCCTCGCCCTTGCCGGCTCTCTTCGCAGGCACGATTGTGCCCTTGAAAGCCGCGTTCGCGCCGATGTTTGCGGCGTCGAACAGGTTGCCGTCGTAGTCGAGCACGTGCACATCGACGAACATGATCCAGACCTCTTTCCCAGGCACCATGCAGAGTTTGGTCATGTCTACCGCGTGGCCCTCCCTGATGCCTCTGTCGATGACTCTCGCCACCTCGATGGATTCCTGGTCAGGAGGTCCTGATTCGAATGTGTCGCTAGCCATCGGTATCAGCTCGGCGTTCGTCGTCAGCACCCCGGTATTCGGAGTGTCCGGGAACGGCTCTCCCGCGATGAGTTTCACGCCCACCACTACATCCGTGTTTCCAAGTTTGACCCTGGCTGAGCCCTCAGCCGAGCCGATGAAGTTCGTCTCGATGGTCAACGGGCGCATCTCGTCGAATCTCCTTCCGTCGACTCGCTGACCCTTTGCTAGCAACTTCGATATGTAATCCCTCTTCAGGTCGGCCACAACATCCTTTCCCATTTACACCGCCTCCGAGCGTTCCGTGGAGCCGATCTCCGTGTCCTGGGTCCTCGCAGAGTATCTCCTCTTGAGCGCGTCTCGCTGGAGCTCCGATATCTTCTTGCACGCCTCTACTGCCATGTGGAGACCCTTGTCGAACTCTTCGTTGGTGAGGTCCCCGTCCATCTGGAGAAGGACTATCTCACCGGTCCTGGGAACATATCCGACGGGTATGTCCGCCTGGCCGAAGTTGTCTTCTTCCTTTCCAAGATCTAGAACTACGGTGTCCGCGACCTTGCCAGCGGCGCATGAAGCCACGATGTCCCTCATCGGCACTCCCGCGTCAGCGAGCGCCACCGATGCGGCTGTCAAGCCAGCGCATCTTGTGCCAGCGTTCGCCTGGAGCACCTCGATGTACACATCGATCGATGTCCTTGGGAAGTACTCCGTGAATACGACGTGAGTCAAGGCTTCTGAGATAATCTTGGATATCTCGTGAGACCTTCTGTCCGGTCCGGGCCTCTTTCTGTCGTCGACGGAGAACGATGCCATGTTGTAATGACACTGCACGAGGGCCCTCTCCGGGTTCTGCATGTGCCTCGGATGGCATTCCCTCGGCCCGTAGACCGCTGCCATGACCTTGTTCAAACCCCATTCCACATATGCCGAGCCGTCCGCACGCTTCAGCACGCCAGCTTCTATCTTCAGAGGCCTCATCTCGTCTGGCCTCCGGCCGTCCAGTCTCCGGCCATTCTCATCAATCAGCTTGAGATCCGTAGGTGTTCCGCCCATTCACTTCACGCTCCTGTCCCGGAGCTTCTCTCCAGGAGTGCTTTGACCTTCTCGGTCAGTCCTTGGCTGTGCGCTTCATCTTCAATCATCTTGATCGCCTGCACAGCCCTTACGATGCTATCCAGCTCACCGTCGATCCAGATCCTTCCGTTCTGCCCCACATATATCCGGCAGCTAGTCATGTTCTTCAGCATCTGGATCATGGAGCCGTTCTTGCCAATGACTCTCGGGACCTTGGACGGAGAGATTTCCATTACCATTCCGCCCGTGAGTTTCCTGAGGCCGTGCTCCTGCATCGAGACCTGTATCCTCTTCGTCTCGTCCACACCGACGATCATGAGGAGCACGATATCTCCAACGGTCATGAACTTGCGAGTCTCACCGAATTCTACCCTCCACGGAACCTCGTTCACGTGCAATGGAGACGGATACGGCGAGTTAATGTCCACTAGCCAGTTGGATGCCCCCACGTCGACGATCTTGCCCACCACAAGGTCTCCCCTCACGGGGATGTACTGCCCCGCCAAGGGAACGACGCTTATCGAATCGGGCCTGACGGTCTTGATGCCCAGTTGGGAGGCGAATATCTTGCCTCCCTCCGAATATGTTCCAGTCCCGGCCTTCTTGCTAGATATCGCAAGAAGTTCTCCAGGTACAACTACCTCTCTAACGCTCTCTTTAGAATCGCTCGATTGCATTTGTCTCACTCGCATGTTTGCGATAAACACGCTGCCAGCGAGGCTTCAAATCACAAAGATTTCCTTCGCTGCTCGCAGTAGTGCATTTACCTTTATCTCTTGTCGGAGCGGAAACTGCGTTATATCCTTAAACCTTTTGGTCGGACCTGTTAGAGTCATTTCATGGCGACTCTGTCCAAGCCAGACACTGAGAAATCACTTCAGTATCTTGGTCTCCGCCTCGCCATGGGTCTTGTTGCTGATCTTCTCGAAGAACTCGGTCTGAAGGCCCGCGGGCATCTCGATCACGCCTATCCAAGAGCCGTCCTTCTGCCACTCCTCTTTCGTGATCTTGCCGAAGTGCTTGAAGTCCTCATAGCATCTGCCGTAACTCTCCCCCGAAACCTTCACAGCGATCCGAACCTTGTCGAACCTTATCGGTATCAACGGCCTGAGGGCGTCCATGACTGCGGGCACCTGCGCCTCGACAGTCTTGAACGGATCTATGTGGACCTTCGCTTCCTCCATCGCGATCTCGATTCTCGTGGCCGGATGCGGAGCGCCGGTCTGGGGGTTCATCGCGTTCCTCGCGATGTACTCGACGATCCTCTTGCGCTTGTTCTCCTGCATGATCTTGCGCTGCTCTGTCGTGAGCTGCACTTCGCCCTTCAGGATGATCGTCTTCGCGACTTGGGTCGGGTCGATTGTCCCGAAGATCTCCTTGATCTTGTCTTCAGGGGCTCTTGTCCCCTTCTTCGCGTTCTTGAAAATCGTGTCTATGACCATATGCTCGACGAGGTCGACCTCCCTCCCGTCCTTCATCTTCTGGACGACGTCAGGGTCGATGAGAATCTCGAAGCTCTCGCCGTGCGATTCGTACCTTGCGACTATCGCCTCGTCAAGGTCGACCATGATATCAGCTCAGGGTGCGAGCTTCTTCACGTAGGCCTCGACCTCGGCGTCCGTGAGTCTTCTGAACTTCTCGCCGACTTTGACAAGGCCGATCTCGACAGCCTTCGTGTTGAGGCTCTCCTCAGTCGCCTTGGCGAGGGCCTTGAGCCCGAGCAGGATGGCCTCGTCCATGGAGAGGTCCTCCTTGTACTCCTCCTCGAAGACGTCCATGATGGC